>CAKZYZ010000195.1 GCA_937885075.1 uncultured bacterium | reverse complement strand
GATATGTGGGGGGTGGGGGGTGGGGGGGGGGTGGGTGTGTTTTTTTTTTTCAAGCAGAAGACGGCATACGAGATATATCAGTGTGACTGGAGTTCAGACGTGTGCTCTTCCGATCTGGGATTTCTCGATAGTTCCCGGGCCAGGATCAGCTTCTGGATATTCCCGCCGGAGAGGTTCTTGAGGGGGATGGTGAGTGACGGTGTCTTGATATCGAACTCCCGGACCATCCGCTCCGTCTCCCGGGTAATATTTTTGAAGTTCAGGAATATCCCGCTGGCATAAGGGGGGTGATTATGATCCTTCAAGATTATGTTCTCTTCCAGAGTAAAATTTACCACCGCCCCGTCGAGCATCCGCGCCTCCGGGATATAGGAGAGCCCCTGCTCCATGATCCGCCCCGGTGGCCAGTTGGTTATGTTCTCCCCGTCCATGAATACGCTCCCCCCGGAGGGCGGGCGCACCCCCGCGATCACCCGGGCCACTTCCCGCTGCCCGTTGCCCGAGACCCCGGCCAACCCCAGGATCTCCCCGGCCCGTACCTTCAGATCAACCCCCTTGAGCGCCGGAAGTCCGTCATCCCCCAGAGCCCGGACCCCTTTCAGCTCCAGCTTCACCTCTCCCAGCTCCACCTCCGGATGGTCCACCCGCATCAGAAACTCCCGACCCACCATCAGGCGGGCCAGCTTCTTCTCGTCCGCCTCCTCAATCGGAAGCTTCCCCACTACCCGCCCGGTATGCAATACCGTCACCCGATTGGAGAGCGCCATCACCTCCCAGAGCTTGTGACTGATGAAGACCAGGGCGTGGCCCTGATCCACCATCTTGTGGAGCGTTCTGAAGAGACCATCTACTTCCTGGGGCGTCAGGACCGCGGTTGGCTCGTCCAGGATCAGGACCGAGGCACCCCGGTAAAGAACCTTCAGGATCTCCACCCGCTGCTGCTCCCCCACTGAGAGCTGCCAGACCGGCGCTTTGGGGTTTATCTGGAGATGATAGATAGCAGCCAACTCCTCAATCCGCCGGGCCACCACATCCAGGTCCAGCAGGACTTTGCGAGAGGAGGGAAGTCCCAGGGCTACGTTCTCAGTTACCGTAAGAGTCGGAATCAGCATAAAATGCTGGTGGACCATCCCAATTCCGTGGCGCATGGCATCGAGCGGCGACCGGATCGAAACCACTTTGCCGTCAACCAGAATCTCCCCCTCGTCGGGCTGATAGAGCCCGTAGAGGATCTTCATCAGGGTGGACTTGCCGGCCCCGTTCTCCCCCAGCAGCGCGTGGACCTCCCCGGCCCGGACGTCGAAATCAACATGGTCGTTGGCCAGCACCCCGGGGAATCGCTTCACGATCCCTCGCGCCTCCAGGGAGTCCACCTTGATTAAACTGGTAGTTGTTGGAGGGGTCTTCATATTTGGTTCAGTCCACTGATTTATTCTTTTGTTTTCTTCCCCGACCTCGGCCCCGTTTTTAGTCCACAATTTCACGGATTTTTAACCCGCGATGCCGAAGGCATTTTGCGGGTTACACTGATTGGACCTCCTCCTCCGCCCCTATTTTTAACCGCTAATTTTAACCCACGATGACCCCAGGTCATTTTGCGGGTCTCGCGAATCTACGCGAATTATCTCTTGTCGTTCGATGTTCAGTTTTTCCTCGCTCCTGCTCCCTCGGAATATTTCTATTCGGGCATCATTCTGGAATACTGAAATAATGCCTGCTCTCCGGCAGGCATTACTTCAGCGCTCCACCTTCTTAATCTATTTTGATCTTGCCGTCGATAATAGCCGAGACGGTATTTCCCACCAGGACCTGATCGACCGCCTGCTGGTTGAGGACCATGGTGATTCCTTTATTGGCCAGGGTGAGATTGAAGACCTTGCCCCCCCGGGTCCCGCCCTGGATGGCCTTGATCATCGGCTTGAAGGCCACCGTCCAGTCGTATACCATGCTGCAGATCACGTTATCCGGGGCAACCCGGCTGGGATCGACCCGCGCCCCGAACCAGAGCACACCTTTCTGTTTGGCGACACCCAGAGCGCCCATGCACATCTCCGAAGTCCCGGTCAGGACATCGGCCCCGTCCTTGATCAGGGCCTGAGCCGTCTCCGAGGCCAGGGCGACATCGCTGAAGGATCCGGTCCAGACCGGTTTTACCTTGATCTGGGGATCGACTGATTTGGCCCCGGCTTTAAACCCATCGACGTAGGCTTTGCAGTCCGAGACCTCAATCGGGTTGACCATTCCGAGAATCTTGGATTGGCTGAGCCTGGCCGCGATCGCCCCGTTGACATATCCTCCCTCTTGAGCCATCGCGTTGTAGGCAAAGATATTCTTTATTCCCTGGTCGGCGAAGACATCGTTGGCGGTCCCCCAGGCGAAACTGTTCTTCGGGAAATCGGGCGCCACCTCAATCAGGGAGGCTCCGAATGAACCGCTATGAGCGATTATCAGATCGATGCCCTCGCTGGCATAGTCCCGGATCGCCGCGGTTGCGTCGGAGACCGACCACATGTTCTCGGAATAGACAAACTGGAAGTTCTCCTTCCCCATCTCATTCTGGATGGCCTGGAATGACTCATAGAGACTCTGGCTCCACTCCGAATCATTGATCGAACTGGGCAGGATAAGGGCAACCCGGAACGGTTTCGCCGAGGCTTCTATTCCGAATGAGGCAACAATAAGACCTACTGCCAGAAGGCAGACAAATATATGTTTAATCTTCATTTTTTTCTCCGATATTTAGACCGCGGAAACGCGGCGACCGCGAAGTAGAATCAAAAAGTAATTTATTAATCTGATTACTATAGTCATTGGTTCTTTCTCCGCGCTTTTTGTGTCTCCACGGTTCAATTCTTGAGATTGGTTTTATTCCACCTTGATCTTCCCGTCGATGATTGCCGAGACGGTATTTCCCACCAGGACCCGATCTACCGCCTGCTGGTTGAGGACCATGGTGATTCCTTTATTGGCCAGGGTAAGCTCGAAAATCTTGCCTCCACGGGTCCCGCCCTGGATGGCCTTGATCATCGGCTTGAAGGCCACCGTCCAGTCGTAGACCATGCTGCAGATTACATTATCCGGAGCCAGCCGGCTGGGATCGACCCGCGCTCCAAACCAGAGCACCCCTTTATCCCGAGCGACGCCGATCGCGCCCACGCACATCTGAGAAGTTCCGGAGAGGACATCGGCCCCATCCTTGATCAGGGCCTGGGCTGTCTCCGAGGCCAGGGCGACATCGCTATATGAACCGGTCCAGACCGGTTTGACCTTGATCTTCGGGTCGATTGACTTGGCCCCGGCGGTGAAGCCGTCGACATAGGCCTTACAGTCCGAGATCTCCATCGGATTGACCATTCCGAGTATCTTGGACCGGCTGAGCCTGGCCGCGATCACACCGTTGACATATCCACCCTGTTCGGCCCGGGCGTCATAGGCGAAGACATTTTTAATCCCCTGATCGGTCAGGGTGTCATTTATCGTTCCCCAGGCAAAACTTAATTTGGGGAAGCTGGGAGCTACCTCAATCAGGCAGGTCCCGTATTGACCGCCGTGTCCGATCACCAGGTCGTATCCCTCGCTGGCGTAGTCCCGGATCGCCGCGGTGGCGTCGGAGACCGACCACATGTTCTCCGAGTAGACAAACTGGAAGTTCTCCTTCCCCATCTCATTCTGGATGGATAGGAATGCCTCATAAAGACTCTGGCTCCATTCCGTATCGTTGATCGCGCTGGGCAGGATAACCGCGACCCGGAACGGTTTGGCCTCCGCCCTGGAGATAAATCCGCTTGTTACCAGGGCCAGCGTGATTAATGCTACTACTAAACTCTTTAATTTCATCCTATCTCTCCTCTTTTGATTTAACCATTGAACAAGTATTGCTTTCTTTTTTGCTGCCTGATCATCACCTCCCCGTTGGTATCTTCGCGGCAGCCGCGGATTATTATTCCGGCCTGCGAATTTCTGGTTTTCCCCTAACCCGGCCCCTTTATTGGCCGCAAACCAGCCTTCGCTCTTCGAGCTTCCTCCTTCGCACTTCGTGCTATGGCGGACCAGATGGCGGCTCAAGAAAGTCTCATAATTCGCAAAACTTCCCTCGGAGCATAGCGGAGACATCAAACATTTATGTGAGATGCCTGTCCCAATCCCTGCTATTCCGTGCTTCTCCCTGCTCTTCCTTGCTATTCCCTCCTATTCCCTCCTTCTCCCTCCCCCCTCATTTCCCTCTCTCAAACGGCTTATTCAACGCCGCCGGTCCCCGGAATCGCTGTCTTACCATTGCCGCCAGAACCAGGATGGTGATGATATAGGGAATCATCAGCATGAAGTCGGACGGTATCTTGATCCCCTGGACCTGTGCCCAGATCTGGAATGCGTTGACCATGCTGAAGAGGAGCGCCCCCACCAGGATCCCCCGCGGGCGCCAGCGTCCGAAATAGACCAGGGCCACCGCGATAAATCCCATCCCGTTGGTAATGTTCTGCTGGAATAGATTTAAGAGAGCGATCGAGAGCGATGCTCCGGCTATCCCGGCCAGCATTCCCCCTACCGTCACCGCCAGGTAACGGACCCTATTAATGTTAACCCCCAGGGAGTCCGCTGCCCTCGGGTTCTGGCCCACCGCCCGAACCTTGAGCCCTAATGGTGTTTTGTTAATAATAAACCAGGCCACCGGCACCAGGAGAAACGCCCCATAAACCATGACATTCTGCTGGAAGAAGATATCCCCCAGAATCGGTATCTTCGAAAGGAGCGGGATCGGCACCGGCGCGAAGCCGTTCAAGGTCTGCACCGTCCCCAGGGTCTTCTTGAAGAGAAGTTCACTCAGCCCCAGGCCGAAGAGATAGAGTCCTATTCCGCTGATTCCCTGCTCCGCCTGCATGGTCACGCTGATAAAGGCCATGAAGAGCCCCATCAGGCCGCCGACGATGACCGCCGCCAGAAGGCCCAGGAGCAGACTCCCGGTCTTGAAGGCGACGAAGAAGGCCGCGAAGGAGCCCATCAGCATGATCCCATCTACCCCCAGGTTCAGCACTCCGGAGAGCTGCCCGAAGGTCTCCCCGATCGCGGCATAAAGATACGGTGTGGCCAGTCGGATCCCCGATCCCGCGATTCCGATTATAGTTTCTTTCATCATGATTTCTTAGCACACATATTTACACAGATCAGAACACAGATTCACACAGATCGCTTTGGCCCGGCAATCGGGGCAACTAATTACCGAACACCATTTACTGATTACTCGCTTTTCTATCGGTCACTGTTCACTGTATTTTTCTCTACCGATCACTGATCACTGTTTACTTTCTTCTCCATCCTACCCGGACTCTTCAAAGTCCGTGTCATCAACCCGCTGGAAGCCAGCTTCTTTCTCCGCTTCCAGTTCGGCCCGTTCCGCCTGGCGCCGGCGGAAAATTTCGCTCCCTACCACGAAGAGTACAATCAGACCGCTCAGGACAACCAATAAGGAAGAGGGGACCTGAAGAAAGCGCTGGATTTTGTTCCCTCCGGTAAGGATGGCCCCCAGGAAGAAAGAAGCGGGGATAGTTCCCAGCGGATTGAGCTGCCCGAAGAGGGCGGCCACGATCCCGTAGTATCCCGACATGCCGGTGAAACCAAAAGCAGACCCGTCGGTGAACATTCGGTGATGGACCCCCAGTATTTCGATTGATCCCCCCACTCCGGCCAGCGCGCCGCTCAACAAGATTGCCAACACCATATATCGTCTGGTATTGATCCCCGCGCCCCGGGCGGCCCGTTGATTCTCCCCGGTCACCCGGAGCCGGAAACCGATTGTGGTTCGCCAGATGAAGATATAGACCAGGACGGCAAAGAGAATTCCGATCAGGATCCCGATATGGAGGTAGGACGGTACCAGGCCGGGAAGAAAAGCGGCCCGGGGGAGGCGGGCGGTCTGGGGGATGAAGGAGCACATCTTGACCTGCATCGGGTCCATCATGCAGCCCCGGAGAAGGTAGTTCATTAAGTAGGTAGCGATGTAATTCAACATGATCGTGCTCAAGACTTCGTTGACCCGGAAATAGGCCTTAAGTACCCCGGCGATTCCTCCCCAGATCGCACCCGCCAGACCTCCCGCCAGAATGCAAATAGTAATCAAAAGCCAGCCCGGACAATCCGGCAACGCCAGAGCAAGTGAACTGGCCGCGATCGCTCCCACCACGAGCTGTCCTTCCCCTCCAATATTCAACACCCCGGCCCGAAAAGAGATACAGATCCCCAGTCCGACAAAGAGCAAGGGAGTGGTCTTGATCACCGTATTAGCGAAGGCATTCAAGTTACCGAATGACCCGATCACCATAATCTTCAGGGCGGTGAATGGGTTGGCTCCAAGAAGAACCAGCATGATCCCGCCCAGGAGAAAGGCCAGCAAGGCTGCGGCTATCAGGGTGAGAAAGTTCAATAGCCGACTGGACCGGCGGATGCGTTTGATCAGAGCATTCATATTAAGTTATCGCCTGCGGCGCTAACTTATTGAAAAAGCACTAAAGTCAACACCATTTGAAAAAGTAATAATATTCAGGCAAATATAATATCGATCCAAGTTAGACTTCCATATACGTGCCCGGGGCCCAGGCGCCTTTGGTCCAGGATAGGGCAATTCCTTTTTCCGCCAGGGTGTTCCGCCCGGCTTCCAGGACCAGGGCCAACTCCGCGATTCGCTTGCCCAGTCCATCGACCCGGCCCATTCCGATCGTATCTTCCTCGGCCCCTTCGGCTTTGCGGTCCTGGGACCAGGCTGCCGCCCCCAGATAGTTCCCGCCCGGGCCGCCGGTGGCCAGGATTTCATAGGTGAGGAAGAAGTTGACAATCGTGGCCAGGGTAGTTTCCTGGCCGCCATTCCGGGTACCGCCGACCGCGATG
>CAKZYZ010000194.1 GCA_937885075.1 uncultured bacterium | reverse complement strand
TCAGACGTGTGCTCTTCCGATCTCCATTAATAACTACCGTCCGGACGTCACCGCCATTGGCGGCGCAGACACAGGTTGAGACCGGATCGGTGCTGGGGATGAGATGGGGCTGATCGGTATCGATCAGGATCAGATCCGCCTTCTTCCCCACCGCCAGACTCCCGAACTCATCTTCCCGGCCCATCACCTTCGCTCCGTTGATGGTGGCAACCTCGATCACCGTCTCATTGTCCATCACCAGCGGATCGAGCAGCCTGGCCCGGTGGATATAGGCGGCGAACCGCATATCCCGGAACATGTCGTAGGTATTATTGCTGGGTCCGCCGTCACAGCCCAGTGAGACATTGACCCCGCCCGCGATCATCTCCGGGATCAGGGCGAACCCGCTGGCGATCTTGGTATTGCAGCAGGGATTATGCACCACGTGAGTGCCGGTGCGGGCCAGGATCGGGATATCTTCCAGCTCCAGCCAGTTGACGTGGATCAGGAGGGTCTTCGGCCCCAGCAGGCCGATATCCTCCAGCCAGCCGGTCAGCCGCCCCGGGGTATATCCGGCAAATTCCCGTTTGTAGTAGGTGGTTTCGGACTTGCATTCACAGTAATGAATATCGATCGGCATATCGTGGCGATGGGCCAGTTCGATGATCTCTTTCATCGTCTCGACCGAGGTCCCTGTGCCGATCGGCCGCGGGCCGAACCAAACCTGGATTCTCCCATCGGCCGCCCCTTCCCACTTCTCATGCATGGCCAGGGCCTCGGCGATGGACGGCTCCTTCTCTTCAACCTGGCCCGGATACATGATCGATTCTTCCCCGCCGAAGCCGGGGTTGTCCATGATGATCTTGGAGAGCGCCGCCCGGATCCCGGAGTCGGCCACCACCTGAGCTATCCCGTTGAACCCGTAGCGCGAGGCGATCATCGTCTCGACGAAGGCGGTGGTCCCGGACTTGATCATCTCCAGGATGCAGAGTTCCGCGGCCAGCTTGCCGTCTTCTTCAGTGAAGTTGCCCTGGCAGCGCCAGACCCTTTTGAGCCATTCCACCAGGGCCGTATTTTCGGCGCACCCCCGGATCAGGGCCTGGGACATATGGACATGACAGTCCACCAACCCCGGCAGGATAATTCCGCCTTTCGCGTCATACCGCTGGTAATTCGGGAACTGCTCTTCAACCTCTCCCCGCTTGCCCACCGCGACAATCCGGTCGCCATCCACAGCCACCGCCCCGTCTTCAATCACTCGTCTTCTTTCATCGACCGTGATAATCCGGGCATTTTCAAAGATCATCTGCATGATAGTGCTCCTTCTGGCCTGTGAGGTTTCGTCAAAACTTTTCGTCTGGCATATATCTAATTGACTTTTATGAAGCAGGTTAAAGCCCTTTCCTGGTCCTCTCCCCTCTAAGCTTTTTGAATGTCCAACAGCCAACAAGGAATATCCAAGGGCTTGCGCTTGCATCCCGATTTGTCGAGGCATCCCGAACTTGTTTCGGGGGGCAGGAGGAGCTATCGCTCCTTACTTGCCTTCTTCATTGGATATTCCTTGTTGAATAGTTGGATATTCAGTTTAAAAGAATCCGGTCAGGGCGCAACCACCGGATTAACGGGATAACCGCGCCCCTGGAGATCGGCGATTACGCTATCATATATATTACCCCATTCCGGGGTGGGGGTCAAGGTCTTGATGTCAAAACAATCAACAAAACTCTTCCCCTTGGGCGGACTGGCCAGTGTTTCTTCATATTTAGTCAGCATATAGAGAACCAGCTCATTGGCTTTCTCCAGACTGACCTCGGCGCTCGCCTCAAATGCCGCCCCGCAGAACCAGTGTTCGGCCGGGGTGATATAGTTCTTAAACCGCCCGCCGGCCGACCGGCAGCCCACCGTAAACGGCATACCGGAGACGCCCCCGGCGAGCAGTCCGGCGGCCGAGGTGTAGAGAATCTCTTCGGTACAGGGGCCGGCCGACTGATTGATGACCTTGTGGAGGAGGAGATGCGTGTTGCGGGTCAGCCCCTGGCAGGCGGTACTCAGAGCCCATAGTCCATGCCGGCTGCAGGTCGAATCATATCTGACGTCATAGATCGAGCAGTCCGAACAGTCCGCCTGCATGACGGCAAACTGGAGCAGGACCAGGGCGATATTGGAGAGGACCACCCCCTCCGCCCCGCCGCTGTAACCGCCGATCATGGAGTTGGTACCGATCAGGATATACCCGTCATAGCCGATCGCGGCGATGGCCTTGTGAAAACTGGCGTAGCCGACTTTCATCTCCGCCGGATGAAGAATGAGGGCCAGGGCCGGATTGGACGGCGTGGTCGCACCGGCGTAAGCGCCCAGCTGCCCGAACTCGGTGGTGCTGGAAGCGATGCAGGCGTTAGGTATTCCCACCCGGCCGGCCCGCCACTGGGCTTCCCGGCGGAGCTGGTTCTCCCGCAAGCCAACCGCGGTCTCAAAGGGAGTTCCGGAGTAGACCGGCTTTTCAAAGATAGTGTCGATCGAGGGACCTTCGTGGACCCGGACCTGCTTGCCCTTGAGAATCCCTTCCGCGATCGGCACATAGAGATCTTCCGAGACCTGAATACAGAGCGGGCCGCCGAAGACAGGAGGGATGGGACTCTCCGGCCGGCGGCTCTTCATGTCGATCCATTCTCTCCGCTCTCCCATCACCAGATGGCTGGGAGCGGCGGCGATCGCCTTGAGGATCTCCTCCTTGCTGACCCGGATAATCGTCTCGGTGTCCGGGCAGAGGAGACCGATCTCAACCGCCATCTCCAGCCCCGCCTCAAAGAAGCGGTCGGCCAGTTCCATATCCTGGTTGACCGGGGTTTCTTTGTTGAAGGTCCCCGCCAATTCGTAGTCTTTCAGATATTTCTTAACTGTCTGTGGAATAACCTTCCGTTCCCAGTCTTCCACCGTACAGATCGGTCCTTCCTTGGCCCGATCCAGCATTTCGATAAGTCTCACTAAAGATGCCATGGTGTTGCCTCCTATTTACAATTCAGTTTCTCTCTTCGATTTATTAGCCGCAAAAAAGCGCAAAATACGCAAAAGTTCCCTCTACCTCGGCCCCTTTAATCTTTGGAAGTGGAACGTTGAGCAACTTGCCTGCCGTAGCTTTAGCGAAGGCTTGTTGAATGTTGAACGTTCAGCTTTTAGCTCAGTTGCCGGTTGCCGCGACGTTCGATGTTCGAAGTTGGACGTTCGACGTTCGATGTTCGATGTTCAGTCTTTATCTGTATTAAGGCACTTAATCCGCCAGTTTACTGCCGGATTATTTAAACATCTCCAATCTTAATCAGTCCCTCCCCGGGTTTGGCCGTACCAGCCAACAATTGATTACAGACCTCCACCGCGTCGACCGCGGTCCGGCCATATCCATCCGCCCCGATCTCTGCCGCCCAATCTCCCGTCACTACCCCTCCGCCCACCATCACGTAGAACTGGTCCCGAATCCCGTGCTTGATCAGGTCCTTGACGCAGTCCCGCTGGTAGTACATCGAGGTGGTCATCAGGGCCGACATGGCGATGATCTTGACGTCATCGTTCTTCCGGGCGCACTCCAGAAAGTTCTTGACCGGCACGTCCGACCCCAGGTCGTAGATCTCATACCCCTTCAGGTTGAGCTGGGTGGCCACGATGTTCTTGCCCAGATCGTGGGTATCCCCGGCCACCGTCCCGAGCGCCACCCCCACCGTCTCGCCCCGGTCCTCCCGCTTCAGATGAGGGAAGACCAGCTTGTTCAGGGCCCGCATCGTCTCGGCCGCGATCAGCATCTCCGGGATGAACATCTCCAGGTTCTCGAACTTCTCCCCCACAATCTCCAAGCCCTTCGCTCCTCCCTCATCGATCAGGTCCTGGGGTTCGATCCCCGCGTCCAGCCCTTCCCGGGTCGCCGCTTCCACCGCCGGGGTATCCCCGGCAATAATCGCGTCAACAATTCTCCGCATAATCTCTTCTTTCGACATAGCACTTCCTCCTTCCGGAAACTACTTTCTCCTGTCTCCAGTTAACAATTTATTCTATAAAATGTTCTTATTACTCAATACTTATGCCTGATTGTGGACAATATAGCCTTAATACTATAATACGTCAAGAGAATTATATTTATTATTTTATTCATATATTACACTATCAATTCCGACGGCAGCATAGTATCTTCCAACAAAATTAATCGGCAAACGCGATATGGGATGGGTAGGTGGGGATGGTTTTGCTTATAAATATTCTCCAGGAAGCGCTAAATTCAAAGGTGAGGACGGTTTCTGTACGGGCCTTGGGGGGGGTAAGGGCGTCCCGTCTGAACCCGGGCAGGGTGAGGAAAATGAAGTTGAGTATGGATAATCTGAAGATTATCGCTAACCGGTAAAACGAGTTGCGCGGCGCGGTTTCTTGTGCCGCGCGGCGGTGAATTAAAATCAAGCGCTTATACCTGTTAAACTTATTGTTTGGGGATCAACCCTTTGTTCTTTCCGCTTAGCTATTTTTCAATTCACTAACTCGTTCCTGATTACCTACTTTATTATAATAATCGATCAGCCATTGTTTAATACGATCTCGCCATCCATCGGTCAATTGATCTTTCAATTCCCAGGCCTTTTCAAAATATTTTAATGCTTGCATCACTTGCCCGAGCCTTGAATGACAGCGACCTCTTGTAATATACAAATTATCCAACCTGATATTTATATCCTGCTTCTGTTCAATTTCCTCACAAAGTTGAATAGCTTTCTCGTATTCTTCTTTATACATATACATATACGCCAATCTTAACAGAGTAAGCTGCTTAAAGCCTTCTGGCTGATCTGGATTTATAGAAATACTCTCTTCATAATATTTTAATGCCTTTTTATAATTGTTCATATGGTAGTACGCACAACCTAATTGATAATAATCTTCAAAGCGGTCCTCTGCATCATAGGGAATTTTTACTGCTTCAAGTAGGTATTTCAATGCCTTTCTATAATAATCTAAGCGCAGATATGAGACCCCTAACATGCCATAAAATGAATGCTTTTCTTCATCATCATTTCCATAATCATCATAATCAAATCCGATTTGAATTTTTATTTGATTAAATAAATCAATAGCTTCAGAATATTTATTACTAGAATATTTCAACATACCTAAATATAAATAACATTTATTACTCAATCTTTTATTATCATTATTGTTAGTTTCGAGAGCTTCCTTAATATATTTTTCTACTTTTTGGTCTTCATCTAACTTGAAATAAGTCATTCCTAATAAAAATTGTGTTTCTGATAATTCAAAAGAATTCATCTCTACCTCTTTCATACATTCTATAGCCTCTAAAAACTTTTTTATTGCTCCTGGCAAATCTTCCTTTTCAACTGCAAGTTGAATTCCTTCGTCTTTTAGCTCTCTTGCTGTATCAATAGACCTCATAATAATTACCCTGCGTAATTAAATTCTGTCGTAATAAATCAGCCACCACCAGACAAAAACTTCATGATAAATTCAAACGCATCGAGATCGGAAGAGCACACGTCTGAACTCCAGTCACACTGATATATCTCGTATGCCGTCTTCTGCTTGAAAAAAAAAACAGTAAAAAACAACAAAACAAAACAAAAAAACAAATCTATACTATCATCCACACATTATATATATGTCGTACTATCTTGCTGCAACTATGCCCCACCCACTCGTA
>CAKZYZ010000193.1 GCA_937885075.1 uncultured bacterium | reverse complement strand
TGCATCCACTGTTTTTCTCTTTCTCTCTTTTTTTTTTAATGATACGGCGACCACCGAGATCTACACCCTTTCCCTACACGACGCTCTTCCGATCTACTCGAACGCTTTCCCCTTGAATAGTGGCATCCAGGATCCCGGGACTGTGACTTAACCGCTCCTGCAGGTTCCGTTTTCCCAGCCCGGAGGCTGTGACGTGGAAGGTATGGCCCAACATTTGTCGACTGAATGATGAAGGGCTTCCCTGCCCCAGTAATTTTCCTTTGTGGATCAGGATAACATCCTGGCACCGCTCGGCCTCATCCAGATAGGCCGTGCTGAGAAGGACGGTCATACCCTTCTGTTCCACCAGTTGCTGAATAATAACCCAGAGTTCTCGGCGTGAAACCGGATCTACTCCAATGGTGGGCTCGTCCAGCAGCAGGAAATGGGGGGGGGATACCAGCGTGCAGGCCAATCCCAATTTTTGTTTCATTCCACCGGAAAGCCTCCCGGCCAGTCGGCCGGTAAAAGGAGCCAGGCCGGTCATCTCCATCAGTTCTCTATAGCGTTCCGGCCTCTCAGCTGACTTGAGGTTGTGAAGGTCGGCGTAGAGATTGAGATTCTCCTGCACCGTGAGATCCTCATAGAGCCCGAAGTGCTGGGGCATGTAGCCGATGGAGGACTGGACTTCCAGAGGATTGTGGATGACATCAATTCCTCGGACATTCAGGTGTCCGTGGTCAGGTTTGAGCAGGCCGGCCACCAGACGCATCAGAGTGGTTTTTCCCGCCCCATCCGGCCCGATGAGGCCGGTTATGGTTCCGGCCTGCTGACGAAAAGAAATTTCGTCCAGAGCTCTGACGGTCCGCTTCCTGGTGCGGAAGGAGATGCTTATATCCTCGACTATCAGAATGGGGTCTGCCCGCAGAGGATCGGCTGATCCACCCATATTACTTCTCCCCGCAGGGACTTGCATTTAAAGAATGGCGCGGTTGTGTCAGGGAGATGGATACAGTCGCGGGCATCCCCAAACGAAGCTCATTGTTGGGATTGCAGATATAGACCCTCACCTGATAGACCAGCCGGGTTCGAAGCTCGGGAGTTTCCACTTCTTTGGGAGTGAATTCAGCGGTAGGGGAGATAAAGCCGATCCAGCCCTGGTAAATCTTATCGGGGAAACTATCGGTTCCCACCTCGGCCTTCATCCCCGGATAGATTTTTCCGAGATCCGTTTCCGGGATATAGGCCCGCACCCAGACCGGATTGGTAAGGGCCAGGGTATAGACGGGCGTCTGCGGAGAGGTCATATCACCTTCTTCCAGGACTCGATTCCGGACCACGGCATCCGTGGTGGAATACAGCTTGGTATCCGACAGCTCACTTTCCGCCAGAGCCCGGGCGGCTTCATATGCTTTGAGTCGCGCGCGCGCGGCGGCAATATCTTCCTCCCGGGGGCCCTTAATCGCCAGATTTAATGACTGTTGCAAGGCATCCCGGTTTCCCCGGGCTGATTTGAACGCTGCCTCGGTGGTATCGGCTTCCTGCTGAGCAATTAAATCTTTGTGAACCAGGATCTGCATGCGCCGGTTGGTTTGTTCCGCATCCCTCAATTTTGCCTGGGCGGCTTCAAGGCGCGCCCTATTCTCGGCGATCTTCTCCGGTCGGGTACCGGCCAGCATTCGGGCCAGAACCTGCTGCTGTGAAGCAACCTGTGCCCGAGCCTGCTCGGCGGCGGCTTCATAACGGACCGGGTCCAACTCGGCTACCAGCTGCCCCGCTTTTACATGATCACCTTCCTGGACCAGAAGGTGTTGGATTCTTCCGGTCGCATGAAAAGCAAGCAGTACTTCCCGAATATCTATATTACCATAAAGCTTCAGAGCTCCATCATGCCGTGCGCCAGGCGCCCAGTAATGATATAAAAGCGCCCCCCCGATAATGATGAGGAGAAGAGCCGCGGGTAGGATCTTTTTTTTCTTCATGGGCAACCCTTAATAAATCGCTTTGGTTAAGATTTTCCGACTCTTAGCGGGGAAATATTTCTCATACGGAGCAGTGCCATCCGAGTTGAAACCGGCCGGGCACAGCATTTTCATTGATGTGGGAATAGGATGAATGTAGAGAAGCGATGGAGGAAATACAAGACAAAAGTTACTGAAGCAGGGGATAAGCGATTCTGTCTCACGACTCCCCCGTCTGTGCCAATGTAAGTGAGACACTTACCCCTCATCCTCAATTGTTCTGCTTTCGCGATTTTGGTCCCGGCTTCCGGGGAATTGCACCTTTGATCAAACTCTCCTTCCGGCTCCGGGGCGATCCTTTGATTTGATATTCCCGCTTTGATGCCGAAGAGCGGTCGGGCTGCGGTTCGGAGTAAACCAGATTGACCGGGCGTCGCGCGGCGGTGTATCTGGAGCCTTTTCCCCGGTTGTGCTCTCTGATCCGCCGGTCAAGATCGGTGGTTATTCCGGTATAGAGCGTGCCGTCCCGGCAGCGGACGATGTAGAGATACCAGGGGGATGGGGATGTTTTATTCACGGGGCTGATTTTCCGGCCGGGGTAGGTTCCTTCGCCGGCCCTCCCACCTGACTCCAATCCGTTATAATTTCTCCCATCATGTAGAGCCGGTTTTCTTCGGCAACATGGGTATGAATAAATAACGATTTCTTGTTAATCCCGGCATTCTTTTCCAGGGATAGTGCTAAGCTGGTCATCACCTTCCCGATCTCCTCATCCGTCATGAAACCGGGAACATAGAGATCAATAAAAGTAACTCCCCCCTCAATCCCGGCATCCCCGCAACCCGGGCAGTAGATATAATCGAAGGTCTGCCAGAAATAGGTGACCATGTTTTTATCCAGGCCGGTATCGCGGGCGACATCATCACTGACCTTCGCCAGGACAGCCTTGACATCCAGCTTGGTGGGCAGACTTGTGATTTTTACCATGGGATCCGTTGTTATACCTCCTCCTTCCGCCAGCAAGACTGGTGCCGGGGAGACCAGGCAACAGATCAAACCAAAGAACACTATTAAACCAATGATCAATCTCTTCATTTCATATACTCCTTCCTAATATGGTTATCTTTCAGTGAACCCCGTCTTATCATATCGGCTGTTTAAAGGCTGCCACACGATGACGACCTGAAGAAGCAGTCCGACAAAATAGATTTTCGGGCTTTCAAAGGTAGCCGCACATTTCAAGGTGCGCAATCATTTAGTTCACAACTGGTTATAGTCCAACAAACGCAGACTAAAGTCCGCGGCTACAAAAATCGTAACACTTTAGCCATTTGAAAATCCGCATCGTGACGAAGCGGATCCGGTGCATTCCCCCGCGGAGTGTGGAAACGAGGGAAAGGGCTAAAGTGTTACCAAAAATCGGCTTTATCGGACAGCCTCTTCAGGGTGCATCCGCTCATCGAGCCAGTTGAGTATCTGCTCATTCGAGATCATAACCGCGCCCATCTGGCAGTGTTGGCTTGCTCCCTCGGCCTCGGTGAACTCCAGATAGGTTTTGGGTGATTTCAAAACTTCGTAAAGCTTAATTGCCTGGTCATAGGAGCCGGCGACACTATCCTGACTGGAGTTGACCACCAGCATCTCACACTGAATTTGATCCACGCAATCCTTGAGAGTGTAAGCCTTGAGCTTTTCAAAGACCTCATAATAGGAGTCCGTCTGGAAAGTCCAGAGCATGAACGCCAGAAACTGTTCCACGGCGGGATTGTCCTTTATCTCCTGCTCTATCAGCTTCTCAACCTTTTCAGCGGGTTGCCCTTCTTCGATGGCCTTTTGTAACTGGGGCGACAGGAGGCTCATCGTGCCCTCAAAGACGCTGTAGACCCCCCCGTCGGCGATACAGGCTTTGATACGGTGCTCGTATGCCACGGCCCGAGGCGCGAAGTAGCCGCCCATGCTGAAGCCGAAAAGCGCCATTCTCTCCTTATCCACCTGGTCCAAGGTGAGGGCGAAATCCACCACCGGCGTCACCACGGTTTCCCAGTCGGGCCGGAAGGGAATTTTTTGCTCGCGGATGACTCTGCCCTGCCCCGGCCCTTCAAAGAAAAGGCAGTTGTAACCTCGTTTCAATGCGTTGACCGCCAGAGCGAAGTACAATTCCTCGGCGGTGCCGTCCAGGCCGGTCTGGATTATAAGAAGAGGGCGTTTCTTCTCTTCTTTGTCAACCAGGCAGAAGTAGCCGGGCAGAGTTGTATCTTCAAAAGGGATCTCCACGGGCAGGATCAGGCCATCGGAGAGCTTAGCTCCCTCCAGAAAACAGTTCCGACTTTTCTGCCAAGATTCCTGGAATCTGGGATCATTGTAATCAGACACCAGGAAGACGCCCGCCGCGCTGTAGTAATTCCAGGCTCTGAAGAAGGCCTCCTGAGCGCTGGCCTTATGCCCTTTCTTGAGAAAATCCCGGGCCACCCCTTCAACATGTTCGCCCATGGAATACCAGGCATTGTACCAGCTCTCGTCGTCACCCTCCTTGACCTGGTCGACGGCGGTGAGAAACTCGCCCAGGTCGGCCGCTCCGGTGGTGGCGATGCCGAGAAGACGAAGGCACTGAAATGAATAATCCTCGTCATTGAAAAGAAAATGCCCGTCTCCTCTGGGGGCAACTTCCGCCTGTTTGGTGGTGTGGGCGCATGCGGTTATAAATAAAACCAGGGAAATCGCCAGCAAAGAACTCACCCTGCTCAGAGGGAAAGTGGATCTGGACCGTGATAATGACATTTGTAGACCTCCTTAATTTGGGAACTTAGCCCTCACTTCGTTCGGGCAACTTTACCTCTAAGGAAAGCAGGAAATCAGGAGAATTTAAAGTAATCCCACTCCTGCCTTCCTGCTTTCCTTAGAGGTTATCGAAATTCCGAGACATGGATTTAATCGTCGAAATAGAGTTTCGTGTACGACGCATGGGCGTCGAATTTCGTTTCCCCCTCTTTACTCCGGCCTTGGTTGCTGTCGGAGGCCGCTTTGTTTTCTTCCGCGAAGATAACCCCTGTCACCGGATTGTTTGTCAGAACGACAGCCGACAAAAGAATGACTATAACCATTAAGTATTTTCCAAACATTTAACTTCTTCTTTTTCTTATTTCAATAATATCCCTGGCGGGCTTATTTAACGGTTCCTGAGCGGGGCCGCCGACCTGACTCCAATCCGTTATAATTTCTCCCATCATGTAGAGCCGGTTTTCTTCGGCAACATGGGTATGAATAAATAACGATTTCTTGTTAATCCCGGCATTCTTTTCCAGGGATAGTGCTAAGCTGG
>CAKZYZ010000192.1 GCA_937885075.1 uncultured bacterium | reverse complement strand
ATATAAATCCTTTCGAAAAACGCACTTTCTCCAGATATTTGATGCAATCACGTTCTCCGGTAAAACGAGCGTGGAATTCCAGTAAACCCATTTGTATATATGGTAAGTGTTGTTTTTGAGGCATTACAGAGATCCATTTTTCATATCTCCTTACTATAGCATAAGATATTTACTGAGTTAACCGAATAGTCATGAAAGTTATTGATAAGAACGAACCCCGCAAAATGACCTTCGGTCATAGCGGGGTAAAAATCCGTGGACAAAAAAAGGGTCCGAGGTAGGGGGAATAATCCCTATAATCCGTGAAATCCGTGGACAAAAAAGGGGCCGGGGTAGGGGGAATCAAAACAAGAATTTACAGCCGAAAGATATACAACTTTAAATTAGTATTTGACCTTTCCAGGACCCAACCGGAGCTGAGGAGTCCAGATGAAACGAAAAATTACAGGTATATTTATTGTCATTGCTATTGTTGCGACCATCGTTCTGGCGGTACGGCATTGCGGAGATAGTTCCAATACCGGGACTGCCGGTATAGATGCTCTCCCGCGCCCGGACCTGATCAGAACCGCCCAGCCGCGGTTTCGGGATTTTACTGAGACCCGGATCTGGTTTGGAATAGTGCGAAGCCGGGATAAGGCGAAAATTATCGCGCTGGAGAACGGAAGGATCGTCTCCATCAACGCGGGAGACGGAATACCCGTATCCCGGGGTGATCTTATCTTTACCATTGGAGGACCCTTGATCGACAGCCGCCGGGAGGTTCTTAAAAACCAGGCCGACACTTTAAGCGAGCTTATTCCTCCGGCCGAACAGATGGTAAAAATCAAACGGGACGCTCTCTCCCGGAGATTGGCAAAATTCGAAGAACTGGCCGCGGCGGAAGATTCTTTAGCCCGCCTTCAGTCCGAGCTGGAAGCCATCCGGCAGGAGACGGAACGGTTACGGGAAGCCATTCACCTCCGTGCCCCGGTCGGCGGGGTATTTACCAACCGCAAAGTCTCATCCGGCCAGGAAGTGCGTAATGGCGACGGGCTGGCTGAAATCATCTCACAAAACCATATCTATATCGAGGCCACACTTTTTCCCCGGAGTGGTGACGCGGAACTTAAAAAGAAGCCGGCGGTTATTAACCTTTCCGGGGGAAACTTTATTCAGGGAAATATAATCACAGTTCTGCCGCGGAGAACCGCCACTGGAGCAACTGTGGTCTGGATTGAAGGGGATGAGCTGGCCCCGGTACTTCGACCTGGCCAGATAGTAACCGGAACGGTCCTCCTCTCGGCGCATGAGAAGGCGCTTGCTCTTCCGCCGGACGCTATTGTCCGGGACGATGAAGAGCGGGCTTATGTCTTTCTGAAGGATTCTTCCGGCTATCGCCGGAAATCAGTTCGGACCGGTAATCTCTCGGACGGCTGGGTGGAAATTATCTCCGGACTGAAGGAAGGGGATGAGGTGGTTGTCCGGGGGGCCTACGAACTCTTCTTTCGCGATTTCAATAAAATCTATAAGGTGGCGGACTGATGCGATCTCTGCTTCGGCTGGTTATAAACAATCCTATCGCGACGGTACTTATGGTCATGTTGATGGCCCTGGCCGGGGTATATTCCGCCCGGCATATGCCGGTTGACCTCTTTCCCAATCTTGATATCCCGGTCGTCAACATCATTACCCATTACCCCGGGGCCGCTCCGGAAGATATGGAGCGGCTGGTCTCCCGGCCGATTGAGAACGAAATCCGGAATATCCCCGGGGTCAAGCGGGTCTCCTCGACCTCGGTCCAGGGGATATCTCAGATCACCGCGGAATTCAGCTGGGGGACTACCGTCCGCGATGCCCGGCAGCTCATCCAGGCGCGACTGGCGCGGCTGGCCGGTCGCCTGCCGGCCGGGGTAACCCCGCGGCTGGAGAATATCGGCACCACCCTCCAGGAAGTTTGCGGATATATATTTTACGGGGGAGGGGATATGGTGAACCTCCGCAATATTGTCCGCCATGATCTGGCCGGCCGCCTCATGAGCGTGGTCGGTGTCTCCTCGGTGGAAGTTCTCGGCGGGGACCGGCGGGCGTTCTATGTCAGGATCAAACCGGAAGTTTTAATCCGTCTTCACCTCACTGTGGATGATCTGGTCTCTATTTTAAAGAATCATAACATATCCTCGGTGGCCGGGTATCTTTACCAATCCGGGCGGGAATATCTCATCCGCGGCGATGCCCGTCTCAAGACCCTGGATGATATCCGATCTCTCCCTCTCCGCGCGGATGGGATGAAATCGGTTCTCCTGGGAGATGTGGCCACAGTCATTGAAGGCCGCGCCCCCCGACATTACGAAGTTTACGGGGACGCGGTCCCGGCGGTGGCGATTATTGTCCGGAAGCAGCCCGGAGCCAGTACCATCCGCGTGGCCCGCGGGGTTGATGAGGCGCTCACTCATCTCTCCGGCCTTCTCCCTCCGGACGCTCGGGTCAAGAAATTTTACGACCAATCAGAGATCATCCAGGAGTCAGAGAACGAGATCGTAAATGACCTCGCTATCGGAGCCGTGCTGGCCGTCCTGGTTCTATATTTCTTTCTCGGTTCAATCCGGCCCACCTTAATCGTAGCGCTTACCATCCCCATCACCTGTCTGGCCACGATCGCCATTATGAGATGGCTGGGTATAAGCCTGAATGTAATTACTATGTCGGCCCTGACCCTGGCAATCGGTATGATCGTGGACGATGCCATCGTCGTGGCTGAAAATATCTTCCGCCACGCCCGGTTAACCCCGAACGCGGCGGAAGCCGGGATTAATGGGGCTCTGGAGATAGCCGGTCCCGACGCGGCGGGGACCTTTACCACTGTGGCCGCTTTCCTGCCCCTGCTCCTGATGACGGGCCTGGCCGCGCTTTTTATGCGGCCCTTCGGCCTGACCATCAGCACGGCGCTTCTGATCTCCCTGCTCCTCTCCCTGACATTGGTCCCGACACTATTAAGCCGGATGAAAGGTCTCGCTAGCCGAAAAAACAATTTTCCCGGCGCGCGGCTGCTGGCGCGGTTGGACCGGCTGCTGCAATCCGTCCTGAGATTCTCTTTCCGGCATAAGGGAGTGGTCCTGACTCTGGCCGTGCTCTGCCTGGGTGTGGCGGGACTGGCCGCGTTCCTGGGGCAGGCTTCGGTCCTGCCCCCCATTGACGAAGGGGCCATTCTTATCGAGTATGTCATGCCTCCCGGCACATCTCTGACGGAGAGCAATCGAATAGGAGATACGCTCGACCGGATCGCCCTGGCCGAGTCCGATGTCTCCTGCGTTTATCGTCGGACCGGTTCTCCGGGAGTAGGGTATCAGATTGAGGGGGTAAACAAAGGCGAACTCTTGATCAAGCTGAAAGGTAAAAACGAACGAATCCGGTCGATCGAAGAGATTATTTCAACCCTGAAAAAATCCTATTCGGAGTTAAGCGGGGTGGTCTTCCTTTACCATCAGCCCACCCAGGAAAAGATCGACGAGAGCTTCTCCGGACTCCCCGCGTTGTTCGGCGTTACCATCTACGGCACCGACATGGAGACCCTCATCGCGCTGGCCGACCGGGTCGAAACCGTGCTCTCTCAGGAATCCGGGGTATCCAATGTGGTGAATAATACCAGGATAAAGGTTCCCCAGATAGATGTGCGCATAAACTACCCCTCCCTGGCCCAGTACGGGGTGGCGGCCGGGAGTATTTTGAGCGCCCTGGAGGCTTCCCGTTCCGGAGTGGAGGCGACCAGGATTATCCGGCAAAAAGAGAATATAGCCGTCCTGGTAAAGTTGGAAGCTTCCTCCCCCCGGGAGATTGAGGGGATCAGACAGTTGCCGATCGGAACCACCCCGGGGGGATGGCTGCCCCTGGAACGGGTAGCTGAAGTGAAAATCAGCCATGCTCCCTCTTCAATTACCCGGTTAAACGGCCAGCGGCAGATCACCCTTCTGGCGGAGGTGGAAGGCAACATCTTCTCCGTGGTCAAAGACCTGCGGAAAAAATTCCAGGCTCTTAAAATCCCCTCTGGCTACAGCATCGACTTCACCGGCCAGTACCGGGTGCTGATCGAAACGGCGCTGGAACTGGCTCTGGCGATTCTGGCCGCTCTGGGGCTGATCTATCTTATCATGGCGATGCAATTTAAATCCTGGCTCCAGCCGCTGATTATCCTGGTAACGGTCCCGCTTTCGCTCGTGGGCGCCCTGATCGCGCTTTTTCTGACCCGGCAGTCTCTTGATATATCCGTGGGAATGGGGACAGTAACCCTGATCGGCATCGCCGTTAATAACGCTATCGTTCTGATGGCTTTTGCCAACCAGGAAGTTGCTTCCGGAAAAGTTATTACCGAGGCCCTCCTCTCCGCCGCCTCCGTCCGCCTCCGTCCCATCCTGCTTACCACTCTCACCACCATGGCCGCCCTGCTCCCGGTCGCGATAGGAACCACCGTGGGATCAAGGATTTTTCAGCCTTTTGCCATTACGGTAATCGGCGGATTAGTCGGAGGGATAATGGCGACATTGATTATTATCCCCACCCTCGCTCTGGCGGTTTCCCCTCGCCCGGGAGATGGAAATTAGCCGGGGAGTAAGTGGTATTCCTGTAGCCGGGGAGGGGGGATACTCTCTCCTCGAAGCGGCTGAGTTTTGAAATGCAGCCATAAGGTTGTTTCTAAGTATTGTCTGAACGAAAACCCCAGAAACTAAGTCATTCAGACTGTGTCACAATTGATATTTTGGATCTTATTCTGTCATTGCGAGGCGCCCGAACAAAGTGAGGAGAACGAAGCAATCTCAATCCGTTGGCAAGTAATATCTTTTGTTCACAAGTTGAGATCGCTTCGTCGCTACGCTCCTCGCGATGACTTTTTAGGGGTTGTGACACAGTCCGAATGACAAATTCTATGAAATTCGGGGTTTTCGTTCAGACACTAAGCATACCTGTTCATAGGAATCATATTTTTCCCTTCACTTCTTGTCGTAATCTGATAGAATTATGCCGGTCCTGGTTTCAAGCATAAAATTTACGGCCAAGACGATAATTTTATGTGGTTATCAGCCATAGGAGATGAACGCATGAGGTATTGTGGGATTAATAAATTCCGATGGTCATTGCCCATTGTTATATCTATCCTGGCCGTTGTTCTGCCGGTTAAAGAAGTCCGGCCCTGGTCCGGAGATACCTGGGGGCCGCTCACCCGGGGGGAGATTGCCGCGCGGGCGGAGGAGATGATCAATCTCACCTGGTCGCCGAATCGGGGCATCTATAATTATCGATCCTCGGTTGGCTATACCGTCTTTAACTCCTACATTACCTATACCGGCCAGGCCTATTCCCAGAATAATCCCCAGGAGAATCGGGCCGAGTTTACCAACCTGGTGAATAACGCCAGATCGGAAGAGCACACGTCTGAACTCCAGTCACACTGATATATCTCGTATGCCGTCTTCTGCTT
>CAKZYZ010000191.1 GCA_937885075.1 uncultured bacterium | reverse complement strand
TTATGTTTTTTTTTTAATGATACGGCGACCACCGAGATCTACACTCTTTCCCTACACGACACTCTTCCGATCTTCACATAAATACGTCACCGTATTTATGTGACGGTGCACAAAGCACTAAGGAGGAAACCAATGGTACCGACCGAAGAAGGACGCATCTTAAGAATCTTTGTGGAAGAAGAGCGGAAACACAAAGGAGTTCCTCTCTACGAATGGATCGTCAATGAAGCCCGGAAACAGAATCTTTCGGGAGCCACGGTATTGAGAGGATTGGAGGGCTTCAGCCTCCATCATAAATTGCTTACTTTCAGGATTCTCCGTCTCTCTGCCAACCTTCCTATCATAATTGAAATTATTGACCGGACGGAAAAGATTGAAGCATTTTTCGACCGGATAGATCCGGTAATATCGGAAGGACTGGTGACAATTGAGAAAGTTCGGATGAAATTTTATCGTGGTGAATAATAAAATTACAGATCTGGGATATCTCAGACTCCTCTCCCGGCAGTATCCTTCCATCCGGGCGGTAAGTACCCGAATAATCAGTCTCCGGGCGGTCCTGGAACTCCCCAAGGGGACCGAACATTTCATCAGCGATGTCCATGGAGAGTACGAATCTTTCCGCCACGTTCTCAAGAATGGTTCCGGAATTATCAAGCGGAAGATCAGAGAGACCTTCGGATCCCGGGTCTCATCCGCGGAGAAGAAGCAGCTCGCCACCCTGATCTATTATCCTCAAGAAAAACTGGAGATCATCCTCCGGGACGTCAAAGGAAAGAAACGCTGGTATAGAACCACTCTCCTCCGCCTGATCACGCTCTGCCGGGTAATAACCTCAAAATACAGCCCCTCCCGGATTCCCCACGCCCTGGAGGGTGAGTTTGGAACTCTGATTGAAGATCTTCTTCAATCCCGACCGGATGAGCGTAACCGGAAAGCGTATTATAAACGGATTATCGATACGATTATCGAGATCGACCGGGCGGATGACTTCATTATTACGATCTGCCGTCTGATCCAGAGGTTCTCCGTGGACCGGCTTCATATTATCGGTGATATCTTCGACCGTGGTCCCGGATCGGAGATTATTATGGATACCCTGCTCTCCTACCACTCGGTAGACATCCAATGGGGCAACCATGATATTCTCTGGATGGGGGCGGCGGCCGGATCCCGGGCCTGTATCGCCAATGTACTCCGGGTGGCCCTCCGCTACGGAAACCTCAATACCCTGGAAGGAGGTTATGGGATAAATCTCCTCCCTCTCGCGACCTTCGCGCTGGAGGCCTATCATGATGATCCCTGCTCTTCCTTCACCCCCCATCCCTCAGGAGGTGAGACCT
Source organism: uncultured bacterium (assembly GCA_937885075.1). Lineage (GTDB taxonomy): Bacteria > Auribacterota > Erginobacteria > Erginobacterales > Erginobacteraceae > CAKZYZ01. Next base: position 6,514 of record CAKZYZ010000191.1, on the reverse strand, counting down.
ATAACCGTAAGACCATCGAGTTGATGGCCCGGATGCATAAAGCAATCACCATCATCCAGTTCAAGCTGGAAGGAGAACTGATCACTAATAACCCTGATCTCGGCATGGCGAACCGTAACCTCCTTGCCCGGATAGACTATTCCCGGGGAACAATCGACCTTGATGGGACCGGGTATTCCCTGAACGATACCAACTTCCCCACCATCGACCCCGATGACCCCTGCCGCCTGAGCGATGAAGAGGAAGAAGTAATGAGCCTCCTCCAGGCATCATTCTCCCACAGCGAGAAGCTCCAGCGGCATACCCGTTTTCTCTTCGCCCGGGGGAGTATCTACCTGGTGAGAAACTCCAATCTCCTCTATCACGGGTGTATCCCGACCAATAGTGATGGCTCCTTTAAAGATGTGGAATTTGGCGGAGAGAACTACCGGAGTAAATCATTGATGGACTATCTGGAGCGGTGCGCGCGGGAAGGATATTTCGGCGGGCGGGATACGGAAGAGAAATCTCACGGAGAGGATATCATGTGGTATCTCTGGTCCGGCTCAAATTCACCGCTATTCGGGAAGAATAAGATGGCTACCTTTGAACGGCACTTTATCGATGACAAATATTCCCACCGGGAAGATAAAAATCCCTATTATAAATATAGGGATAAAGAGTCCTCCTGTAATCGTATCCTCCGGGAGTTCGGGCTCAACCCGAAAAGATCACATATTATTAACGGCCATGTCCCGGTCGAGGTGAAGAAAGGCGAAAGCCCGATAAAAGCTAACGGGAAGCTCCTGGTGATTGACGGCGGTTTCGCCCGGGCCTACCAGAAAAAGACCGGTATCGCCGGCTACACCCTGATCTATAGCCCCCGGGGACTGCTCCTGGCCTCCCACGAACCTTTCGAGTCAACCCTGAAAGCGATTACCGAAGAGAAGGATATCATCTCCACCACCGTAATCCTGGAGAGATCCCCCCGGAGACTGAGAATAAAGGATACCGATCAGGGCCGAACAATCCGGGAAGAGATCAGATCGCTCCAGGCACTGCTACTGGCCTACCGGGAAGGTCGGATTGCTGTTAATGAATGAAGATAAGGAAAGTTAAAGGAAAGTAATCAGTGATCAGTAATCGGTTGGCCTGGCTGCCGGGCCAACCGATCACCGATTACTGATCACTGATTACCGGTTACTGATTACTTTCCTTTTGCACTGATTACTGATCACCGTTTACTGATTACTTTCCTTTTGCACTGATTACTGATCACTGTTTACTGATTACTTCCCTCTCCCATCGTCGCCACCATCACCGCCTTAATCGTATGAAGACGGTTCTCCGCTTCATCAAATACTATCGAAGCGGGCGACTCAAATACCTCATCGGTAACTTCCATCTCGGAGATCCCGAACTTATCCCGGATCTTCTTCCCGACCTCGGTCATGTCATTGTGGAAGGCCGGGAGACAGTGCATGAATTTGACTTCCGGATTACCGGTCGCCTCCATCAACTCCCGGTTGACCTGATATGGCTTCAGTTCCTTGATTCGATTCTCCCAGACCGAGTCCGCTTCCCCCATTGAGACCCATACATCGGTATAGAGAAAATCCGCTCCGCGGACCGCTTCGGTGGGATCAGAGGTAATGGTGATCTTCGCGCCGGTATCCTTCGCGATCTCCCGGCACCGCTCAACCAGGGACTGCTCCGGCTGATCCGATTCCGGCGCTCCGGCCCGAAAATCCATCCCCATCCTGGCCGCTCCCACCATCAGGGAGTTGGCCACGTTATTTCCGGCATCACCTAAAAAGCAGAATGAGATTTCAGAGAGCGGCTTATCCGAATGCTCCAGCATAGTCATGAAGTCGGCCAGAATCTGGGTCGGATGAAATTCCGTGGTGAGACCATTCCAGACCGGTACTCCGGCATATTGAGCCAGGTCCTCCACAATCTGCTGACCGAACCCCCGATATTCGATCCCGTCATACATCCGCCCCAGAACCCGGGCGGTATCCTTCATCGTCTCCTTGTATCCGATCTGGCTGCCGGTAGGACCAAGGTAGGTAACCAGTGCGCCCTGATCGAAGGCCGCGACTTCAAACGCGCACCGGGTCCGGGTGGAAGCCTTCTCAAAGATCAAGGCGATATTCATTCCGGTCAGAGCCGGCTGCTCCGTCCCTTCGTATTTAGCTCTCTTCAGCTCCATCGACAGATCCAGCAGATACTGAATCTCCCCCGGAGTAAAATCCAGCAGTTTTAAAAAACTCCGTTTTTTAAGATTAAAGTCCATTCTTCACTCCTTTATATTGAATAATTCTATTACTATTACAGGATTTGATTTGGATCTGCATGTCACTATCTCACAAGAATCACAATTACGCCAAATAATTATTTTCGCCCAGGGCTTTTACGGTAAAGCGTATGGAAAAATGCCCTGATTATCCTTCGCCGTTCCTTTCCATCTTTAAGGTTCTTTTCCAGCCAGGTATTATTCTCCCAACCGCCGTCCGACTTCACCCTCTCCAACAAGCTCTTTCCTTTCCCGGTCAGAGAGATGAATCGGAGATTATGAGAATCGGAAAAGTAGGTAAGGTAGCGGGTACACCGGGAGAAGTCCAGCTCCACCATCCCTTTCTCAGCCATATTCCTGATACTCCGGGATACGGTCACCAGGAATGCCTGTTCGATACATCGGGATCGTTCATGGACTCGATCAGCCTTCCGCGCCAGTCGCTTCACTATCAGCTTATAGGATATTCTGCTGTCCATATTCTTCCGAAACTCCCGGAGCAATTCATCGGCAACAAGAAGGATCGCCTTCTGAACCTGACTTAATCTCTCTTTACCCATTCTTCAAACCCATATTTCTCGGCTAAAATTCCCGCCAATACTTAACATTAAGAAATAAATAATTATACCAATTTAATCTCCATTATCCATATTTTTGAAAAGTTAATTGATGGTTTGCGGTTGTCGGCCCAGCCCGCCGTTTATTTAATCCGCCATAGTGTTAACGACGGCGGAAGCCCTGGCGAAGGTTGGTTGACGGGAAAAAAGAAATTGAAGTTAGTATAGGTTCCCCCAGTTTTAAAATTCGTGTAATTCGCGAAATTCGTAGTTCATTAAAGGGGCCGAGGTAGGGGGGATAATCCCCATAATCCGTGTAATCGGTGGACAAAAAAAGGGGCCGAGGTAGGGGGAATTTTGCGTCTTTCTTGACCCGCCATTTTATCCGCCATAGTTTTAACGACGGCGGAAGCTCGAAGAGCGACGGCTGGTTTGCGGCTATTAAACTGCCCGAGGCGAGGTTTCTTCCCGGATAAGCCGGGCCGCGGCCACCACCCGGGCCGGGAGATCACCCGCGTCCTCATCAGTAATCGGAACATTCCGGATCTTCCCATCCGGAGCGATCCCCAACACTGTCATGGTAAATCGGGCCGGGCCATCGCCTTCCTGAAAAAGCGGTTTCCGCTCATCCTGGCCCGGTATAGGGCCGGAGACAGCCTCCCGGTAGATAGCCAGCTGAAGGCCGTATTTCTTCTTTAATTCAGACGGGCCTCGGCCCGAGAACTTGTAGTCGACTATATTCCATACCCCATCTTTAAAATAGATCAGATCAATCGCGCCATCGATAATGACAGTCGCCCCGTCATGGGTAAAACGGGCGGCAAACGGCATTTCCCGGATGACATTATCCGGATCGACTCCTTCCAGCATTTCGCTGACCGCGGCGACGGCAGCAGCCAGTTGCCGCTCCAGAGCCGCGATCCCTGCTTCATCCCCGCCATAACTCGCGGCGGATTCCCTGACCTGTACCTCCACCGGCTTACTAAAATCAATCCTCTCCAGGACCGCGTGCCCGAAAAGCCCCGCCCCGATCTGCCGGCTCAGAGAGTTCACCGTCTCCGGCAGATCCTCTCCTGAATCCTCACTCCCTCCGCCCTTGCTCATAAAATAGGCCGGGGGGAGATTGACCAGCCCCGTCCGGACATATTCCTGCCGGGCTTTCTGAAACTCCTCGTCCGTCTCACCATCGCGCCGTTCCGGAACACCGCTCAGAACCGTCGCGGCCAGACGGTACGATTCCGGAAGAGTGTCAATCTCATCCCTATCATAATCCGCGGTCAATTCTCCGGCACCGGGAGGAGCAATCATCTCCCCCCCCTCTCCCAACGATCCGGCGGCTTTTCTTAATACCGGATACGAAATGATCCGGACCAGGTCATCCGGCTTATCCGCGCCGAGGAGATACCGGTTTATCCAATCCCGCCAGGATCCACTCCGGCCGCCGTTCTCTCCCGAGAGAACCATCAGATCCCGGGGACGGGTGGCGGCCACATAAAAGAGTCTCCGTGCCTCATCTTCCTCCTCGGCCCGGGCCGCCTTATGGGCCGCGGACTCTCCGGAACTGCCCAGATCAATCTGCTCCCCCTCATCATCTATAACCCGGAGCTTCCCGGTAACCGTATTCTCCCCTCCCCCGGAACTTCTGATCCGGAGCCAGGAACTGCTGAAGTTGGGCGGTCTCCGCAGGTCCGGGATAAATACCACCGGACTCGATAACCCCTTGGCTCCATGGACGGTACTGATAGTTACCGCGTCATTGGAAGGGTCGAGGACCGCGGCGTCGGGAGCTTTGGTCTCATCTTTTATCTCCTGGGAGAGATACCGTGCCAACCCGGAGAGATCGAGATGGTCCCGGCGCTCCCTCTCCTGCAGATCAGCCAGAAGAAATCGAAGATTGGCCAATCTCTGGAGCCCGTTGAACGATCCGGCCAGAATAGCGTCATACCCGGTCAGGTCGATTACCCGACGGATCAGATCAACCCCGTTCAATCTCCCCGCCAACCTCCGCAATTGTTTGAGTATCCGGACCGCCCTGCCATAGACATCTATCTCCTCAGTCAAACCAGCCCTCCGGAGGAATCCCTCATACTCCCGCTGCCTATCCTTATCACAATAAAGAGCCCGACGCAGTCGATATCCCCGGGGAAGACCTCTTTCCCCTGTCAGAAGGAGGCCAATCGCCCCATCACTGATCGAGAAGAACGGGGAACGGAGAACCGCCAGAAGCGCGATATCATCCCGGGGGAAAGCCAGCATATTCAAGAGGCTCGAGATATCTTTCACCTCCTGCCGAAAATAGAACCCCCTCCCCTTTCCCCCGCTGTTATAGGGGATTCCCCTCTCCCGGAGAGCCGCTTCATAGAGTTCCTGCCGGCTGGTAGCCCGGAGGAGGATAGTGATATCCCGGTAGCGGTAGGCGGCGCGGTCGTTATCCCACCAGGTTTCGGGGTCGTAGATCCGGTCGGGACGGAACGCGGGATCACTGTCATCCCGGCAGAGAAGGCTGATTCTCTCCGCTACCGCGCGCGCTTCTTGAGAGTACCGTTCCTTTGAGAGCGCCGACCATTCCGACCATGTTTCGGCTGAAATCCCCCCGGCGGCTTCACCCGAATCGGCCAGAATCTTTAGATCCTTATCGGTCAGCTCCAGCCCCGACTTCTCTTCCGGCTTTTTCTTCGGCACGGTAACCCGCTCACAGACCGCCTCCCACTCGGGCAGCAGCAGTTCCACCATCGGACCCGGCTCCCCGGGCGCCCGATCACAGGCCAGGAGATGAGCGTCCTCCCCATACCTCTCGGGATCGAAGACCACCTCCCGGAAGATGCCGTTGACCCAGTCCAGAATGCTCTTCCGGCTCCGGTAACTGGTCCGGAGCGGAACCGGGGTCAGCTTGAATCGACGGGCCATTTCCGCCATCCCCTCGGGATCCGCCCCCCGCCAGGTGTGGATCGTCTGCTTGACATCGCCGCAGAGGATCAGGGAAGCTTCTGTTACCCCCCGGATCGTCTCAACCAGTTCGTTCTGAGCCCGGGAGTTATCCTGAGCCTCATCGACAATAATAACCGAGAGCTCCGGGAGGATTTCCGGTCTATCCCGGACCAGATCACGGGCCTTGAGGAGCAGATCGGTAAAGTCCAGGACCCCCTGCTCCTTCTTCAATTCTTCATACGCTCTCCGGGAGCGGGCGACATATCCCAGGAAATAGATCAGCAGTTCCCGGGCCCGGACCTGATCCGGGTAGCTCTCCAGATCTTTCAATCTGGTTTCCACCTCAGCTTTGATATCCTTCATCCCCTCTTTTCCCCACCCCCCCTTAGCGATGAGCAGCAGCCGGGAAGCTGCCGCTGATACCTCGGCCCCGCCGCTGGACCGGGCTAAAGAGGATAGTTCAGCACGGAGACTGTCTCTAAATATCAGAGCGCGTTTATTCGGCTTCTCATTCCCGGAGATTTCGTCAAAATACTCCGCCATTTTCTCAAGATCACTCCCGGTGGGAACCACCGGGAGCGGCAAAAGCTCTTCCGGCGCCAGGATCGCTATATCAACCCCCAGGCTATCGAGATCGGAAGAGCGTCGTGTAGGGAAAGAGTGTAGATCTCGGTGGTCGCCGTATCATTAAAAAAAAAAATAAAACAAACAAAAAAAAAAACAAAATAAACTACAAAAAAAAAAAAAAAAACAC
>CAKZYZ010000190.1 GCA_937885075.1 uncultured bacterium | reverse complement strand
TAATGATGGTTGTATGAATTGGATTGGTATTCTAGCACTTGTGTTAGCTGCAATAGTGTTTGTTTTTTTTTTCAAGCAGAAGACGGCATACGAGATATATCAGTGTGACTGGAGTTCAGACGTGTGCTCTTCCGATCTCCGTACCGCTTCCGGTAGCCGGGCTGATGTCGTTGGAACCGGCCTCGGTAGTGGCGGAGCAGGTTCAAAAAGTGGAAGAGGCGTTTAAAGACGCCGGCTGTCTCCATGATTCGATCGAGATGACGCTCAGCCTTCTGGCCCTGATTGTCCTGGAGGAACTCCACCTCTCCAACCGGGGCTTGGTAGAGCTAAAGCCCGGGCAGCCGCCAAGGAGTGTTGAATTAATAGTAAAATAAGATTTTGCAAGCATTGAACCAAAGGTATAAGAACAATTTTTAGGCACTCGGTTTGAGCGGAATTCTAAGGCCCGAAAAAACCGGGTAAGGCGATAACTTTAGGCACTTTAGCGCACTTTAGGCACTTTCAACTTGTTATACTTTAGGCACTTTTTACAAAAGGATAAACCCATGCTCTATCAAGCCGATCAGGAATTAACTGATTTTGTCCAGAGTCTCCCCAAGACCGAGATGCATCTTCATATTGAAGGAGCCTGCCCTTTTGAGCTACTCCAGGAGATGGACCCCGAAAAGCACGCCGATCCGCCGGTCTTCTGGGATAATGACTATCGTTACGAGAGCTTTGACCATTTTATGGATCTTTATATCCAGTACTGCGGCGAGTTCTTCAACTCGGCTCAGCGGTATCATGAGGCCGCGAAGATTGTCCTGCGGCGCTGTCATGACCAGAATGTGAAGTATGTCGAGACCAGTTTTCACGGAGGGGTGATCCCCTTCATTAAGGAGGATGGGCCGGAGATTATCGCGGCGATCAAGGCCGGAGCCCCGGATGGCCTGGAGGTCCGGGTCTTTATGGGGGTCTGTCATAATGACTATAAAGATGATCTTAAGGCTGTCATCGACGACTGTATCAGCTGGGATGGACTGGCCGGACTGGATCTGCACGGCTGGGAGGATATGGAACTGGAGCCCTGGACCGCTGAGATCTGGCGGCGGTCCCGGGAGGCCGGAAAGTTCAACAAATCCCATGCCGGGGAATTCATGGGACCGGATTTTGTCCGGAAGATTATTGACGAGTTAAAGGTTACCCGGATCGAGCATGGGGTCCGGGCGCTGGAGGATCCGGCTCTGGTGGAGCGGCTGGTTCGGGAGGGAATCGCCCTGGATATCTGCCCGATCAGTAACCTCAAACTTCAGGTTGTCCCCTCTATGGCCGAGCATCCGATCCGACGGCTTTTTGACGCGGGGGTGACCATAACCGTCAATTCGGATGATCCGTTCTTTCTGGGTAACAGTTTAAGCGAAGATTATTATGCGATCACTCAGGACCTGAACTTCACCAAGCCCGAACTGGTCCAGCTGGCCAGAAACGGCTTTGAGCTCGCCCTGTGGGATAAAGCCTCAAAGAAAGAATATATCGACGAACTGGATGAGATTGCCGGGGCATTGTAGTAGACGAAGATGGGAAAAGAAGCGGAAATAATATCTGACCATGACCGCCGTTTCATCCGCCTGGCCATCGAAGAAGCGGGTCGGGCCCGGTCCGCCGGCGATGAACCGTTCGGTGCGGCACTGGTTAAAGACGGCCGTTTAGCGGCTTCCGGCCGGAATCAGGTCTTCACCCGGAATGATCCCACCTATCACGCGGAACTTGGTTTGATCCGTGATTTCTGCCGGGAGAAAAAAGTCAGTGATTTATCCGGGTACACTCTCTACTCAAGTTGTGAGCCCTGCGTCATGTGCGCGGGAGCGATCTTTTACGCCAATATCTCTCGTCTGGTTTACAGTGTTACTCTGGAAGAACTCTTTCCTCTCTATGGGGGCGGAATCAAGATATCCAGCCGGGAGTTATTCCGCCGTTCCTCCCATCCGATTGAGATAACCGGAGGAGTGCTGGCCGAAGAAGGCGCAAGGGCTTTTGCCGGATATGAGTGGAAGCAAACGGGCGTATAAGATCATCCAGTATCCGCAAACCAGCCGTCGCTCTTTGAGCTAAGGCGGGTCAAGAAAGGCGCAAAATTCACAAAAACTCCCTCTACCTCGGCCCCTTTTTTGTCCACGGATTTCACGGAGTACTCTGATTATTTTTTCTCGGCCGCGCTTTTAAACCGCTAATTTTAACCCGCGATGACCCCAGGTCATTTTGCGGGTCCCGCGAATCTGCGCGAATTCGACGTTCGATGTTCAACGTTCGATGTTCGATGTTCAGCCTATAAGCTCCTCTCCTCCCTGCTATTCCCTTCTTCTCCCTGCTATACTTCCGGCACCCTGATATTCCGCATCCGTTCGATCCAGTCGGTAAAAGTCCCATAATTTTTCCGGACAAAGAACCAGTAGAAGAGTGCTCCCTGAAAGGTATCCCTGACCAGATCCTGATAGCGGGATAATATATTAAGACTGCTGTCATTTTTCTCAATCGCCCGGGCGGCGACTCCAACGGCCAGCTGTCCCTGGATCATCCCGTGGATTGCCCCGCCTCCCCCGGAGGCGTCGCCGATAAAGATTACTCCATCTTTGACGAGGGTCTTAAAAAAGAGACCGCTATGCCGGCGGGATAGATATCCGCCGACATCCAGACACTGGGCCCGGCGAAGTTTCTCCGAGAGGATATTGTCGGTCCGTTTTTTGAATTCCTCGAAATTGGAGAGAGAAGAAAAACTGAGGAAGCATTGCCCCTCTTCATGGACTACCAGGTGTTTGTAATTGAGGTCCCGGTCGGCCGCGGCCAGGTAGAGTTCCACCGTGCCGGGCTCGGCATCCTTCAGGTTGGCGAGTTCAAGATTCACCCCGGAGCCGAAGTCGAGATTCTCCCCCGCTGTAATCTCCCCGGCCGCCCGGCCGTCTCGGGCTGAATGGAGTCCGTCAGCGCAGATCACTACTTCGGCCCGCAGTTCCGGGAGATCCTCCCGGTCCGTCTTTACCCCGATCACCCGGCCGTTCTCCTTCAAGAACCCCGTGCAGCGGGTCTTCAGTAAGATCCGGGTACCGGCGTTGGCGGCCCGGATTGCCAGTTCCCGCTCCAGCAGATCCCGACGGACGATGTAGCCTCCGCCGGGGATCTCCTCCCGAACCTCCCCGGTGAAGGGATCGCGGACCCGGAAGGCGCTCATCCTCCGGATCCGGAGGTTCTCCTTGATCCGATCGGCGAGCTGCTCGGTAAAAGCGGTGTCGATCAGCCATCCCGGATCATGCCGGGGGAGACCGATCGCCGTATGCTCCTCCAATAGCCAGCAGCTCAGTCCATTCTCCGCGGCGGTCCAGGCCGCGTAAGATCCGGCCGGACCTCCACCGACTACTATGATATCTGGTTTGCGATAATTTATGCTAATTATCCCATTTCGGCGGCCAGATTGGAGGCATCTCTTTTTCTGGTTTCTTCGTCTCAAAGTAGCAGACCGCTTTCTGCTGATAGGTATTGGCATTGAGTGAAAGGAGTCGGTCACCATCAAGTTCCTTTATGTCAATAATCCGGACCACATCCTCCCAGCGCTGCTCGGACGGGAGAAGTTCGGCCAGTCGGTTGGGGGCGCCTTCCAGAAAGGGGATATTGAGGTAATTCTCTTTCTGCTCCGGGAAGAGGGCCAGATAGAGTATATCCATCTCGACCATCTCACAGAAGAAGTGGGTTCCCAGGGAAACATCCGGGGTCAGGGTCTCATTCATCATCACCAGTTCACAGAGGACCGATACCGAACTGATTTCGGCGAAAGAGACCGGAACCCCCAGGGAAGGGGTGGTGGTTCCCCATCGACCGGGCCCCAGCAGCATGATTGATCCGGGTTCCGATCGGTCGGCCAGATGAGTGATTTTGCCGATCAGCCGGGCCACCGAGTATCGTTCTCTGTTCGGCAGTTTCCCGTAAGCCGAAGGCACCACGCAGATCAACCGGTCGATGTTTTCGACCCTCCCCTGGCCGATAACCGCGCCATGGGCTTCCAGGACAATATCTTTCCGGTCGAGGTTCTCCGGGGGCGGCACGATTCTTCCAACCCCGGCAATCTGAAATGGACGGCACTGGACCAGATTGATCTTATACCGGCGCTCACCCACAAAATTGACGGTGAACTCAATATCGACCGGACATTCATAGGCATTCTGAAGGATCTTCAGCATCTCCCGCATGTCTTCGACAAAATTGGTCGCGTTGAGAAGAGTGTTGAAACTGAGCACCAGGGAAGAGACCCCAACCAGGTTTCTTGCCTCCATCAGTTCTTCAATTCTTTCGTCCCGGGAAGCGAAGATATCGATCGGCAGTTCCGTGCTCTGCCGGATCACTTCCTGAAATTCCGCCGAGACCAGTCTATTGGCTTCCAGATCCAGCAGATCCACTTTGCGCTGGGTATATTTTGACGCGTCATCCAGGTGGACCCCGGGCATCCGTTCCGGGGCGTTCAGCGCGACCAGGCGGGTGTAATCGTCATCCGAGCGATTCACCGCCCGGGTCCCCAGTCCGAAGACCAGCCGCAGAACCCCGGCTTTAGGATCAATATATTCGCTCCAGACGTAGGGGTTGAAAGAGAAACCGACCCCGGCGGCCTGAGGGAAATAATATTTCCCGTAGACCGCTCCGGAGACACGTTGGATCAGGAGCGCCATCTGCTCGTCCATATCGAGCAGGCCTCGTTTGGCGCGGTAGGCCAGTGCGTTCTCACTCATGCTGCTGGCATAGACGATGCGGATCGCGTTTAAAAACTCTTCCAGCCGTTCTTCCGGGGTCCCCTGATTGGCACAGAAAATGCTTTCATATTTTCCGGCAAAAGCGTTGCCGAAGTTGTCCTCCAGCAGACTGGATGAACGGACAATAATCGGGAACTGCCCGTAATAATCCAGGAGATTGACCACCTGCTTAACAATATATTCGGGGAAAGTTCCCTGCATGATGCGCTGGTGGACCTGCGCGATACATTCCGGACAGGAGTCAGGTTCCTTCAGCTTTTCCCGTAACCACCAGCACTTGTTCTGCACCAGGTAAGTATAAAAAACATCAGCCCCGATAAAGAATGAGTCATGCATCTCCAGCAGTTCCGTCCAGCGCGGTTCGGTTTTTTTCAGGATGGCCCGGGCCAGGAGCATCCCGACCGATTTCCCCCCGATCAGTCCCGTGCCCATCATCCGTTTGCGGATATAGAGAACATCGGATAGAGTGAAATACTGTTCGGCCAGCCGCAATATCCTTTCATCCCGGGAGATGGCCATCCGCAGGAGCTGATCGCGGACCTCCTCGGTTTTCTCGACTGAAATCTCTCCCCGTTCATAGCGGGCTTGCAATTCTTCCGCCTCGGCAAAGGTCTGGGTCCAGTAGCCCAGGGTGTAACCGGCGGAATCAAGGCGGGAGAGCGGCACCGAGGCCAGAATCTCGGCCATGATACTACTCTCCCTCACCGGCTGGAAGAGGTCTCCCTCCCAGACATGGAGGAGATACATGGTCTTGGAATGACGATCGGATACCTTGAGGGGGTGAACATATAGTCTGCCGGCGTGCTGATATACATCAAGCAGAATCTGAGCGGTTTCAGTGATGGGAGTGACCGCGTGGAAGGAGTGAAAATTCCGGCGCATGACAAAATATCCGATTGCCCCCTTCTGATAAAGGTAAGGACAGGTCAGGATGAAGAAGTTGCCCAGCATCCGGTCGCTGCACCAATCTACGACCAGCTGAGAGAGGCTATCAAAAACATAGTAGGTATCCGGACCGTGCGCGTCGATGGTATGACGGATCAGACTTACAAAGGCTTCGAAGCCCGCTTCCGGCCGGCAGGTAAGAACCTCCACCCCCTCCTCCGCGTTCACCAGTGGAGGGTGCTTGGCGTAACGGAAATATACCAGCTTTTTCCCGTTCTCCAGAGCGCATCGGCAGAGATGTTCTACAAAAGGGCGGTAATCATCCAGCGAATCCACCTGCCAGACAAGATTATCCCCCGGCATCAGTCCCCGCAGAATATGATCGAGTCCGGGAAGGCCGGTGCTGAATTGAGAGGTAGTGGTCATAAAGAACATAGCGCCTTCGGCGCTATCGTTAAAAAATAAGGACGTTGAAAAATAAAGACGTTAAAGATCGTTGAAGACCGTTAGACACCTCGTCCAGGACGGGGCAAGAGTTTTTTTATTGAAATTTTGTATAAACCAGGTCGAAAGCGGCAACTTTAGGCACTTTAGCGCACTTTAGGCACTTTCAACTTTCTATACTTTAGGCACTTTCAACTTTTTTAAACCAGTCCCTGGGCCAGCATGGCGTCGGCTATCTTCCGGAATCCGGCAATGTTAGCTCCCAGGATCAGGTTTCCCGGCTGTCCGAATTCTTCGGCTGCTCCGGCGGCACTGGTATAGATGGCCTTCATAATTTTTTTCAGATACTGATCTACCTCTTCGCGGGACCAGCTCAACCGCTGGGAGTTCTGGGACATTTCCAGGCCGGATACGGCAACTCCGCCGGCATTAGCGGCCTTGCCGGGACCGAATAGGACTTTTTGACTGAGGAAGATATGAGCTCCCTCCGGTTCAGTCGGCATATTAGCGCCCTCGGCTACAAGGTAACAGCCCTGATCACATAATTGCTGAGCATCCGCGGCGCTGATCTCATTCTGAGTCGCGCTGGGAAAGGCGCAGTCACATTTAATCGACCAGGGACGTTCTCCTTCCCGGTACTCCGCCCCGTATTTCTCGGCGTACTCCTTGATTCTCCCCCGATGGATGTTCTTCAACTCCATGACATACTCCAGTTTCTCGGTGTCTATCCCATCCGGATCATAGATTGTTCCATTGGAGTCGGAGAATGATATAACTTTCGCTCCCAGCTCCAGGAGTTTCTCCGCTGTGTACTGGGCGACATTACCGGAACCGGAGATGGTGCATATTTTGCCATCCAGGCTGTCTCCTCTCCCTTCCAGCATATTCTGGGCGAAATAAACCGCGCCGTAACCGGTCGCCTCGGGCCGAATTTTGGAACCGCCCCAACCGATTCCCTTGCCGGTCAGAACGCCGGTAAACTCGTTCCGGATTCGTTTGTACTGTCCGAAGAGATAACCGATCTCTCTCCCTCCCACTCCGATATCGCCGGCCGGTACATCGGTATCCGGTCCGATATATTTACAGAGTTCGGTCATGAATGACTGGCAGAAGCGCATCACCTCACCATCGGATTTTCCCTTGGGATCGAAATCGGAACCGCCCTTTCCTCCCCCCATGGGAAGGGTGGTCAAAGAGTTCTTAAAGATCTGTTCAAAGGCCAGGAATTTCAGAATACTGAGATTAACCGTGGGGTGGAACCGGAGTCCTCCTTTGTAAGGCCCGATCGCGCTGTTGAACTGGATCCGATAGCCTCGATTCACCTGGACATCTCCCCGGTCATCACTCCAGGGGACCCGGAAGGTGATAATTCTCTCGGGTTCGACCAGCCGTTCCAGAATGCTGTTCCGGCGGTATTTCGGATAGCGATCCAGAATCGGTTCAAGTGATTCCAGAACCTCTTGAGCCGCCTGATGAAACTCGGGCTGAGCCGGGTCACGGCGGATTACTTTCTCCAGGACTTCACTGGCATAAGACATTTTCTTCCTCCTACTCAGGTTTTAGGCAGGAACGAAAAGCAGTTCAATCCCGCTTCGGATTGAAGTCTTTTCGCTCGGACCAGATTAATAAATTAGCTTCTTAACTTTTTAGACAGGATTAACAGGATTTACAGGATAAAAAAATAAATATTCACCACGAAGATCACGAAGAACACGAAGATAAACAAAGAAAACTATAGAATTTTTCCTGGTTTTTTAAATTCCTTCGTGAACTTCATGCTCTTCGTGGTTCAAAATGTTTTTCCAATAAGGGCTATCTATCCTGTTGATCCTGTTATCCTGTCTAACTATTTTAATTCCGGACCGGTAAATTAGAGACATAATCGTAAAAGTCAATCTCTCCGGCACTTATTCCCATTTCGTAGACATAGGTCGAGGCCAGGGAGGCGGCGAAGATCGACCGCAGGTACATATCCGGGACCTGTCTCAGAATTGTCTCCATCCCCACCCGTTTAACCAGAGTGGGAGGGCAGTGGCGCCTGATCACAGTCCGGCGGAGCCGCTTATCGTCATAGAGCGGCGAACGGTATATTTTATCGGTTACCCGGTTGATCTTATCACTCAGAAGATCGGATAAGATGGAGAGAGGGCGGCCGAAAGATTTGTGTTCTTTCCACAGCGCCTGAAATTCATCAGAGGCGTTGCGCTGAATGATCTCGGTAATCTCTTTGATATACTGCTTCCGGAAGGCCGGCGCCGGTTTACCGGATGGAGCGGTCATTAATCGCGTGAACTCGTCATCTTTCAGCGCCAGAGAAGCCAGGACTTCCAGGGATGATGAGGTGACCCCGCCCTTGTTGGCGGAGGCGTCCTTGAAGAGAATTATACCCCCTTCCTCCAGCCGGAGGCGTGCCTCCTGGGTGATGAACAGGTTTGCTCCCTCCACCACAATCCGGGCCCGGGGGATTCCTTCTTTATCGAAGAACTCCCGCCAGTTCCCAATTCGGATTGCCTTCGGTCTCCCTCCGCAGGGAACAAAGAGATCAACCGCCAGCCCGGGATAAAAGTGGAAATTATTCCGGAACTCGGTTCCGTTGGGTACGATAGTCCCATCCGGGAGTTTTCTGTTACGCTCTCCTGTCCCCACGAAGAACCCCTGCCGGGAAAGTTTTTTCTGATTGAACTTATCTCCGGTCAGCCGCTGCCGGGCCAGCCTTTTCAGCTCGACACGATCGAGGCCGTCCGGATCGTAGAGGACGCCGCTCCCATCGATTATCGCCACCGTCCTGTCGCGGGAGAATAAAATTTCATTACTCCCCAGATCCCCGTCCGGCCCGCCGGTCTGATATTTGCTGATGGCCTGCTCCTTCAAGCCCAATTCCCGGAGAGTCTCCA
Source organism: uncultured bacterium (assembly GCA_937885075.1). Lineage (GTDB taxonomy): Bacteria > Auribacterota > Erginobacteria > Erginobacterales > Erginobacteraceae > CAKZYZ01. Next base: position 8,755 of record CAKZYZ010000190.1, on the reverse strand, counting down.
GGACATACTGGTGAACCCCCCGGGTGGTCATACCGTAGGTGTCATGAGGAATACCGCCCAGGGCCGGGGCTTTACCTGTGGTGAAGGCCCGCCAGTAACGGTAACCCCGTCTTCTGGCGTAGAGCGCGGCCCAGTTCATCAGATCCGCCGTTCCTTCGTCGGGCCCAAGAAAGAGGATCTCTTCCCGGCCGTAATAGTCCACTATCTCGGGATGAGGCAGCAGAAGCAGGTCGAGCAGACCATCTATATAATGCCGGAAGACGCTTTCTCCCCCTTCCCCGTATTTCCAGGCCGGCAGGATGGTCCCTTTGGAGCCCCCTTCCGGGATATCTTTATTCTTACTCTGCTGGGTGCGGGCCAGGTTATAGTTTTCATCGAAGATGAAATCAGAGTTGATATCGTAATCGGACGGGGTGGGGGAGCGGACCAGCCGGACCCCTCCCCGGGCGATATCACGGAATCGGATATGAAACCCCCGGAACCCCTTGCCGTAAAGGAAAAAGATTCCGTAGGGTTTTTCCGGGTAATCGACCGGGTTGAGGAAGGATGGATCAAGGCGGAAGGCCAGACAGACCTTCTCTTTTTTAAAGAAGTTGGTTTTGAGGATGGACTGGTTGAAGGTAATCACCGACTCCAGGATATGGCGGTCGATCTCAAGGGGAACATTCTCCTCTATCATTTTCCGGGCCCGGTTCAGATGGAGATCGGATCGATCCAACTTATCCAGCCCGGGGAAGAATCGATTGAAGAAACTGCGAAAAAGCTCCTGTACGATCCCCCGGTGTTTGAATATCGCGCTCTCCACCCGGTTTTCGTGGTAGGTATCTTTGGCCAGGTGGGTCTTAAAGATGGAGAGGAGCCCCAGCATCTCCGGCTTTTCTTTCAGGGCGCGGGCCAGGGTGACATATTCCTCGGTATAGGAGGTGAGAAACTGATGGGCAAAATTGGTGGCGGCCACAGCGTACATGGTCTCCTCGGCGCTGAATTCGCCGGAGTAGAACAGTTCGGCCAGTGGTCCGGGCCGGAGGATAGCCGCCATCGATATGTCCTGGAAGAGACGATCGAGTTCGATCTCTTCTTTCAGCCGGTCGAGATAGAAAGAGAAGATGATTGTCCCGTCGGCCAATGGCTCCACATACTCACGATTGATGTGGGCCCGGTATTTTCTCAGAATGAAGGTGTAGTTGGTGAAGAACCCCCGGGCCGCGTCCCGTCCCATCCCCACCATGATCCGGGTCTCTCCCTGCCGGGACAGTTCCGAGAAAGCGATCCGCGGAACATCGGCGCCCTGCAGCTTCTCCCAGAGCCGGCGGTAGCGGTTGATCGTCTTCGAGGGCGAGGTTGCTAAAAATTCCCGGGAAGCTACTTTATCGAAGGTCAGCTCACCTTTGCCCGGGAGGGGAGAGAAGTGCGGACGGGTAACCAGATAGAAACGGAGGGGATAGCTCTGGCAACGGTAGCTCTGCAGACGAAAAGCGGAGTAATGGGTCTCGATCCGCTCCTTCAGGGTTCGGATCTGAGCGTAGTCATCCTCGACCATATATGTTCCCTGCTCACCCTGCTCACTCGCGAACTGGATCGCGACCGGCTGACCTCCGGAGTTCTCCGAAATAATCCGGGTGGCCCGGAGGGATTCAATATGCCGGGCGATATCTTCAATCGGGGTGTACTTGAAATAGTATCCGGCAATCCCTAACTCCAGGCAGAACCAGGCGATCTCCCGCATGATTCTCTCTTCGGTGAAGTTCCCCCTCTCCAGAAGTATCCTCTTTATCTCCTGAATCTGCCCGGCCGAAAGGTGACTACGTTGAGCGATCCGGGAAATTGAGGGTATAATTTGTTCCTGATTCATGATCCGCGCTGCTCCTGCTTTTTTGATTATTGGTATAAGTTTTTCCGTGGACTTCATGGTTAAAATGTTTTTTGAGTAAACTATAGCCGCGCGACTTACTTAACCGCGAAGACAGCGAGTTATGCTGAGTAACATAAAAAACCGCTAAAAGAGCGGGTAACTGTCCCGATAGGGATATGGAGTAAGATCGGGATCCCGAGGGGTATCGGTCCCGGTATATTCAATTGAATAAATTTTAAGAAAGCCGGAATGCAGTGAGCTGAGTAGGTGAAAAATTCCTGACGCGGCTTCCTTAATAATATACAAATATCCCACATCCTACTCCCGAGGGCAACCTATAAAATTCTCCCACAGCAATTATTTTCAGGATTTGAGCATTCTTTTCTTGAGTGGATACCCTTGATAAAATATACTTGTGCTCCTTGATTGATAGGATTGTCAATTAAAAAATATATAAAAGGCGTTAATTAAAATGGTCTCCCCCCGAGTTAACGCGAAGGCGCCAAATTATGAAAAGAAAAATATTAGTAGCAAGCTGCTCCGTCATCCTGCTGATCCTGGGGGCGGGTGGTTGCTCCAGTCTCCGGGACCGGGTTGACTCGATGGTAGTGGTGACGGATTGGCCTTCCTCATCGGCCTGGCGGGTGGCGGTACTTGATTGTGAAACCCCCGGGACGAAAGAGAGGATTGAAAATGGATTGACCGTGACTTCGATTGCCGGGAGCGGCGTGAAGATGGCGGACGCGGTCGCCGAACTGCTCGGCCGGGAGGATGATTATCTGGTGGTGGATCGCGCCTTGATGCTCCGGACCCTCCAGGAGCACTCCCTGCCTACCACCGGAATTCCCCCCTCCAATAAATTGGCCGAGATGGGGAGGGTGCTGAACGCGGACGCCCTGGTATTGGGCCGATGTGAGGGCTGGCACTGGGGAAATCAGCATGAGTGGGGGGAACGGTTTAATGCCTCTCTCTGGCTGATAATGACGGCAAACGGCCAGGCGGCCTGGTCGGCGGAAGGTAAGGCTGTTCTGGTCGGCTCCCGCTCGGATATTATCCAGCTCCTGGCCGGGGATATGGTCGGGAAACTGGTGGCCGGTTCCGGAAAGGCGGAGCCGCCCCCCGGGCTGTCTTCCGGTCCATATCCCGTCGCCGGAGAGAGTAAAATAACCCCGGTTCCTCCTCCGCCGCTGGCGCAGGCATCCCCGCCTCCCCCCGCGCCGGTCGCCGAAAAGGAAATGGATGATATGCCATCTCTCCCCGATGAGTTTGCTTCGATAGAGGCTATCGAACAGGCTTTTGCCGATCCGAAGATAAAGGGGAGGGGAGAGCCTACCTCCACCCATATCAATCAATCCGGATATGAACTCTTTGTGATCTGGGTGAACCCCTTCTCCGGGAGGAAAGCCGACTATTCGTTCGCCTATTTTCAGAATCCCCGGACCGGAAAGTGGAAGATCTTAGACCGGAGTTTCCAGGAAGGGGAAGAGAACCTGCGTAATGTCTATATAGACCCCGGCACCAGCCGTCTGATCTATGTGGGAGAGAATGGAAAGATCATCCGGGAGATTGCGCTGGAAGAATGAAAGAACGTTGAAGGACGTTGAAAAAGAAAGACGTTGAAAAATAAGAACGTTGAAGAAAAAGGACGTTAAAAAGTAATAAGTTGTTCGATTGGTAGAAGCTTGTCCCAGAAGATAGAAATAGAAATCGTAAGTATCGGCGACCGGATCTTTCCCGGAGAATATACCCTCCATTCGCGATTCCGGCGAGTTGTCAATTTCACCGATGGCGAGAAACTTATAGCGCTGGTCACGGGGGAGGTGGGGAGCGGCCCGGTCAACATTGTAGCAAATGATCTTGATCCCGGGTTGATAGAGGAACTCAGAATCTATCCGGGGACCATCACCATTAATGGCGAACCATATCCTTTCGACCGGCGGCTGATCTTTCATTCCCATCCGGGAACGGGGCCGATAGATAATCAATGCCTGACAAGAAATCTGAGAACTTTTGAAGCGGCCCTGCTGGAACTATCTCCCCCCGGGAGCCTGGCTTTTCTCATTGATCGAAAAAGAGAGGCAAATTTTACGTCTTCCTTTGAAAAAGGTTTTGTAGAGAGAGTAAAAGAAGGTACTCAAACTATTTTTTCCGGTACGGATAGAATAACACCGGACGCGAAGGATATTATAAGTGGTGTTAAAAAGATCAAGGGATTGGGATTTGGTCTTACCCCCAGCGGGGATGACTTTATTGCCGGACTTCTGGTTGCTCTAAACCTGATTGAATTGATTGATGGTATAAACCGGGCAAAGTTGCGAGAGGAGATCGTGAAGGTCTCCCGGTCCGGCAATCTTCTCTCCAACTCCTTCATCTCCCTGGCTGGAGACGGCTATCTCTTCGAGGGGTTTAAAGATCTGTTATCCGCGCTGATAGAGGGTGATAAAGCCGGTATCCGCGCGCGGACCGAAACCCTCATCTCCCTGGGATCCAGTTCCGGCAGCGATATGGCGATAGGGTTTCTGTTAACAATTAAATTTATTTACCTGCGGCAAAAAAATTTAGTGACTCCGATTTTATCGGAGTGTAGTATTAATATCTGAAAATAAATCATGAACAAAAAACTTACTTTGTAATATATCAGCAATGCCGGTTAATGCATGCAAGATTTTATTTTTACGAAGTAAAAATAAAAGGGGGTTAAGATGGCAGTAAAAGGAATTATAAAGACCGGGGAATATTATGACTCGGTAAGCCTGATGCTGGTGGCCCGGGCCCTGACCGAGATGGAAGGGGTGGAGGATGCCACCGTGGTGATGGGGACGGCTGAGAACAAGCAGATCCTCGAAGCCTCGGATATGCTTCTTGATATGTTCAAGGATGCCAGCGACACCGATCTCTTAATCGTGGGCAAAGCTGTTGATGAGGCGAAGGCGGATGAGGTCATTGAGCGGGCGGAGGAATTGCTGATCGAGAGCAAACAGAAGAAGTCGGCCTCCGGAGAGCATATGCCCAAGAGTATCGAGGGAGCGCTCGACCAGGAGCCGGACGCTACTGTCCTGATTATATCCGTGGCCGGCAGATACGCCGGGGATGTGGCGATGGACGGACTGAAGAAGGGCCTCCATGTGATGCTTTTCTCCGACAATATCTCGATCGAGAAAGAGAAGGAGTTAAAGGAATACGGCCGTGAGAAGGGATTACTTGTGATGGGCCCGGACTGCGGGACCGCGATCATCAACGGCGCGCCTCTCTGTTTCGCCAATGTCGTCAAACGCGGCAATATTGGTCTGGTAGCCGCCTCCGGTACCGGCCTCCAGGAGGTCAGTTGTATCATCGGCAATGAAGGCGCCGGGATCTCCCAGGCGATCGGTACCGGCGGACGGGATGTTAAGAGTGATATCGGGGGGATTATGTTTATCGAGGGGATCAAAGCTCTGGAGGCGGATGAAGCTACCGATGTGATCGTCCTGGTCTCGAAACCGCCCGCCGCCGATGTTCTGGCGAAAGTAGCGGATGTGGTAAAAGACCTCAAGAAACCGGTGGTCGCGATTCTGATCGGGGGTGACCCGGAGGTAATGACTGCCGCCGGCGCGAACGCGGCTCAGGATCTGGAACAGGCCGGCTTGATCGCGGTAGCCCTCTCCCGGGGCGAATCTCCCGATGGTGTCCCGGCCAGTCTTGAGGCCAGGAAAGTAGAGATCATTAAGCAGGCGGAAGAGGAAGCCGCGAAGATGAAGGACGGTCAGAAATATCTCCGGGGACTCTTCAGCGGGGGGACCCTCTGCGATGAGACTCAGTTGATGTTCAAGGTGGATATCGGCCCGGTCTACAGCCCGGCCCCGATCGATCCCGCCTTCAAGCTTGATGATATCTGGAAGAGCAAAGAGAATACGGTCGTCGATCTGGGAGAGGATGAGTTCACCGTGGGACGTCCCCATCCGATGATCGACTTTCTGCTCCGAAAGAAGCGGATCGTGGAGGAGGCGAAGGATCCCGAGACCGCGGTTATTCTTCTCGATGTGGTTCTGGGATACGGCTCGAATATGGAACCGGCCGCGGAGCTCAGTCCCGCTATTAAGGAAGCCAAGGAGATCGCGGCCGAGGCCGGCCGTCATCTCGCGATTGTCTGCTCAATTACCGGTACTTATAAGGATCCGCAGAACCGGAAGAAAGTGGAGCAGGAACTGAAAGATGCCGGGGCGATTGTGCTCCCGACCAATGCCGCGGCCAGTCTTCTCACCGTAGAAATTATCAAGATTCTGGGAGGTAAATAATGATCTTAAACGGACTCTTCGAAAAGGAATTCAAGGCCATCAATATCGGCCTGGTCTCATTCAAGGAAGCCCTGGATGACGCCGAGTACAAGTGTATCCAGGTCGACTGGTCCCCGCCCGCCGGCGGTGATGCCGATGCCCTGGCGGCGCTTAATGCCCTTGCCGGGCTGTAGCGCCATCCCCGATAAGCTCGTAGTGCGGGTCTTCAGACCTGCCCGAGGCCGGCAGGTCTGAAGACCCGCACTACGAGGCTATTCATCTGTTGAGTGTTTTATCCGACCGATCGGTCCGATCCGACTGATCCGTCCGATCCTCGCAGCAGACCGGCAATCTCTCCCGGTGCCCGCGCGAGAATAATATGCCGGAAGTAAGCGGGATCTATGATGAAGCCACCCCGCAGGCTCTCTAAAAACCCCTCCCAGCCCGGTCCATAAAGCAGGACCGGTTTATCAGCTATTTGCCCGCTCTTTAAGAGATCCCAGACAAACATAACCTCGGCTACGGTCCCGATCCCCCCGGCGAGTGCCAGAAAGATATCGGAGTTAGCGGCAAAATAATCGAGCCGCTCTCCCAATGTGGGAACTCTGATAAAGTTGTTGATATACCGGTTGGGCGGCCCGGTAAAGTGGTCCAGGCCGATCCCCCGGCAGCGCCCGCCTACTTCAGAGCATCCCCGGCAGACCGCCTCCATCACCCCGCCATACCCCCCGCAGAGGAGGTCATAGCCGTTATCCCCGATTATCCGCCCGATCTTAACCGTGGCCGCGTATTCCGGACTATCTTTCTCCGATACCGCGCTCCCGAAGACGGCGATGGTTTTTTTTATATGCTTCATTGTCCTGGTTGGAAGTTTAATTTTTGTTTATCCTTTTTAAAATCAGTGGTATTGGCGTTATACTTTGAATTGTGCACGGAGAGCACTCCGCTATGCCGGAGTTTCGGGAAGAGGCCGATCAAGTCGTATGATCTTTCTGGAGTCGATGAATATTTGCCAGTTTCTCTATGATCCAGGATCTTATCAAGGAGGAATAACCAAGACCTATCTTATGGGACAGCCGTTTTATCTCATCGATCTGAGCTTTCTCTAAACGGATGGATACGGTCTCTTTTTTTGGACGTTCGAATACCACATCTTCTATTGGCTCAGTATCTGCCAGATAGTCTATAAAATCGTGGTTATCCCAGAATGCCGCAATTGCTTCTTCGGTTTTAAATTCAGGTATTTTCTTTTTCATGAGATTACCCCCATTAAGATCGATACCATTTCTTCTCTTTTCTACTCATATCTCTCGTTGTAATTACTCGCGCCGGATATTTCCTGATCTCTAATAATACGATAAATAGATAACGCCCGGCCTCAGTCCTGCTGAAGAGATAGTATATGTCTGTTCCCCGTCCTTTTCTGATACATATTCTTGGATTAAAGACAGCCTGTTCAACCTCATCTACCGTTACGTTATGTCTGGCGATATGCGCTATGTTTTTATCGTCCCAGAATAAGTGATGAAATTTCTTCATGAGAAAGCCTTCTATATTACAATGTATTACGAAGTACGACAGAAGTCAAATTTTATTATTCCGAAGGAATAATAAAATCTGCCAGAATATTTTCAGCTTCTTCAAGTGATTTTACCCGGTTGACCATGATTTCTCCGTTTCCGTGGAGATGAATGGTGACGGAGTCCAGGACTATGTAAAGGACGTTCAGCCGTTTCATCAGCATGACTTTTGGGGTCAACTTACGGCCTGCCTCCGCCAGAGCCGGGAGATCCAGCGCGCGTGGGGCCACTCCTTCAACTGTGATCGTATCATCATCGACGCAGTATTCGTGGACACGGAGATTGAGGTTCTCGATCCTGGTTTCCATGGTCTGGTGGTTAGCTTTTTGAAATTATAGTTTCGGATCGTAGTGCAGAACTTCAGTTCTGCCTTGCTCTGGCAGAGCTAAAGCTCTGCACTACGAGCCCGAAGCGACAGGGTTCGCTGAAAGCTTACTACCGCGGCCCCTTTTTAAGGATAGTAATCAGTAACCAGTTATCAGTAATCAGACAGGCGTAACCAGTCAACCAGGCCGACTGATCACTGATTACTGGTTACTTCTTTAAATGATTCTGCCAGTTCAGATAGGGCCTCGCATAGATAATCAACATCATCTTTAGTGTTTAAGGCCCCAAAACTGGCTCGGACCGTTCCCAGCGGAGCGGTACCGACGGCTCGGTGGGCATCGGGGGAGCAGTGAAGACCATCGCGGACCTTGATATTAAATACTTTATCCAGGAGCGAGGCCGTCTCCCGGGGGCGCAGTTCCCCCAGGTTAAAAGATATAACGGAGTGGTGTATTTCGGGGGAGGGGAGATAGGTGGTGATGGAATCAATCCGGGAGATCCCCTTCGCCGCCCGCCGGGTCATTTCTTCGATATGCCGGTGGATAGATGATAGCCCTCTCTAGATCGGAAGAGCACACGTCTGAACTCCAGTCACACTGATATATCTCGTATGCCGTCTTCTGCTTGAAAAAAAAAAAAAATCAAACAAATAATTGGAATTTTACAATAACTCAGAACACATCAAATCAATCCAGAATATCAGAACGAATATCATGTCAGATCATTCGAACACGTCAAGTAAA
>CAKZYZ010000189.1 GCA_937885075.1 uncultured bacterium | reverse complement strand
TTGTTTTTCGCTTTTTCGTTGTGTTCTTTATTTTTTTTTTTTGTCTTTTTTTTGTGTCTTGTTTTATTTTTTTTTTTTTTTTTTAATGATACGGCGACCACCGAGATCTACACTCTTTCCCTACACGACGCTCTTCCGATCTAGAATCTTTCTCTCTCCATCCCGTTCAATTTCAATAGTCAGTTCTTTCCCGCCGGGAGAAAAAAGTATCAGTTTCTGCAGAGCTTGCGGTGATTGAATCGGTCGACCGGCTATATTTAGTATCATGTCGCCTTCCCGTAACCCTGCCTGAATCGCCGGGCTCTCCGGAGCGAGCGCGGCCACGATTACTCCGGGTCGTCCGGGGATCGAGGCCGGGAAGAGCCCCAGCCAGCCATATTTCAGGGGTGTGCCATTTGAAAACCCTTCGATAATATCTTTTACCAGGGTAATTGGGATCGCGAATCCTATTCCGTGGGCCTGACTCTGCCGGAAGAATTGACCGGGCGAGATCGTGGCCGCGTTGGGGAAAGAGCGGTGGAATCGGCGGATAAAATTCCAGTCACACTCTAATTCACGGTATCCGGAATAGGTGCCGGCTATTATTCCGATCACATCCCCCCGGATATTGAGAACCGGGCCGCCCGAGTCCCCCGGATTAACCGGCGCGGTAATCTGTAATAATTCTTCATAAGGAGCGATGCCCAGGCTGGTTCTCCGCAACCCGCTGACAATCCCCCAGGCGGCGCTGGTCGGGAGACCGAAGGGCTGTCCCAGGGTAATCACCCAGGAACCTCTCCGTGGTGCCGGACCTCCCTCAAGGAGAGAGAGATAAGGCAGATCTTTCGCGTCCACCTGCAATACGGCGATGCCGAAGATCTCATCCCTTCCCAGCACCCGGGCCGGTAGGATCCTCCCATCGTTCAACGCGACCGTTATCTCTTCTGCCTGAGAGATAACATTATCAGTGGTCAATATCTTGCCGTCGGGGCTGATAATAAAACCGGTCCCGGCCGAACGGCGCTTCCGGCTTCCAAGATCACTCTTCAAAAAATCATTGATCCAGGGGGGGAGGTTTTCATCTTCCAGTTTCCCTCGCCAGAAGGGGGATATTGACTCGGTACTGACGGAGACCACTGCCGGAGAAGCCTTCTCCGCCACCTCGATTATCCCCGCCTCCATCTCTGCCAGCAGAGATTTCTCCACGGCGGTTACGGTGAGGGGAGATAATAGGATTACGGAGATAAATATAGTAAAAACTGATATAGATATTTTCATGATTTATCGCCTTTTGTCATTTGAGAGTAGCAGTGATTCCGTTGATTTTTGCCATCAATACCAGATATCTTCAGGATGATTAAACCGCCCAGGAATTACTTCCCTCGGTTGTGGTCCCGGGAAGGATGTAATTGGTCGTATCCTCTCTCTTCCCAACAGGGCCGGAGATATAATTTATTTCCGGCGAGCCATACTCTACCTGCCTCGCGGCCGGTGCCATTATATAATTCGGAGAATCGGTTGATGAAGCCATAAAGATGGGGGAGTCAGGAGTTCGGATTGAGAGCCAGAGAATCAGCGACGCGGCGGCGGTGCCCATAGCGGCGTAATAGAGGGGTTTCAGTTTGAGAATTGAGAAGGAATGTCGATGATCATCTTGAGCTGATATCTTTTCCTTCAGCCGGGGCCAGAAAGAATCGCGATAGGTGTCCGAAGGAACCGGAGCGGCTCCTCCTTTCAGGAGATTTACAAGTTTCTCAGCCTTATCTAACGTATCCCGGCACCGAGAGCACTCTTTTAGATGAGCGGAGAACCCATCAACCCGACCGTCCAAATAATCCCAGACCTCTTTCTCAAATTGTTTGCAGAACATATAATATTCCCCTATCTGCCTTTATTTGGTTTTTAGGCATTTTGTGCGGGTAGATGCTGGTAATAATAACATCATTTATAATGACGAAATCAGAATGAGGAATGACGAATGAATGTCCAAATCCCAATTCAGCCATCGTAGCCTGGAAACTACTATAGCGAAGGCACTTGAAAATTTTGGCTTCGGATTTGTTTCGTCATTCGTCATTAAGGTTTCGTCATTAATATTTCCAGACAACCCATAAGATGTAGATGAACACCAGATAATTTAGAATCACCCACACAAAATAACTGAGAAGCTTTTATATCCACTCCAACAGTTCCTTCTGCAGCAATTCGCGCGCGTAATGCAATCGTGATCGAACCGTCCCTTGCGAACAGGAGAGAATTTTGGCGATCTCATTATGCGGGATACCCTCAATATCATGCATGACTACGACCTCTTTATGTTTATCTGAAAGCGTATCAATGGCCCGATAGATATCTTGCTTCATCTCCTTGCTGCTCATCGCCCGGTCACCCTTCTCCCCCCCTAACCGGGTTGAGAGATAAGGGCTCCCTTCGATATCCAGCACCTGGGGCTTTAATTCCAGATGGGAATCACCGCGCAACTTCTTTCGGCGGCTGATAATCGTATTAGTAGCGATCCGGTAAAGCCAGGTATAAAAACTTGATTTAAACCGAAACTTCTTAATATTCCGGTAGGTCTTGAGGAACACCTCCTGGGCCAGATCATCGGCATCAGCATGATTGCCGACCATTCCGTAGGCCAGAGCGTAGATCTTTCCCTGGTATCTCCGCACCAGTTCGCCGAACGCTTCCTGATCTCCGTCCCGGCTCGCGCGCACCAGCTCAAAATCATCTTTCTCTAAACTCATATTTTTAGACCCATCTACTTTCATTCCGTTCACTTATTTTTTCTGCCCCGATTAATACTTCGGGGGGCCGAAAAAATAAATATGTATCAAGCATATATCAACATATTTTAATTAGCCAGAATTCGCGTCCCCGCAAAATGACCTTCGGTCATCGCGGGGTAAAAATTCGAGATTATATTATTTTTAATTAGCGAAGATTCGCGAGATTAGCGGTTTAATTAATTGCGAAGCTAAGTTCGAAACAGCCGGGGATTGGGTAGGTAGGCTCGCCCGACTTTGGCGCCGGGTCTGCCGTTTACCATCACTATATCGGCGGTAAAATCTATTTTCTCTTTTAAGAGTGACGAACCCACTCCTACCATGTCGAAGGGGATATTCTCGGTGATTAATCGGCGGATCCGATCAGCGGTAAATCCGCCGCTGACCACGATCTTAACCCGGTTAAAGCCATTTTCATCGAGCGCCCGGCGAACGCTTATCACCAGTTCCGGGCAGACCCCGCGGGATCCGGGGGAGTCGGATCTGACCGAGATATCGCGGAGATCGGCGGCGGTATCGAGCCGGACCGCGAAGAGCCGACCCTGAAGCGCCCGGGCCACGGCCAGCGAAGTTCCGACAGAGTCGTTATTAAAGTCAACCAGGGCGATCCGCTTGATCTCTTCGGGCATATATCGGTCGAAGGCCAGAGTGGCCTTAACCGTATCCCCTCCGTAAGCGGCGATCAGCCCGTGCGGTACTGTCCCCAGGCCGGTTCCTCCCCACCAGGCCCCCTGTCCGTCGGTTGATATCCCGTAAGCCCCCCCGATATGAGCGGCATAGCCATCGCGCTGCTGGGTTTCGTACCCATCAAACCGAGCCGGGAAGAAGAGGATCGGCCGACCCTCCGCCGCCTCGACCACATCCCGGACCGCGGTCGCGACAGCCGTACCCCGGGCGATCACACCCAGATAGATTGTCTCCAGATGAGCGAAGGTGGAGTACTCCCCCTCAATCGTCATCACCGTTTCTTTAGACCCGAATGAATCCCCGTCAAAGAGTCCACGGATCACCAGATCATCGGGGTCTTCGGCTCCAACTTTCAGGATGGCAATCGCCTCATCCATCCCGCAGATAACCCCCGGTTTCCGGGCAAATACCTGCATCAGCACCCGGGCGGAGTTGCCGTCTTTCTTCAGTATCTCCCGGGCCCGGACAAAATATTTATCCGAGTAAAACCCAGTTTTAATATCCTCCACCGGAAGCCCGAAGACCTCCGGCGCGAGGCGTTTTCTGATTTTCTCCGGCATCTGATCTCAATTCCTTAGAACTTAGCGCCTTCGGCGCAATCTCGTAGTGCAGGACTTCAGTCCTGCCTAACGAAGGCAGGACTGAAGTCCCGCACTACGAACTTATTGAAATTCCGAAGCAGGAACTTAGCCCTCGGCTTTGCCTCGGACAACTTTTCCTCTAATGAAAGCAGGAAATCAGGAGAATTCAAGTATTCCCCTCCTGCCTTCCTGATTTCCTTAGAGGTTATTGTCCCGAGACTTAACATTAAACAACTCGGGATCCCGAAGTATTTCGGGGGAAAATTCCGAAACAGCAGATTATTCATCATCCGTTCTAATCCTAATAAATCGCCCCGCCAATTGTCAATCAGCGATTGAACCAAAATAGGGAACCAAAATCCTATAAATACATCAAAGGTTATCTATCATTAGCCATATCTGGCCGATCGGCCAGATATGGCTAATGAGTTTTTGTGGTATCCATTTCAACCAATTTAAACTAATATGTATATATATTCGCATAGTATCGATATATTCTCTTTTTATCTTGATACAATCGACATATCATTATAATGTGTCTACAACAGAGATTATATCGACATATAGTTATAGTTTACTCCAGAATGTTACCGAGAAAGGTGAATGGGAGCCCTGGATTCTCTTTATACTGGAGGCTATTGAGGATACCTCCCGGGGGGTGGTGGCAAAGATCCGAGCTATCTCCGGACTTCTTGACTATACCTGTGATTATGTCCGGAACCATCTGCCCAGGATATATTCCCGGGAGTTGGTAGAGATGGTATTTACCCAACCCTACTGCCGGATTGCCAACCTGGTTGATGCCGGGATAGCCCGCCGCCAAACCGCTTCCAGTTATCTGAAGGATCTGGCTGACATTGGTGTTTTGCGGGAATTCAAGATCGGCCGGGAGAAGCTTTTCCTCCACCCGAAATTCCTTAATCTCCTGACCGGTGACACAAATTCTTTTACCCAATATCCGCAGGCGGAATAGGCAAGACCATTGAAGAAAAGAAGACTTAAAGTTCTGGCCCGGGAGAGAAGAGATCTCCTGACCAAATTGGATGAGACCGGATTGATCATAGCTCATTATTGATAACGCATCGGGATAGGAGGGTAATAACAATGACGAAAAAGAAAAATCATCTGGTTTACCAGTTCAAGGTTTATCTCACCGAAATCGATCCTTTAATTTGGCGAAGAATTCAGGTTCCGGCCAGATACAATTTCTGGGATCTGCATGTGGCAATCCAGGACGCCATGGGATGGGTTGACTATCACTTACATGCATTTCGCATTCGCCAGAAGCATAAGAGAAAAACCATAGAGATCGGTATTCCCGGAGACGAATGGGACGACACTACCGTAGCCCCGGGCTGGGAAATCCCCGTTGATAAATATTTTACCGAGCCGGGGCAGGTCATTGAATACGAGTATGATTTTGGTGACGGATGGTATCACGAGGTTTTGCTTGAAGCCATTATTCTCAAAGAAAAAGGCGTTAAATACCCCCGATGTATCGAAGGAGAGCGAGCATGCCCGCCGGAAGATTGCGGCGGCATCCCGGGATACTACCAACTATTAGATATTTTGAAAGACCCCGCCCATCCTGAGTACGAGGAGAACATTTCCTGGCTCAAGGGCCATGTCAGAAAGTACCATCCATATAATCCCGATGAATTTATCCCGGAGAAAGTTCATTTTGATAATCCAAAACAACGGTGGCGGATAGCATTCACCCAGGAGGACATATAAGTAACAAACAGACATTTAACGGCCATTTTTCGGCCAACCCCGACATTAAAAAAATTGGTTCTCTGTCATTTTGGGTGAGTAATATTATTAATCACAATCATAAAGGTCATTAAGAACACGATACTCAGGTACGATAAGCCATAGCCCCGTTCAAGAGTGAAATATTTTCCCGGAATCGGATGGTTGTGATGCAGTAAGACTTAGTATTTAGGGTACGGCCCTGATTTTTTCTTTCTCGCTGCTTGAGATATCCATCGCTGCTCCGACCAAGAAATGAGGTATAATAAGATATTCTGTCACCCGGTTCACCTCCTCGACTATTTCCATTGCTAAGTACTGACCCTACAATACACCCCAGAGATGTATTAAAAATTTACAAGTATCAGCCGCGTCTTGAGAAACGGTTCAGTCAGTTCAAGAGCATTCATCGAGCAGCACCTTTATTATTCAAACGAATTGACCGGATTGAGGCAAACACGTTTGTGTTTTTTCTCTCTCTAATGGTACAGGCAATAATTGAACGGATGGTACGGCAGCAGATCAATGCCAGTATAAAGGTCCATACCGGTACCTCCTTTTAGGTTATATCGGGCGTCATTGCCCGTTGCCCAGATTGTACGGTACCTTTATTGGGTGGTAAGCTTTTTTGACCTTTATATGATTATCAAGTCTTCCCTTTGCTCTTAGTTTACAGAAACTATAACAATGTCTGGTGGAAAATTTTCTATTATTGATAGGATCAAAAGTTTATTCAAAATAAAACTAAGAGCAAAGGGAAGACTTGACCCCTATTTTTGTAGCGGCTGCCTCTACGAGCAAGGAGCAACGGGTTTTACTGATATTTTTACTGAGTCCCCATTCCCTCGGGTGTCCAGACAGGAGATGACAACCTGCCCCTCTCCCAGCTCCCAGAATATCTCTTCGCCGGGGAGGGTTCTTCCAATTGAGACCCCGTTGACGAACCAGTAGATATCTCTCCCGTCTCCTCCGGAAGCTTTGAGCGGGATCATCTGACTGAGGGAATTATCGCCGGTTATCATGAGGAATGACTCTCCATCCAGGGGAGATTTGATTTTCAATCTGGTCCGGTTCTTAGGTTCATATTCTTTCCGCCCGGCTGCAACCGTTCCGGATCTTATCGATTTATCCCGTTTATAATCAGCAAGCTCCGGCGGCCATCTCTCAACCACCTTGCTCCCGTCGTATTCGTGGAGACGGCAGATCCCCGATGGGGTGATACCGGGGATATAATATCCCTGCCGCCGAGCCGGGCAGTTATGGTTTGGGGGGAGCCCGGTGATTGAGCAGACTACCCGTTTTTTCAGACCTTCGGGAACATCAAACCGGGGGGAGTCTCCCCGGGGATATATCCTCCGGAAGATTTCGTTAAGGAGTGGCGCGGCAGTCTCGAAGCCGATTAATAATGGCGATGGTCTTCCATCCGGGTTTCCCAGCCAGACACCAACCGCGTACTCCGGATTATAGCCCAGAGCCCAGGCATCCCGGTACCCGTTTGAGGTCCCGGTCTTGCCGGCAAACCGCGGTCGCGAGATGTCATCGGGATGACCGGTCCGGGACCATAAGCCGCCGGCTCCCTCCAGGATATCGGTAATCAGGTAGGCCGCCTCGCGGCTTATCAACTCTCTCCCGATTAATCTGTTCTCGCTCTCGAATACCCGGTAGGGGAGATATTCTCCCCCTCGGGCGAGAGCGGCATAGCTATTGGTCAGATCAAGGAGAGTCACTTCTCCATCGCCGATCGCGATCCCGGCGCCGTAATCTCCGGCCGCACGGTCAAGTGTACTCATTCCGGCCGACCGGAAGAGGCGGAGGAGATCGGGGATTGATATCTTCCGGGCCAGACGGATAGCCGGTATATTCAGCGATTGATTGAGGGCTTCCCGAACCGTCACCGGGCCGCGGAATTCACGATCATAATTCTCCGGCCGGTAGCTCCGCCATCCGATCGGGATATCAAATAGAATAGTCTCCGGGCCGCATAACCCCCGATCAAGCGCGTACCCATAGATAAACGGTTTCAGGGTGGAACCGGGAGATCGCCGGGCCGCGGCACAGTTGACCTGCCCGGATATCGGGTCAAAGTAATCCGGGGAGCCGACCAGAGCT
Source organism: uncultured bacterium (assembly GCA_937885075.1). Classification (GTDB taxonomy): domain Bacteria; phylum Auribacterota; class Erginobacteria; order Erginobacterales; family Erginobacteraceae; genus CAKZYZ01. Next base: position 9,850 of record CAKZYZ010000189.1, on the reverse strand, counting down.
CTAACCTCCCCGGTCGGGACATGGATAATGACCACCGCTCCTCCCGATATCCCTGACAGTCCCCGCTCAGTCGCGTCCCGGGCCAATATGTCTTCCGCGATACTCTGGAGGGAGGGATCGAGTGTTGTCCGCGATTCCCTTCCTTTCGGTCCGACCTTCTTCAGTACCAGATCGCAGAAATGCGGCGCGCGGAATGGTAAGGCTCGACGGGAGGGGAAGTGGGCCTTGCCGGAAGCGGATTCCAGTTCATCTTCAGTGATTAATCCATCCCGGAACATCCGATCCAGGATCGTCTTCTTCCTTCTTGAGGCCGCTTCCGGATGGCGGTCGGGGCGGAGGCGGGAAGGGGCCTGAGGGAGTCCCAACAGAAGCGCCGCCTCCGAAAGTGTCAGATCCCGGGCGGATTTCCCGAAGTACCTCCGGGCCGCCGCCTCGACACCGACCAGGTTGGAGCCGAAGGGAGCCCGGTTCAGATACTGCTCAAGAATTTCGACCTTTTCCAGATCTCCCTCCATCTGAAGCGATTGGAACGCCTCGATAAATTTGGTAAAGATATTCCTCTTCCGCCGGGGACCGGTTAGCTTCACCACCAGAGTACTGATCGTCGATGCCCCGGAGACAATCCGACCGGAAGAGATATTCTGCCCGATCGCCCGGATAATCGCGATCGGGTCCACCCCGGGATGCTGGAAGAACCGTTTATCCTCCGCCGCCAGAGCCGCCTTTACCACCCAATCCCCGGCCCCATCCAGTCCGATCGGCCGGCAGATATTATCCCCCTCACCCAGGGTAACCCGGAGAACTCCGCCATTTCGATCATAGATAATTTTTGAAGCCGGATACGGCTTGATTGAGTTGCTGTCAAATGGGAAGAGATAGAAGAGGAGGAGAAGAGAGAGTAGGGTGGAGATGATGAGAGAGAAGAGAAATATTATTTTGTATCGCTTTATCTTCATAAAAAGCTGAACATCGAACGTACAACGTCGAACGTCGAACTTCGAACTACGCATTGGCAGAGGCCGCCAGAATCCGGTGCCCCTCTTTTCCGCGGTCAGCGACCGCGGCTACAATAGCGGACAAAAGTGTCTTTGCGAGGAGTATCGCGATGACCTCCGCGCCGGAGCTTTATCGGAGGAGTGATGCAATCGAGCGATCATACCTGCCCGAGCCTGATGCCAGGCCGTTTGGAATTTAGAATTTGTAATTTATTTGTTATTTATATTTTGAATTTTGGAATTTATGATCCGGATTTGAGTGCCTAAAATAATTACAAACATAGAATTATCTTAATTCAACGCGCATCTTTCCACCCCCACTAACACTTCTCAAATCCGGATCATACATGCACTCCGCTGTGATCGGAGGATAGATATAGCTCCCCGGAGTTACCGCCCGGAGGAGATAATAGAAGACCTTCTTCCCGGAGAAACTTCCGGCAAACGCGATCAGCCGGTCATCCCGGCTCTCGGTATGCCGGAGGGGGAGGGTACTCTTCTTTTTCACCCAGGCGACCAGACGGGAAGTCTTTAAGGCGGCATTCTCAATCTCCAGCCCCGCTGGAAGGAGATCGGTGATCACCAGGTTATCCATCTCATCATCTCCCGCGTCGACCGTGATCTCGGCCACCGCCAGATCGCCCTGATCCATAGATGAGATATCAATCTCATCTCCCTCGATATCAAGAAACCGGCGCCGGATAATAAGCCCCCGGTCCTCCTCCTCCATCATCCCGGTCCCCGGAACCCCTTCCGATCTCCAGGAGTAATATACCGTCCCGGGTCCGTTATTACTGATCCGGATAGATCCGGCACTATCGCCATCCCATTGAAAGAAAGATTCATCCTCTTCCCCGAACTCTACTTCATCCCGACCCGGTATCCCTGAGATCACGGCCTTAAACTCCTCCGGCTGGCCATCGCTATACCGGCAGTACTTCCCCAGCGCCATCAATACCATCGCGTTCTCCTGGGTCGTCAGCCGGCTCTTTCCTGATAATCTTCGGACCAGCACCGGTATCGCCGGATCCTCCGGATTAATATCGAGACGGATTGAAAGCTCCAGAGCTTCATCGCGAACTCTTGACCGGAGACAGCCTCCCCGCTCCCGGGGCGGGGTTATATCGTTCATCGGCGGCAGCAGCGCCAGGAGCTCCAGTGCCTCCTTCCTCCGTCCTTCCGCGATAAACGCGTCGGTGAGATATAGAAGATCGCTCCGGCCCAGGGATTCTTTCTCCTCCGCCAACCGCGCCGTCCAACCCGGCTCCGCTTTCCCGGCCAGGGCAAGAACCAGACCGGCATATGATTTGTTGGTACGATTGTCCCGGAGACGCCGGGACTGTCGGTCGTCCACCAGGGGAGGCGAGATATCCAGAAGATCCCGGAGAAAACCACAGGCCGCGTCGATCCGTCCATCCGGGATCCGGTATCCCGCCTTCTCCGCCTCAATCAGGAAATGGGTGGCGTAGATCGAACCCCATCGATACTCCTCAGTGGCCGAAGGCCAGTAACTGAACCCTCCCGAGGCCAACTGCATGGAGAGGGTCCGGTAGATTCCCCTCTCAATCAGCCGGGTGCACTCCTCCTCACCGATCGCGCCCGGCAGAATCTCCGCGGAGATATCGGCCAGATAGATCAGGGGGAAGGCGGTTGAGATTGTCTGCTCGATACATCCATAAGGATAGTTAAGGAGGCTGGTAAGGCTCTCGCCCAGACGCACCGCGGCCCGTCCGGAGACCCGGAGCTGATATCGTCCGGTCCCTTTAAACCAATCGTCCGGCAGTTCAATCTCTTCCGTCTCGCCCGGACGGACCATCCCCACCCCCGATCTGGATTGGAGCGGGGAGACCGGCCGGACACTTAACTCTGTCTCTTCCTCATATACTTCATCTCCCAGAACCGCCCGGAGCCTGAGCGAGGTCAAACCGGGGAGGGGGGATCCGATAACCTCAAACTCCACCGAGCCGCTTTTGCCGGCTGCCAGAAAGATGTTTTCCAATGCGTTCTCCACCCGGTTCCCGGCCGCCTCTATCAGCAGGCCGCCCCGGCCCTCCGCTTCAACCCGGACAGTCCCATCCTCTCCCGTCTCGTTGAATATCTGAACCTCCATCCGGCACCGATCACCGGGGGCCAGAAACCGGGGGAGCGAACTCTCCACCACCAGGGGACGTTTTACCGTAACCGCCTCTTCCGAGGCGCCGAAAGCGTCGCCCGAGACCGCCAGCGCCATCAAGCGGAGTTCACCGGTAAATTCCGGGATCTCAAACCCGATCTCCGCCCGGCCGGCAGCGTCCGTCTCCACCCAGCCCGAGCAAAGCGCGACTGGCTTGAACCTCCGGGCCCCGACCGGATTGATCCGTCCCCTCAAGGCCTGCTCCTCCGCGGGACCGCCGCCCCCCGGCGCGGATGATGAACCGTCAATCCCCGGCTCAATCTCCGGCATCAGGAGAGAGTATATATCGAATAATTTCACCGAGAGAGAACGGCGCCCCAGAAAGAACGCGAAAGGATCGGGGAGCTTAAACCCGGTCAGGTTGCAGATCCCTTCATCTACCGCGGCCAGCACCACCCGGGCCGGGACTCCAACACCATTCCGGTCGGTAACACCAATTGAAACCGTCAGTCTCTCCCGGGGCCGGACCGTCGCCGGAGCCTCCAGCGATACTTTCAGCCGCTGCCCGGAATTATCGAGCAGCAGCGGAATCGATCCGGACGCCCTATGGGGCGCCCACTTCTCTCCCGGAGAGACCTTCCGGATCACAGTGATCGAACAATAGGCGTTCGGGGTGTAGCCGGAGTTGATCGGGATAGGGATCTCGGCGGTATTTTTAGAGAGCGGAACAATCCAGCTCTCCAGAATCTTATCCGACTCCACCGTGACCAGGGCCAACCCGGGAAATGGTGACTTGACCAGAAGCGACGCGGTATCCCCCGGGAGATGCTCCCCCTTATCGAGTGATAGTTCCACCCGCTCCGGCCGCTCCATCGACCAGGCGATCCACTCCTGATCCGGCGAACCGGCATACAACACCAGCGAGGTGGACGATCCGGAATCCGCGTCCTCCACCTGCACCAGATAGCGGCCGGGCTGGGTGGGGGTGAAACTTATCTCTCCCCTCCCTTCTTTCAGCCGGACGGCAGACTGATGAACCAGCTGGAGCCTCCGCTCCGAGTCATAAGAATATCTCCCCGAACTGTTCTTTTTCAGTACCGTCACCCAGGTAATCCGGCTCACTCTCAGATCCAGTTCCAAAACTTCCTCCGAAACTCCGCCATCCGGACGGACGGCGGCTACCTGAAATTCAATCTCCTCTCCGGCCGGGTAATATCCCCCGTCACTCTCCGGGTGGAGACCGATATAGAACGGATACGGATCGATAATCCGGGAGGCATAAGCCGAGATGGGACGACCACCGCTCTCAATCACCGTACAGCCGAACCGGGCCCACACCGCGGCCGGAGGAGAGATCCCATCCGGGATCTTCGCGGAAAATGATGCCATCCCTTCCTCATCAAGCCGGCCATCGCCCAGCTTCCAATTCACAACCGAACTGCTCTTCTCCGGATCGCCGAATCTATACTCCGGCCACTCCGGAGGCTTGAACCCTTCCGGCCGCAGTTCAATCCACGCCTTAACCGGATTCCCCACCGCTGGAGAACCGAAGAGGTGTCGGCCGGCCACGGCAAAGTTAAGTTCTTCCCCATCTCCGGCGCGCCCTTCATCCGCCAGCGCTTCCACCTCGATCCGGGGAGGGACAAACTCTTCCACCATGAAGTACATCTTCCCGATCGGCTTATCACTCCCGGGGATCAGGCACTCAACCCGGTATCGGCCGGTCATCGCGTATTCGGCCAGCGGGAATTCCGCCGACACTGTCCCCTCCTCACTCAGGAGGTCGGTCACTCTCCGGTCTTCTTTCCCATCGGGGCGTACCAGCCGGAATATTACCGGGAAGGGGGAGGGGGCCTGGAGATCACCCCCCCGGATAATCGCCGATATGTCTGCCGATTCACCGGGCCGATAGACCCCCCGGAAGGCGGTAAGATAGGCTTCATATCCTTCCCTCAGGTACGGGCGTCCGGCCGGCCGGTCGAGCCCGGGGACTTCCGGTCCCGAGAGCGCGATATATGAGATATCTTCACCGCCTTCGACCGTGACCAGGAATGGCACTCCCTTCTCCCCAGCATCCTCCAGCGATATATGAGCCAGTCCAGCCTGATCGGTCACACCCGAGGCAATCTCCTGGTTGGCGGAAGAGTAGATACGAACATCCGCGCCGGCAACCGGATCAAGGGTCCGGATCGAGTTGGCCCAGACCAGGATATCCCGGGGCGAGACCTTAACCGCGATCCCGGTATCGGTAACCACCACCAGATGTTCCTCGGATCCAGTCTCTTCAGAATCCACCGTAATCCAGTAAGCACCGGATCGATCCGCCCCCGGATACATCTTGAGGTCTATCATCGTCTCATAGGGTTGATTGGGAGCCGCTGTAACCGCTATCTCGGCTTCCCCGACCCGACCGGTCAGCCCCTGATTTGCCCTCCCATAGTATCCGGAATAATTATCCGCCTCCCGCATCGCGAACTGAACCAGGTTATTGGGATATATGCGGTCGATTGTTACCTTGAACTTGTTGAGATTCACCGTGGTAACCGGGACCAGGCGGCTCCCGGAGACGGAGAGATAATGGCCGCTATGGGAAAAAGTCAGCGAGGCCGGACGGTCCGGGAAATATACATTCCGGACCAGATCTTCAGCCAGCCCCGGCCCGTAAAGCCCGGACAATCCCTTCCGCAGTCTCAGGCTGTAGGTCCGGCCCGGCTCAAAGTCACCCCGGATCAGGTACCGCGATTGGGAACCATAGGAATACCTCTCCTCTATCGTCAGATCAACCAGGGGTTCAAATGAGATGAACTTCAGAGCCTTATTCAGATCCAGCGGAGCGGAAAAAGATGCCTCGACCACTCCTCCCGAAATCCGGTTCATCCGGGGCTTCATACTCAGGAGAGCCAGTTCCTCACTGATCTCTACTCTCTCCCGAACCGTCTCGGTAAGCCCTCGCGGTCCGGCACTACTCTGCAACCCCTCATCCAGTTCGAGATTCAGATATTCCCAGCCGGGCGGCAATGAATCCGTCTTTATTGCCGCCACCTTCCCTCCGGTCCTCCCTTCCATCCGGTACTCCACCTCCTCTCCGCCCGGTCCGGCGAGAGAGAGTGACGCGTCCAGCAGATCCTCCGGAACCGGCCCGTTAAATTCGAGCCGGAGTGAGAGCCGGCGCCGATGGCTGATGTTGGTCTGGTTAACAGTCAGAAGCCGGAGCGGTTCCGTCCCCATCTCAAATACCCGCCCCCCGGCCAACCGCCTCCCATCCCGGGAAGTCAGATCCTCATCAAGCGTGGCGACCAGGAAACGACAGGCAGTCCAGGGCTGAGCCGGAATAAAGGTCAGCCGGTCAGGCCGATCCCAGCAGAAATGACCGGGAACCCGGGGAGTGAACCGGACCGGTCCAATCTCCAGCCAGCGATCGACTTCATCCGGTCCCGCCATCTCCGCGCTGAATTCCCATCGGATCTCATCCGATTTCTGGAGGTAATTCTCCCCGGAGTGGGAGACCGCGACCACCCGGACAGTCCCCGGATCCTGACGGAGATACTCCGCCACCCGAAAAACCCCATACCCGTTAATCAACAAAAACAGAACCGCTAACAAGAACCACCGATTTCTTTTCATATCCATATCTTCTCCTTAATCCCTTTAGTTAAATCCACCACCCCGATTGATTCAATCGGGGTGGAGATATGACTGATAGCTAATAAAGAAAAGATATACCGCACAAATAAGGCAGAAATATGACCCGGATGTGATTAATAACGACCGGAGGAAGAGAATAACCGGAAGGAAAGGAAGCCATCTTGACCGAAGTATGGGTTTAGTGAGCCCCGTCCCCTCGTAGCTGGCTGCCTTCAGGCTGCCACACGATGGCCCCGCCGTCGGCGGGGCCTCTACGAGCGCGGGGCACCAGGGTTTTCTGAAACCGCCTTGACCCAAAGACCCCTGCCGGCTGACAAGCCCGCCGACCTGTCCGACATAGCCTTGGCGAAGTCGGAAGCTTTAGCGAAGGCTGGTCCGGCAGGTGAATAAGTTCAGCAGCTAATAAGACCCCCTCCCCAAAAGACCCCTGCCGGCTGACAAGCCCGCCGACCTGTCCGACATAGCCTTGGCGAAGTCGGAAGCTTTAGCGAAGGTGGTCCGGCAGGTGAATAAGTTCATAGCTAAATAACCTCCGGCAAAATAGAAACATAGAGAAACAGGTTATTAGCACTTAACTTAATGTTCACGATACCGTACATTACACGCTGTACTGTTCAATATTCTGAACACTAATAATTAATCATATCTATCATGAAGACAGTAAAGACAAATCAAAAAAGTTATAAATTTCCCATACCCGTACAGCGTGCCTTACGCAAATTAGGCCACGATATTAACAATGCCCGTCGGCGTCGGCGAATACCGACAGCACTACTGGCGGAACGAGCATCAATCAGTCGGACAACATTAGTAAAAGTAGAAAAAGGCGAACCCGGGGTTTCGTTAGGGATATACGCCACGGTTATATTCGTACTTGGAATGATTGATTGTCTCGCCGACCTGGCAGATGTTCTACACGATGAGTTGGGTCTTGCACTGGAAGAGGAGCGTCTACCAGACCGCATTCGGAGCAAAACAATTTACCCATCTTCAAAGTTTATTAAAGGGGCCGCGGCAGGGGGATCAATTCGTGTAAATTCGTGTAATTAGTGGACTGTGAAGGGGCCGCGGCAGGGGGATCAATCCTCCGGCCTCGGCATCTCCATCCATTCTCCCTCACTGTCTTCCGGCATCAGGGACTCAATCACAGAGTCGGCAAACTGAACAAAGCGGGCAATCTGAAGATCATCCCGGACAGCGGGGAGCCTTATGGCAGCCCGGGCAAACTCACCCACCGTCATTCCGGAGAGTTTTCCCAGCTCGATCATCTCCACCGTTATGTTGACACCCAGTGTCAGCTCGAGGGAACTGATCGACAGTACCAGCTTCCGCTCATCAAAGTCATCGGTCACAACATCGGCCAGCGGCATATCGGTCGTGAAGTATTTCTCACTCTCGGAAAAGAAAGTCAGTATATGGATGAACAACTCCTCATGTTTTTTATCAGATGATTTCGTCCGTCTCTTAAACATGGCCTCTCCTATATAAAAATACTGCTTCTGAATTTTGAGTTTATATTCGTATCTTCAATCATATTTCTCCTCAGGAAAAATAAGAATGTGCAAGCATTGAATCAATATTGCAAGTAAATTATTTATATAGTTCCAACATCCCCATCTTTCAACGTCCTTTTTCATTAACGACCTTAACTGTTTTCAATCTTTAATGTTTCTCTTATCCTATTAATAGAAGAGTCAGCCCCAAGATTTTTCCAATAATAAGCTGCCTCTGACAATTTATAATAATATCCATGGAAAAATCAAGCCATCCTCCATTTAAATATTAAGTAAGAGTTCCTGCTTTAAAAATTTCATCTTTCTCATCAGTGGAGATCAGCGGGATTCGCAGTTTAAAAGGGGCTGAGGGGAGGGGAGGTTAAATATAATGACAAACAAAAACAAAATACACTACGATCTAACCCGAATCCTAAAGCCCCTCCCTGCTTCCCGGGGAGAGAAACTTATTCTGATTCACGGATCTTTCCACTCCCAAAATTTCCGGGGCAAAGACTTCCGCGCCTGGACCCGATCCTGTCGCCGGGCCGGGTTTCGGGGTGAGATCAGTGGATTCTCCTGGGAGTCATTTGATTACGGATCCCTCCTGGAGGATTTTGCCAATGGCCTGGCTGATGTCGCGAGAAAAGGCATCCGCGGCACACCTGATCTGGCGGGGCGAATCCTTCAAGGATCCCGGAAGCGGTGGCTGGACTCGAAAACAAAAGCCGTGGATGCCGGAGAAGAACTCGCCGGCCGGATTAATTCTCTCGGAGATCCGGAGAAGGTGATCCTGATGGGCCACAGTCTTGGCTGCCGGACCATCAAGACCTGCCTGGAAAAACTGGCAGAGCAGATAATAGAGATAAAAGAAGTACACCTCCTCGGAGCCGCGGTTCCGGCCAGTGAATCATGGGCCAGAGCTTCCCGGGCAGTCCGGGGAGAGATAACTAATTATTACTCGAAAAATGACGCTATCCTCCAGATCCCGTACCACGCCGCCGAACTTTTCTCCGGCCTTACCGTCCCTGGGAAAAAAGACCGCGCGTTGCCGACCGCGCCGCGCAAGCTTCTCAACCCCCCGGCCGGTCTGAAAGGAATCAGATGGTCCGGGAAGAAATTAAAGAATATCGATGTCAGCAGCTTCGTCAATAGACACGCCGGTTTTGAGGAAAACCTAAACCACTTTATAAATTTCTAAAACCCCTGCCGGCTGACAAGCCCGCCGACCTGTCCGACATAGCCTTGGCGAAGTCGGAAGCCCTGGCAAAGGCTGGTCCGGCAAGAAGACAAGTTCAACAGCTAACAGGACACTCACCCAAAAGACCCCTGTCGGTCTATCCGGCAGGTAAATAAATAGCTTATTAGACAATTATGGTATTACCTTATTAGTCTAATAAGGATGGTATGCTGATCGGATTTAATTCTTATTTACGCTGACCTGATAGCTACCGGTGATGAAAGAAATATTGAAACAGCAAGGATTATCTATGAGAAAGAATTACCTCGATTTATCTAATAATGAAAGAAAGAACTAAGATCGGAAGAGCGTCGTGTAGGGAAAGAGTGTAGATCTCGGTGGTCGCCGTATCATTAAAAAAACA
>CAKZYZ010000188.1 GCA_937885075.1 uncultured bacterium | reverse complement strand
AGAGAAAGAGAAGGAATCGATAAAATATGATGTGGCTTGATGTATACAAGAATGTTTTTTTTTTTAATGATACGGCGACCACCGAGATCTACACTCTTTCCCTACACGACGCTCTTCCGATCTCAGGAATTGATATGATCTCCAAAGATAAAATAATATCAGTGGCCGACCAACTTGGGAACGCGGCCGGTGCCGAGCGAGTATTATTATTTGGTTCTCATGCGCGCGGTGAAGCTCATGAATTAAGTGATGTGGATTTATTGATTATTGCGGAGAGCGATCTGCCTCGTTTTAAACGAAGTCGTGAATTGTACAAATTGATTAAGCCATATCCTTTTGCGATGGATATAGTGGTTTATACCCCGGAGGAGATCAAAAAAGGGAAAAGAACATCTGTTTCATTTGTTTCATCCGTATTAAAGTACAGCGAAACAGTCTATGAGAGAAAACCAGGAAATCGCACGGCAATGGCTGGCTGAGGCTAGTGGTGATCTACTGAATGCGGATAATAATCTCGAAGCAGAGAATATTCCGTTTGACACCGTTTGTTTCCATTGTCAGCAAGCCGCGGAGAAGATGTTAAAAGCGCTGCTGGTATCCAGAGGAATGGAGTATCCATTTACTCACGATCTTCTTCTGCTCCTGGAAAACGTATTGGAGATAAACAGCGATGCCGAGAGATTGCGTGATGATTTAGCAATCCTAATGCCCTATGCTGTTGAGATCCGTTACCCTGACGATTGGTTTATGCCTTCTTTGGCTGACGCAGAGGAAGCAAGAGAATCAGCCGCTCGCGTTTTGCAATGGCTTGAGATATGTGCCCCGGTATTGTTTTGAGAATAGTTTTTTACTCCATGCATTTCCGTAAGATCGCTCCAGATCAGAGACTCTCGATTAAACATTATCTGACGATCGTCAGATAATGTATAATCCATATATGCAGAGTTTGAGATTTGGAAAACTATAAAGCGGCGCACGAAGTGAGATAATTCACTTCTTCGGAATTTCCTCGATATCCATCGGGATCCCGGCTTTTTTATTGATATTATCGGGACAATAAATACGATTAGAAATAATTGCACTATTTTGGATGATGCACTAATCTAATCACAATAGTCATTTTTTAAAACTATAAAGTAGCGACCGAAGGGAGCTAAGTTATAAATCACAGGAGTTGAAGTAATGAAAAAACATAGCCCCCCGTTAAAGCCGTTAGCCCTTGCCAATTTCAAGAGAATCGATGGGCAGCTTTCGAACCTGGTTGCCAATTTCTGGAAGCTGGTCTGGGGGAAGGAAGATCCCGCGATCGATCAGAAGACCAAGTACCTCCTCTCGCTGGCTAACGCGGTGGGCGCGGGAAGATACCGGCAGGCTACCAGGGAATTGGTAAAGGCCTACGCGATTGGTCTTACTGTCGATGAGATCGATGAGCTTTTTACGCTCTTCGTCTGGAACCAGGGGGCCGGAAATTTCGCGTTGGAGATCGGGCCTTCCCCGTTATTTGCCGCCTATCAAAGGATAAAAACCATGGAATCCCGGGAGAGCTCAAGAAAAGAAGTGATGGAAGAATTGATGAGGAATTTTAGCGAAGGTAACCCTGCTATATCGGTCAGGCTAAATGAATGAACTTAGCCCTCACTTCGTCCGGGCAACTTTGCATCTAAGGAAAGCAGGAAGAAGATCCGTATTTACCTAGATCATACTCAAAAGATATTCTCAATTTTTTGTACTCAAAAACAAAATATTCACCACGAAGGGCACGAAGAACACGAAGCTCTCAAATAACAAAATCCAAGCACCAAAATCCAAATAATATCCAATGACCAATACCGGTTTCACCGGGACCAAAGAAAATCTCAAAACCAGGCGAAGTTTTGCAATTTAAAGAATTGGCATTTGGAATTTATTTGGATTTTGGTGCTTGGAATTTGGAATTTCCTTACTCGAAACCCTTTTCGAGTAAGGTCTACCTCGTGACCGGGATGTCACCGCCTGAACCAAAGTAAACCCGTGGAACTCCCTGTATGGCCCACAATCCACTGGAGTCCCGGTAGATACCGATTGTATCGGTTCCGGTTCCCGCATAGTTGGCGGTAACCGGTCGGTCGGATAATGATCCGAAATAGTCCCGGGTGACACCACGGATTGCCCAGAGACCGGATGCGCTCCGAAAGATCCCTGTCTCCCAGGTCCCATCGCCGTCATAATCCCCGGGAACGGTCTCATCAAGAGAATCACCAAAGTAGATTCGGCTGATTGTCCTGAGTGCCCAGAGGCCGGAACCAGGACGGAATATCCCGATATCCTTTGTTCTGTCCCCGTTATAATAGCCGGAAACCGGGTCATCGGTGGAGCCTCCAAAATAAATCCTGGTGAGTCCTCTTATCGCCCAGAGACCGCTGGTTGATCGGTAGATTCCGAGATCGTCGGTGCCATCTCCGTTATAGTCGCCCTGCTGGGGAAGATCGGAATCTCCTCCAAAGTAGATCCTTGAGAGACCCCGCAACGCCCAGAGGCCGGAACCCGACCGAAAGATCCCGAGATCGGTTGTGCCATCACCGTCATAGTCTCCGGGGGCGGTCTTATCCGTTGAGGACCCGAAGTACACCCGGGTGACACCCCGGATTGCCCAGAGACCGGCGTCAGGCCGGAAGATGGCTATATCCGAGGTTCCGTCCCCGTTATAATCATATATCCAGGGCGGAGCAGATTGTGCCAGCGGCATTACCTGATAATCTATTACATCCAGGGTGCCCAATTCGATCTCTCCGTACCCCCCTAATTTCATATGCTCGATCCGTTGTCGGGCATACCAGGCCATATCCGGGCACCACCAGAAGTAGAGGTCGGATGAAGAATCGGCGCCGACACCTTTCTCGTGTACTTTATAAGAGTTGCAACCGTTGGCATTCTCTATCACCGGGCAATCCTGATCCACCTTCCAGATGTCGGTCTCATAGAATTCATCCTCTCCGAATACGGGCATTGTGTACGAGCCATAGGTGATTACGGCCACTTCAGGTTGACTCCATCTTTTCTCGGTCTCCAGAGGCCAATTGATATCTTCGAGGTAGGGGATATACTCCTCAGTCTGGTTGATAGCAAGAGGAGGGTCTTTGTTTATCCATACACCCGGAAGAACTTCAGCCTCGACATCCCCGGTGATAAGGCGTTTCTTTTTAACCGTGCTGAGATCGACAGTCCTGATCCACAACTCACCGGAGAGAGAACCATTTTTCAGTCGTATATTGTCGCCATTTATCTCTCCGGTTGCCCTCATCTCCCGACTGGAGAAGGTAAACCTGGTGCAATGAATTGTCTCACCACCGCCTCCCTCCGGGGTAGTTGTCTGGGTGATGAACTCGGTTCCAGCTACTTCCCAGTGTGTCAGGGCGTCAATATGCAGATCTCCTGTCGCCGTTGGTTCTTCGGTCTTGTCAATGAGGATGTCATAGTGCTCGGTCATATCATACCAGGACCCGGCGGTCACGGTTGGCTTGTCCACGGCACCGGGCGAATATAGCGGGAAAATGAGAATGAGAAGGCAAAGAAATATCAGTTTAATTATCCAGTTCACTGATCACTCCGTAGTGTATAGTATTTAGAACATAGCGCCTTCAGCGCAATCTCGTAGTGCAGGACTTCAGTCCTGCCCAACGAAGGCAGGACTGAAGTCCTGCACTACGAACTTATTGAAATTCCGAAGCAGGAACGTAGCTTCGCAACTTTTTTGCCACAAAGACACGAAGACACAAAGAAAAGATTTAAAGATGTAATAATAACATTTTTAATTTTTCTTAAGTTTTTCTTAGTGTCTTAGTGCCTTTGTGGCAGATTTATTATCGAAGACCCGGCTTCAGGCGGGAAATTCCGAAGTAGAAACTCAGGCTATAATTCGCGCCTTTTCCTCCTGGTATGTCTTTCGAAGAGCATCATCTTTCCCGCTGATCGCTTTCAGACGCAGATAGATTGTGGTTACCTCTACCCGGCTGATTTTCAGCGCTTTTTCTCCGAAGACCGCTGTTGAGCTAGTGGCGAGACTCAGGGTTCTGACCGCTAAGATTAGAGGGAGAGCGCAGAATAACCTGAGGTCGGTCTCTGAAGAGGGGATGGAAAGAGTATATTCCAGGGCGTCATCAAGCGAGGATAGAGCTAAAGATACCAACTTAGATATTAACTGCCGTCCCCGGGGATCATCGGGTTGTTCAAGCAGTTCCGGCAGGGTGATCCCGGCTTCCTCAATCAGTCGCCGGGGGAGGTAGCTGACACCCCGGGAGTTATCGTCAGTGACGCCTTTGATAATATTGGTGAGCTGAAGTCCGAGTCCGAATCTTGGTCCGTAATGGCGGAGCCGGTTTGAAACTTCATCGGTAATCGAGTCACGATCCAGACTGAAGAGGTTGGTGAGCATATTACCGACCGTTCCGGCGACGTAGTAGCAGTATTGTTGCAGATCTTCGATGGTATCCAGCCAGAGCCCTCCATCGTCCAGTTCGCGCTGGACAGTCTCAGCCATTCCTTCCGCCATCTCCCGGACCGGAATAATTACCGCCTCCCGGATTGGGGCCGGGAATGAGTGAAAAACCTCCAGCACCCGGCCGCAGTTTCGGCAGAGGTCATGATCCGGGTCCGTGAAGTCAGCCTTTTCAAAACGCTGCCGCACCACCCGGGAGCACTCTTCCCACCGATCCGGATCGGTCAGTTCTCCCCCCGCCCGCTCTAATAATTTTATCCGGTCTCCGACCGGGAGCGTGGTAGTGTCCTCGATGGTGTCGAGTATCCGGCAGATCAGGTAGGAGACGCAGACCGCGTCCCGAAGCGGATCACGGAGAATATCAATCCCCAGGGCGAAGGTTCGGCTGACTTTCGGGAGAACCTGACGACAGTAAACAAGGTTGTCTGTCGTCATAAGATTATGTCCTGGTTTATAGTTGTCACTTTCTCTTTCTTATTCCCCTGCCTCGCCCCCTTTTATGACAGGACCATTTCAGTCAGGACTATTGCCCCCAACCGCACCCCCTTTTATGACAGGACCATTGCAGTCAGGACTATTAGCCTCGCCTCGGCCTTTATCTCTTTTCCGTTAATAGTCCTGACTGCAATAGTCCTGCCAAAATGTACTAATCTTTGCTTATTGGGATTGGACATTCATTCGTCATTCCTCATTCGGATTTCGTCATTATTTTAATCAGCCCCTAAGGCTGATTAAAAGAATAGACTTCCTTCAACACTGAAGATATCGATCGAGGATTCATATTCCCCGATGAGATACCCGGCGGCGGGTTCATTGGTCAGCCGGCTATTACTGTCATTGATGAAAATGTGGGCATATCCGAGGTCGATCCGGAGATCGTCAGTGAAGGCGTAACCGAGACCCAGGGTGAGCCAGATTCGGTCGTTATCCGGGATCCGGGGAGTCCGGTATTCGGTCTTGACCGCGCCTTCATCGTAAGCTGTTCCCGCCCGGATGGTCAGTTGAGGAGAGGCGAAATAATTTACCCCGAGGCGGTATGCCATGGAGTCTTCCCAGTACTCCTCGGTGGCTGAGTCAGCCTGGCCGGAGTCAAAATCGACGACTAGGTCTCTGAACCGCCGCCAGTTGGTCCAGGAGACATCACCCATCAAAGCAAATGATTCCCCGATCCGCTGATAGATCCCGGCGGAGAGAGATTCCGGGAGTTTTAGCTTCGCCGTAGCGTGAGTATCGACAAAATAATCGGCCATTCCAATAGCATTAAGCATACCCCGGGCAGTCGCGGGGACATCAAAGTCAACATCCCCGGATAGTTCATGATCGACTTTAGACCGGTAGCTGATCCCGATCCTGGTGTCAGGGGTGACGGTACAGAGCAGCCCCAGGGTATAACCGACCGCCCAGTCATCCCCCGTAAGGTCGGCGAAACCGTCCATAGTCTGCGGGGTGGTTCCCCCCGCCATCAGGATGGTTCCGAAATCTATCGCGTTGGTGAGTTTAGCGTCGGCATACTCAATATTTAAGCTCCCCCCCAGGGAAAGGAGTTCCGGAAGTACTTCAACCGCTACCGATGGGCTGATTCCGATTACCATGAGGTCGGTCTCGACACCGTGATAGCGTCCTTTCCAATCTTCCGCGTATTTTGTGGCCAGGCCAAACGGAGCGTTAATGCTGAGTCCGACCTTAATCTGGTCCATTAATTCATGAACAAAGTAGAGATTAGGTATCAACCCCAATGTACCGCCATCCCCCCCATTCCCCCCGGTCAGTGGAGCGCCGGTTACCGTATGAGATCCCTTGTCCTTGAATTTTAAAGATACATCGATTACGGAAAATGAAGCTCCCACACTATTTTTCTTCATGAATGCCATCGCGGCCGGATTGTAGAATAGGCTGGAAGCGTCTTCCGTGTCAGTGCGGCCTCCCGCGAACGCTTCTCCCAATCCTTTTCCGCTCTGTTCAACCAGAGCAAAGCCGGACGCGGCAGCGTTAGAAGAGTTGAAGATAAAAAGAGCTATAATAATCCCCACGCTAAAAACAAAACCGGCTGCCTTTTTCATTTTTCTTCCTCCTTGTTGGTTATGATATTAAGTGTAATACTAAAAATATATTTTCTCAATAAGTGGACCATTGTCTCTGGCAGACCATTAATAGATAATTTTACTTGTGAAATGAAGATAATATATTATCTTTAATAATGCAAATCATAATATTTTCAGAGTATTAATTATACTTTAAAAGATATATAATTTATGTATATAATATTACTAAATAGCGTCTGACCGAAAACCCCAAATTTCATGGGATTTGTCATTGCGAGGAGCATAGCGACGAAGCAATCTCCTCACAAACAAAGCAGATTGCTTCGTCGTTCCTCCTCGCAATGACTTAGTTTTAGGGGTTTTCGTTCAGGCACTAAATAAGGTTACCAATTATCCATATAAATAGAACAGGAAAAGCAGATGAAAGATTATGGGAAGACCAGAAGCGAGCTTATCCAGGAATTAGAAGCATCACGACAGCGGATTGAGGAATTGGAAGCATCAGTAGCCAATCTTCTCTCCGAGCAGAGCCGGCAACGTGTAGGGGGAGATAGGCAGACAATTATGGTAGTTGATGATGAAGAGGCATTTAGAGATAGCATGGGGCAGTTGCTGGAGAGTGCGGGTTATCGTGTATTATTGGCTTCCGGAGGAGAGGAAGCTCTGGATCTATTAGTGCTGGAGAAGGGAAATATTGATCTGGTAATTCTCGATATGGTAATGAAAGGGATGGGCGGTACCGAGACCTTCCAGAAGATGAGGAAGTTGAAGGAATATCTGCCGATTATTATCTGTACCGGCAATGCCTTTGCCGCGCAGGATGCTCTTAGCGGGTCGACAGAGATGTTATTAGCTAAAGCCGGAATAACATTTATGCAGAAACCATTTCGGCCGGATCAGTTGATTGTGAAGATCCGTGAGAAAATCGGATAAACAGAGGTTCCTCTGAACCAGAAAATATGTTCAAAATATTCGGACTCGCATTTATGCTTGCGCTTACCGGCGCGATCGCCCCCGGTCCGGTGTTGGTATTAGTCATCGGCCAGGTGTTGGCCCAGGGGATATGGGCGGCAGTTTATATAATGCTCGGGCACGCTCTTCTAGAATCTCTTTTGATTCTGGGATTAGCCCGGGGAATGAAGAACATTCTGGGTACTCTCAGGGTTCGATCAGTTCTGGGTATAATCGGTGGTGGTGTCCTGATCTGGATGGGATGGGATCTCTTCTGGCAGGGGGGAGAAGTGGCGCCGGGTCGAAGCGCGACAACATTAATGTCGCCCCTGAAACTGGTTATGGCTGGAATCGGAGTGTCGCTCTCCAATCCTTATTTTACCGGGTGGTGGGCAACGGTTGGTACCGGTCAGGTTGCCGCGTTGCGGCTTTCAAGCGCGAAAGATTATGCTGTATTTTTTGTGGGGCATGAACTGGGCGATATGGCCTGGTATCTATTCGTAGCTGTAGTGGTTACGGTCGGCAGCACCTGGCTGCTGGGTGGGGCGTATGCGATTGTCCTGCGGATCTCCGCTGTGATAATATTAATTCTTGGAGTGGGATTTATAATAATAGCTCTCAAAGAGTTAATGAAGGGAATAAGAAATAAAGTAGCGACCGAAGTTGCGCCGTAGGCGCTAAATTTCTGCTTCGGAATTTTCTCCCGAAATCCTTCGGGATCCCGGTTGGTTTAATTGAGAATATCGGGACCGAAATACTTCGGGATACCGAGTTTTTTAATATTAAGTCTCGGGACAATAACCTCTAAGGAAAGCAGGAATGCAGGAGGGGGATTACTTTAAATTCTCCTGATTTCCTGCTTTCCTTAGAGGAAAAGTTGCCCGAGTGCAGTAAGGGATAAATTCTATGGGGATAATCCGCAATCAATTACGGTGGTCGAAGAGTCGGGCGTCAACATTCTCAGACTGTAAGCGTAAGTACTATCTTCGATATTATCAGCATTGGGGAGGATGGGAGGATGGCGCTTCGGAGATCAGCCGGTTAGCCTATCGTCTGGGGAAGATGGTCACGATGGCAACTCTGACTGGTTCCGCCGTACATGAAGTTCTAGCCGCGCATTTCCGGGGTTTGGGTAACGGCCAATTCCGTGAATTGGTACCGGATCGTCCGGTAGAGATAATGCGCCGGGTCTGGATGGACGCGAAAAAGGAACTCTGGAGGAACAACCCCAAGAAATATCCTCCACTTTTTGAGTTGTATTATGATCGATTGCCGGATGGAGATAAATTGCGGGGATACGCGGAGAAGGCGCGTCAGGCAATCAAGGCGGTAACGAAACTCCCCATATATGGCCGGTTGAAGCAGATTGATCGGGCTGATATCCTCTGGGTTGATCCGGCCGGGGGGGCTTTTTCAGAACGGGTGGTCTTTAATATTCCTCCTTATGAGGCGATATCCGTTCCCGATCTGATCTATAAGGATCGGGATACCATTGTAATCGTAGATTGGAAGACCGGTCAGGTCCGGGATCAGGACCATCTGCAGATGGAGGCGGGGGCGATCTGGGCCCGCCAGCGGATCAACGGGATCGATGGTCCGATCCGGGCTTATCTGGCATACATAGCATCGGATAGTATCGATGAATTCCCGGTAACCGATGAAGACTGCCTCAAGGCCGAGGAGGTGATCCGGGACGATATGGAGGCTATGACCGATTGCCTGGAAGATTCGGAGAGGAATATTCCCCGCCCGGAAGAAGCATTTCCCCGGCAGAAAAGCCGGAAATTTTGTGAGTATTGTGAGTTCCAGGAGATCTGCTATAGCCCGATTTGAAGATCGGGCTAGTTTTGAAAAATGACGACGGCCTTTAACATTTTTTATCTTCAACGTTCTTATTTTTTTAACATTAGCGCCGTAGGCGCTAAGTTATAAGGAGGTTATTATGAGAAGCAGGTTTGTATTATTACTATCGTTGTTTGTTGTAGCTCTGATCTCTATGATGATGGTCTGCAACTCTTCGGGCATCGCGGGGGAAAGAACGATCCGATTTATCGGAGATCTCGATTTTCCTCCCTTCGCGTTTAAGGATGATTCCGGCTACACCGGTTTTGATATTGAACTGGGAGAAGCCATCGGCCGGATAATGGGAGCTAAAGTTGAATGGGTGCCGGCAGGTTTTGATTTGAAGATTTATTCCGCCGCTTTGGAGGATCAAAAGGCCGATGCCATCCTTTCGGCTCTGACGATTACCGCTGCCCGGAAAAATAATTTTGACTTTTCCATCCCCTATTTTCGCACTACACTTGGTATCGCCGCTCTCAATAAGGATAAGGGGTCAGCGCTGCTCCAGCTCCGTAAAAGAAAGTTTGAGGGGTCGAAAGTTGGGGCAATGAAGGGGACCACCGGTGAGGCCTGGGCTCGGAAGAACCTCAAAGCCGAGCTTGTACTCTATGATTCAGCAGTTGATATGGCGCGGACACTATGGGAAAAAAAACTGAAAGCGATTATAATTGATGAAGAACTTTTAAACTATATTGTCTCTTGCTTACCGTATGACTTCGCGGTTATATCGAGAGACCTCAATCACGAAGTATATGGAATAGCCGTCAAGAAGGGGAATGAAAAACTTATTCAGGAGATCAACGCCGCTCTTGAGGAGATCGATTCCACTGGAAGGTATAAAGAGATATATAACAGGTGGTTCGGACCGAAGCGGTGTCTCCCCGGGAGGTAGACGGTTATCAGGTGATAGTAATCGGTAACCGGTAAGCGGTAAGCGGTAAGCGGTGAGCGGTGACATCGGTCCCGGGGGAACTGAATATCCAACAAGAAATATCCAATTACGATTGCGGACAGGACGATTAAGAGCAAAAAGAAATAAAGCCCGAGGTGAGGCTAATCGTCATGACTGCAATGGTCCTGTCAAAAAAGGGGGTGAGGTAGGGGGAAAAGTTTTAACAAGCAAAAAGTGATAACTTAAAATCAGGATTGGACAGCTTACTAGACCCTGGTATCAGTGTGCATCAATATAAATATGTTAGTCATTTTTCAAAATAAATTATCCCCACCATCGGCGGGGTTAATTTAAGGAGATTAATATGAGAAAGAGATTGGCAGGATGGGTTTGTCTGGTTTTTCTGATTATTCCGGTGATGGAAATTACCGCCGCTCCTCAAAAACCAGTGAAAGATAAGGCGGTGGGTCTTGAAGATTCGCTGGCGCGGCAACCGGCGGAGAATCCGCTTCGCTTCATCAACGATCTTGCCGCCCCTCCGTTCGCGTTCGTGGAAAATTTCAAGAACGTGGGGTTTGAGATTGATCTGGGAGAAGCCATTGGTAAGGAGATGGGGCGCCCGGTAAAATGGGTCAAGCAGAGTTTTAATGTCCCCACCTTTGCCAGTACTCTGAAAGTGGGGCGCGCCGATGCTGTCTTCTGCAGTCTGACGGTGACCGAGAAGAGAAAGCAGTACTTTGATTTTACCCGCCCATATTTTCGTACCAGTTTGGAGGTGGCCGCTCCCCGGGATGTGGACTGGAACGAGATGGCCTTTAAAAACGGATTGACTTCCAAAATACGGGTGGGGGTGCTGAGAAGATCCACCGGTGAGGATTGGGCCCGGAAGAATCTCAGGGCCACCCGGAAGACCTACTCGTCTCCCGATCGGTTAGCCCGGGCCTTGAAGAACCGGGAGGTAGAGATAATCTTGATCGACAAGCCTATCCTTATCTGGACAATGGCCAACCGCCACTATAAATTTAAGATTGTGGAGGAAGGAATCGATCATCAGGATTATGCCATAGCGGTCAGCAAAGAGAATCAAACCTTGCTTGACGAATTGAACGCCGCGCTGGAGAAACTTGATGCCGACGGGGTCTACGACAGTATCTATGAGAAGTGGTATGACATCTCGCAGGACCTGCCGAAGATGGGGAGGTAATTAAAATAGGGACAATAAACCGCGGATTTTTCCTCCGCGATGCCGAAGGCATTTTGCGGGGAAGCGGTTTCGGTGGATTGTTTTTTCTCTTAACCAGCAAATTCTGCCAAATCAACGGTTAAAAAGAAGTTGCCTGAGTGAAATGATGGTTGGGTTTCTGCTGAGGTTTGAATTCCAGGTGAAAGCGAATAACTTTAGGCACTTTAGGCACTTCAAACTTTAGGCACTTCATAACTAAGTTATATCATGAACGAAAATAGTGATGCAAAACAGGGTTCCGACGTTTCCGACGTCAGAATAACAGATCGATCCGCTGAGGAGCAGGTTCACCTGCTCTCCTGTGCTCTGTCGAGTCTTAAAGACGCGGTCTATATTACTGATATGGATCATAATATTATCTATGTCAACGAAGCGATAAATTCTACCCAGGGATATCGCCCGGATGAGGTATTGGGAAAGAAAGCATCTGATTTCTTTGAAGGGGTATCGGGGAATAAGCCCAATTTAGCTGAACTGATAACGCGGGAGGCCAGGGATGGGTTCTGGATCGGGGAGATATACAATCGCCGGAAAGATGGGAC
Source organism: uncultured bacterium (assembly GCA_937885075.1). Classification (GTDB taxonomy): domain Bacteria; phylum Auribacterota; class Erginobacteria; order Erginobacterales; family Erginobacteraceae; genus CAKZYZ01. The sequence goes on along the minus strand of CAKZYZ010000188.1, from coordinate 13,173 downwards.
TATATTTCCGGTTCAGCTGATAGAGAATACCATCTACGGCAAGGACGGGGAAGTCATAGGATACATAGGAATATCCCGCGATATCAGCGACAAGTATGAAGCCCTGGTCCGTCTGGCTGAATCGGAAGAGAAGTACCGCCTTCTGACCGAAAACTCACTGACCGGGATCTACATCGCTTCGCCCGAGGGGACGATACTCTATCTAAATAAACGTCTGGAAGAGATCTCCGGATATAGCGCGGATGAGCTGTTAGGGACAAACATCTTCCGTACAGTTCATCCCGATGACCGAGAAAGAATAGTAGAGATGTCCGGACATCGGATCAAGGGAGATGCTGTACCCGGGTATTTCATCTGTCGTGCCCTTCGTCGGGATGGCTCGGTGGGATGGGTTGAGATCCGCTCCAACCGGATTATCTACGAAGGAGAACCAGCAGTTCTGGGAAATTTTGTTGAGATAACCGAACGGAAGAGGATGGATGACGCTCTCCGGGAGAGTGAGGAACGGCTCCGTACCTTGATCGACGCTACTCCGGATCTTATCTGCTTTAAGGATGGTGAAGGTCGCTGGTTGGTGGGGAATGATGCCATCATAAAGATTTTCGAGCTAGAGGGTGTGGATTATCGGGGGAAGATGGACCATGAACTTGGGGGGGAGAGTAGGTTTTTTTATGACGCGTTTATCGCCTGTGAAGAAAGCGACGAAATGGCCTGGCAGAATGGGGCTTTATTCAGAGGCGAAAAGATAATCCCTTCCCGGGATGGCCCGGACCGGATTATTGACCTGATCAAGGTTCCCATCTTTAACCCCGACGGCAGCCGGAAGGGACTGGTAGTACTGGGGCGAGATATCACCGATTACAAACGATCAGAAGAGCGGTTGCGTGAGGCATCGAAATTGGAAGCGGTGGGTATTATGTCACTAGCCATTGCCCATGAGTTCAATAATATCCTGATGGGGATCAGTGGTTATGCTCAGCTGGCACACTTTGATATCGGAGATCGGGCTTTGGTCAAGAAGGCTACCTCCACCATTCTGCGGTTGACCGGGCGGGCGAGGACGATGATCCGCCGGCTCGGCACCTTCGGGCGCCGCGAGAAACTCCAGCCGAAACCGGTTGATCTGACCAGGGTTATTGATGAGGCGCTTGCCCTCCAGGAGAGGGAACTGAAACTCTGCAATATCAGGATTCAGAGGATATATAAAGATCCGGCGCTGGTGATGGCCGACTTTTCCCAGATCGAGCAGGTCTTCGTGAACTTGATTATGAATGCCTGCCATGCCATGGATCAGGCAGGGGAGGGAACTCTGACTGTACAGGTCCGGAATATTGATGGCAGCGTCGAGGCCCGGGTTAGTGATACCGGGATCGGGATCCCGAAAGAGACTATCCCCCGGGTATTTCAGCCTTTCTTTACCGCCCGGAAAGAAGGAAAGCAAGATGGAGTTCCGAGTCTGGGGCTTGGTCTCTGGGTCTCCCGGCAGATTATTGAAGAACATGGGGGAACTATCTCAGTCGAGAGCGGCGCGGGAACAACCTTTATATTGACCATTCCCAGAGCAACTGGATCAGTTCGGGATGAGGTCGCGCGGGATGATATGGATATTCAGCTTGAAGACCTGCGGGGGAAAGAAATCCTGGTCATCGATGATGAAAAAGACCTGCTGATTATCTTTAACAAATACCTGACCGGGCAGGGGATGAAGGTGAGCACCGCGCAGGATGGAAAGGAGGCACTGGCACTCTGCCGGAAGGAGAGATACGATATTATTCTTATGGATTATATTATGCCGGGGATCTCCGGGTTGGAGCTAGTCCGGCGGATCCAGGCGATCACCCCGGAGAGCCGGATTGTTGTAATTACCGGCAAACGTATCCCGGAAGAGAGCAAGCAGGAACTGGAATCGCATATTGCCGGACTCCTACGCAAGCCGCTGGATTTGAAGCAATTGGGCGATGTGCTCAGTGGCGTTTAGATATTAGAACTATATACCTTAAGAGATTTTAGAGGTAGATCTGACTCTCATCGTCTATCCTGCTGGAGCAGAGAGAAGACCTTATCTATATCTACATACTTCTCTATCATTGCCTGAATTTTAATGGCTTTTCCCCGGTCTTCCGGTTTGATCTTAAAGCTCAGATTGGTGATCTTCGATGTGGTGGTATAGGTGTCATCGTTGACCGCGATCAGGGGAAAGCCGGTCTTCTTGATCAGATTGAGGATATTCTGGTGGGGGAGAATCCCCCCGGTAATAATGATCCCGGTGAGCAAGACCTCTGTCCCATCGTCAGCCAGAGAGTGACTGATCGCGGCCAGGATCAGATCCTCACGGTTTCCCGGAGTGATGAGTAGATAGCGTTTATTGAAGTAATCAAAGGCGGTGGAGGGGGGCATTGCTCCGATTACATACCTCCCGGCTTGCTCACCGATCCGTTTCTTCCCCGAGGAGAGCAACTTCCCTCCTATCGCCTGCAGGATCTCTCCTATGGTTGGGGTAGAGAGCAGCGGCTCAAAAGGTATAACCCCCAGGACCTCAATCCCGCGCGCGGTCAGGCTCTTTCTCACCAGTTCGTTGACTTTATCGAATTTATCCTTTCGAACCTTATTAATGATCACCCCTAACAGGCTGACCCCTTTCTGGTCAAATAACGCTTTGTTGAGAAATATCTCATCGATAGGACGACCTACTCCGCCCGGACAGACCATGATGACTTTGGAGCGGCAGAGCTTGGCGACTTTGGCGTTGGAGAGATCAAAGACCGATCCCACGCCGGCGTGTCCCGTTCCTTCGATGATAACGACATCCTTGCCCCGGGCGACGGTACGGAATCTCTTGATAACCTTGTTTCTAAGTTCTTTTTGCTCCGGGTGATTGATGTAATTTTCCGTAAAACCCCGGGGTATAGCTACGGGACTCATATCGGTTAGATTATCTTTGAGATTATAAATCTTTGACATCAGGACGACGTCTTTATCAATTTTTTTCCCATCTATATTGAGAAACTGCTGGCCCACCGGCTTGATGTAGCCGATTGACTTGACCCTTTTCCCCAGGGCCGCGAGCAGACCCAGGGAGACAACGGTCTTGCCGTCATTCTGCCTGGTGGCGCCGATGTATACCCTCATTATTTTTTTCTCCAAAAAAAAATAGTTTTGAACCATGCTGATAATATTTCCGGTGGTTAAAGCAAATTTTTATTTATCAGGCAATTTGTTTTGAAATTTATAGGCCCGGAGCGTGTTCTTCAGGAGCATGGCGATAGTCATGGGTCCGACGCCGCCGGGGACGGGAGTGATGGCGCGGGCTTTTTCTTTAATTCCAGCGAAATCAACATCACCGGCCAGGATGCGCTTGCCTTCCGGGGTTTCTCCAATCTGATTTACTCCAACGTCGATTACTACAACCCCTGGCTTGACCATATCGGCGGTTATGGTTGACGGTCGCCCGGCGGAGACGATCAGGATATCCGCCTGCCGGGTGATGGCGCCCAGATCTTCAGTCCCGGTATGGCAGATGGTGACTGTTGCGTTGGCGCCTTCCTTCTTCTGGACCAGCATCAGCGCGATCGGTTTGCCCACAATATTGGACCGGCCGACGACCACCACGTGTTTCCCCTCCGGTGAATTACCGCTTCTTTGAAGCAGTTCCATTATTCCCAGAGGAGTGCAGGGGCGAAATCCCTCTTCTCCCGACATAAGTTTTCCAATGTTGACCGGATGAAACCCATCCACGTCTTTATCCGGATCTATGGCCTGAAGAATATCTCCCTCATCAATCCGGTCGGGTAACGGCAACTGGACCAGGATTCCGTTGACCCGGGGATCCTGATTCAAGTTGTCGATCAGATCCAGGAGTTCACCCTGTCCGGTTTCGGCGGATAGGCGGTGCTGAAAAGAAGTGATCCCGGCCTTTTGACACGCCTTCTCCTTCATCCGGACATAGACCTCCGAAGCCGGGTCTTCTCCTACCAGGACGACGGCCAGCCCGGGAACTTCACCGGTCCGATCTTTCAGCTCCGCGACTTCCAACCGGATCTCTTCCCTGATTTCTTTCGCGATCTCTTTCCCGTTGATTATTTCCGCCATACTCTACCTCACTATATTTTTTCCCACTGATTTCATAGAATGACAGTCAAACTCAGGTGTCATTGTGAGCGGAGCGAAGCAACCTCCCCGCCCAAGCCGCAACTTTCAACTTTAGGCACTTAAGGCACTTTAGGCACTTCTTTTACTCCGTCACCGGCATATCCCCGAAACCGCCGAAATATACCCGGGTTACTTCCCGGACCGCCCAGAGTCCGGTGGATGAACGGAAGATGGCGATACTATCGGCGGAATTTCCGGTGTAGTCGGCCGGAACCGGACTGTCGGACTCGACTCCGTAATAAACCCTGGTATTCGAGATGATCGCCCATAATCCGGTTGATGGCCGGAAGATGGCGGGCTCGGATGTGAGATAATCCGTGGCGGTATCATAGTTGGCCGGCAGCGGGATATCACCGGAAGTACCGTAATAGATTCGGCTCACTCCCCGGGCTGCCCAGAGACCGGTGCTTCCCCGGAATATCCCGATCTCCCGGATCCCCTCAGTAACAAAATCAGAGGGGATGGGAGTATCTCCGACGCCGCCGTAATAGACCCGGGTCACCCCCCGGATCGCCCAGAGGCCGGAAGAGTCCCGGAAGATAGCGGTATCCCAGGCCCCGTCGCCATCATAATCTCCCGGGATCGGTTGGTCGGATGACCCGCCGAAATATATTCGGCTTACCCCTCTCAGCGCCCATAGTCCCGACGTGGGCCGGAAAATCCCCCCTTCGGTGGTCCCGTCACCATTGTAATCACCGGGAACCGGTTCGTCCCCGGAGCCCCCGAAGTAGAACCGGCTGATTCCCCGGATCGCCCAGAGGCCGGAACTATCCCGGAAGATCGCGATATCCGAGGTCCCGTCCCCGTTAAAATCGGTATGGGTGGCGCTGGCGGGCGGAGACTGGAATAGCCTGGCCAGGACCGCGTCACTTGATCCAGCCTTGCTCGCTTGATAGGGGTTAACCGTAGGGAAACCGGAACTGGAGGTATCCCCGACTATCCAGATTCCTCCCCGGTTATCCAGCGCGAGATCGGGATCACTGTCATTGCCGCTGCTGCCCAGGTAAGTGGAGAAGAGGAGAACGGAACCGGAGGTTGTGAACCTGGTGACAAACAAATCACTACTTCCTGCCTTCCCCGCTTGATAGGGGTTTATTGTCGGAAAGTTGCTTGAGGAGGTCTTTCCCGCGATATATACGGTTTGATAGAGGCCCAGTCCGATACCGTATCCGGAATCGGAAGATGATCCACCCAGGTAGGTGGAAAAGATCAGGGATGCTCCTGAAGAAGCCAGTTTACTGACAAATGCGTCCAATATGCCGCCGCTGGTGGATTGGTAGGCATGGAGAACCGGGAAGAGGGGGGCCTCGGTTGAGTAGGTCCAGCCGGTGAGATAGGCGTTGCCGGATTCATCGACGGTAATATCCGCGCCTTCCTCTCTCGCGCCGCCCCCCAGGTAAGTGGAGAAGATCAATCTTGAGCCTGAGCTGGATAATTTGCTGACAAAAGCATCCCGGTCCCCTCCAAAAGAGCTCTGATAGGCATTTACCAGCGGGAAGGCCGCCGGGTTGGAAGACTCGGTCCAGCCGGTAAGATAGGCGCAGTTATTCGAATCCACGGCTATGGAATGACCTTCATCCTGTTTGGTACCCCCCAGATAAGTGGAATATAGAAGGTATGAGCCCGAGGTATCAAACTTGGCGACGAAGATATCCGGCACCCAATCGGATGTAGCCTTGGAAGCCTGGTAGGGACTGACGACGGGGAACTCTGTGGATCCGGTATGGCCGGTTACATAAGCCCGGTTCTGAGTATCAACGGCGATCCCCAGGCTGTGGGTGTAACGATATGCGCCCCCCAGATAAGTTGAATAGACCAGAACTGAGCCGGAGGAAGAGAGCTTGCTGAGAAAACCATTATAACCCCCATCGTAAGGTTGACTAGCCTGATAGGGGTTCTCGGTAGGGAAGTCGATGGATTCTGTCACCCCGGTCAGGTAGGCACACCCATCCCCGTCCAGAGCGATATCCGGATAAAAATCACTGCTCTCTCCTCCCAGATAGGTGGAGTAGATGAGAGTGGATCCGGATGAAGAGAACTTGCTGATAAAGATATCGGAGTTATGGCCCCCTTGCAGGGATGCCTGGTAGGGATTGACGGTGAGGAAATCATCCGATTGAGTCTCTCCGGCCAGGTAAGGGCAGCCCTCGGAATCTACCGCCACTTTTACATTCCCTTCGCTCCCCTCGGCCCCCCCCAGGTAAGTGGAATATTCAAGCCGAACATCACTGGCGAAAAGCAGTCCGGGCAAAAGACAGAGAGCACAGACAGACAACAAAACTTTCTTCATTCCCCCCTCCTTGTTATTTGCAGAATATATATATTGAGTACGGTTTAGCCGCTCGTAGCGGCGACCTTCAGGTCGCCACTGGTGGTAGCCTGAAGGCTCCCACTGTTAGGAAGCTCATATTAAACCCGAAAAATAATATCACAGCGATGGAATGGGTGTCACGTCCTGATTTAAAGTTGTCACTTTCTCTGGTTGAAACTTCTTGCTTTTATTCCCCCAACCTCAGCCCCATAATGAATTTTCAATGGCCAACTTCCAATTCCCAATTTTCAAATTCAACCTCGCATTTGGACATTGGAAGTTGGATGTTGGAAATTGGATATTTGTCCCATCCCCCATTCCCTATCTCGTTACCGGAGTATCGCCGTATTGCCCGAAATAGACCCGGGTTACTCCCCGGATCGCCCAGAGACCGGAAGAGGGGCGGAAGATGGCAATCCCATCATCACCATCGCCTCGATAATTGGCAGGGTAAGCGCCGTCAAGGTACTGGCCGAAATATACCCGGGTTGATCCCCGGATCGCCCATAGTCCCGATTGGGGACGGAAGATTGCTCCGCTCCAGGAACCGGTACTGTTGTAATCTCCCGGAACCGGTTCATCCGGATAACCGCCGAAATAAAATCGGCTGATATCGCGGATTGCCCAGAGTCCGCTGGTCCCCCGAAAGAGGGCGATCTCGCACTGGCCGGAATCAGAATAATAACCGGGGATGGGTGTATCTCCAAACTGACCAAAATATATTCGGGTTACTCCTCGAATTGCCCAGAGACCGCTATTCTCACGGAATATTGCCGGCCCCCATATTCCATCGCCATCATAGTCGCCGGGGAGGGGGGTGTCTCCGGAGGAACCGAAATATATCCGACTCACTCCTCGGACGGCCCAGAGGCCGGAAGATGGACGGTAGATCGCGATCTCGGTGGTTCCGCTGCCGTCATAGTCCCCGGGCGCGGGATTGTCTCCGCTTGCTCCGAAATATACCCGGGTTAGGTTACGTATTGCCCAGAGTCCTGCATCCTCCCGGAAGACGGCGATATCAGAAGTCCCATCACCATTGTAATCATATCCCCGGCTGTTGCCCTCCGGGGAAAACTTGCTCAGGAAGATATCCTTATTAGAGCTGTTGCCCGCCCGGTGCGCTTGGTAGGCATTGTGGGTGGGGAAGTTTATCGAGCTGGTGACTCCGGTGATGAAAACACTGCCCTGGTTAGTAGCGATGCTCCTGCCCCGATCAGCGCTGGTGCCTCCCAGAAAAGTCGCGTAACGCAGAGTTGAAAGATCTGGAGAGAATCGGGTAATAAATCCGTCCGGCCCGCCGGCATTCTCACCCTGGTAGGCGTTTTTTACCGGAAAGTCGGTGGCGGCGGTGAACCCTACCACCCAGGCCCGGCCCTGGGAGTCAACTGCCAGGTCCAACCCCGCGCTGTAATTGCTTCCCCCCAGGTAGGTCGAATATTGCAGGGTAGAGCCGGAAGAGCTAAACTTGGTTACGAATATCAAGGGGTTGTGAGTGCCACTCCCGGATGACTGGTAGGCGTTGACGGTTGGGAAGGCAAAGAAAGAGTCGGTACTACCGGTCAGATAGGCGGCCCCGATCGAATCGACTGCCACTGCCGGTCCATAATCCCCCTCCTCGAATTCTGTCCCCAGATAGGTGGAATATCTCAGCTCTATTACTTCCGCCGATGCCGAACTAAGCGAGCCGATCAGTAGAAAAATAAACACAGTGGTCGACAACTTTTTCATCAATACCCTCCTTATGCCAGTTCACAGAAGACAACATTTAAAATTTTCCAAAGGAAAATTTTAAGCGCGGTAGGCTTTCAGATAGTCGTCGTTATAAATAACATTATTGAGCATGACTTCACCGGTGATCATGATCTCCATCAGAAGACTGTCTTCCGGGTCGATGATAGCGGCATCCAATCCCATCCCGGCAGCCATGGCGAGAAAGGTACCGGTCAGAAGTGATTTTTCGGTTGTTCCCTGGGCCAGGTTACTCAATCCGATTACAATGTGGGGGGGAGGGGAGGAGAGGATTTTGAACTGCCCGATTGCCTCCATGAGCTTCTTCGGCTGATCCTGGGCGATATTGATGGGGAGAACCACAGGGTCGAGGTAGATCCGCTCCGGAGGTATTCCGGCACTCTCCGCCGTGATAAGTATCTTGGCGGCGATCTCTATCCGGCCTTCTACCGTATTGGGGACCCCTTTCTCATCCAGGGTGAGGGCGATGATAGCCGCTCCGGTCTCCGCGGCGAAGGGAAGAAATCTTGCCAGGTCTTCATCTTTAGCGGTGGTGCTGTTGATTATGAAGTTCTCCCCGCAGGCTTTCACCCCGGCTTGGATTACCTCAAATTTCGGGTTGTCCAGGCATAGAGTGATATCGCTGACTTCACGCACAGTCTCCACCAGCCAGACCATAGCGCCGATCCGGTCGTCCGTCGCGGTCCCCACATTAAGATCGAGCGCGTTAGCTCCCGCCGCAATCTGCCGCCGGGCAATATCCTGGATAGCCGCCTTATCCCGGGCCGCGATTGCCTTCCTGACCACTTTGAACATCCCATTAATTTTTTCGCTGATTACAAACATATTAAGTTATCGCCTCCGGCGCTAACTTATCAGGAGAGTACTGGAATTAACGCCGTTTGGTTTAGTTATGTGTTTTTAGATACAATATCTATGATTTTTTCCTATTAGCCGCCCCCTTGTTTTCCTGGACAAAGCGGGCCAGGCTGGCCAGTCCATCCAGTCTCTTTTCAGGAGACATATTTTGAAATTCGGTGTGGCCGTCAAAATCAGAAGGAGAGCACCGTTTTAATAACTCCCGAAAATCGGGGTCAACTTGAATAGATTTAATCTGATCCACCATTTTATCCCTTTAGCCGATTGTAAAATCAACCCCGGCATCTTTCAGCGCCAGAAGAATCTATGTCAGATAATTTTTCATTTAGTGGATGTCCGAAGTTCTGGGGGTTATATTTTTAGCCATTATTTAAAGTTGTCACTCTTAGCTTGTTAAAACTTCTTCTTTCCTTACCTCACCCTCTTTTTATGACAGGAACATTGCAGTCAGGACTATTAGCCTCGCTTCGGCTTTTCTTTTTACTGTTAATCGTCCTGTCTGCAATCGTTCTGTCTAAATGTCTTTTTGCTTTTAATCGTCGTTGAACGTTGAAAGTTGAGCGTTGAACATTGAATGTTCCCCCGAAATAATCGGGATGCAAGCAGATGTTCAGTCTTTTACACTCCCCAGTCCCCGCCCCCCATCAACACCTCAATCTGCTCCCGCACCTTATTCAACGCCTCCGGATGCCTGAGATTGATAAGGTCTCCTCCGGATTGAAGGAGGAGTACGGCGGTCATTGCCTCCCAGAGCGGTCCCCGGACTTTCTCACTCCCCCATTCCGGAAAGTTTTCTTTCAATGCCTTGGCTTCCTTGGCCCGCCAGGCGTCCGCCCCCACATCGCAGATCATAGGCATGGCCATCATCTTGTCCCCGGATAGTCCCGCCAGTCTGATCCGTTCCATGATCGAATATGTGTATTCAATCCCGTATCCCAGGGCTCCGGTGTTGGGGTCGATGATGATGTCGGACGGATTAAATCCCATCTCCGAGATCAGGATATTAACCTGTTTGGCAATATTGATATCAATCGGGGACTGGGCCACAATCTTATGCTTATCGGCCAGACAGGCCACGGCCAGGGTCTTATAGTTATCCTCGGTGGCAAAACCGATCAGGCAGTTCTCTCCGGCGGCCGCCTGAGCACAGAGGGGCAGGGCCAGATTATCTTTTTCCGGGGAGTCACAGCCCCAGATAATCAGGGGGATGGTAGTGGCTTTCAGGACTGCCGCTACGGTCTCCGCCGCTTTCTCCGGAGCGGTATCCCCCCAGTCCGGGTGGAGGCTCTGGAGGCGGAGGCAGATCAGGTCGGCTCCGTATTCTTTTTCGCATTTCTCCGCCCAGGCTGTCGGATCTCCCAGAACATCAGCATATGGAGATTTGAGGACTTCCGGCCAGTCGTCGGGGTTGTAGTCAATCACATCGAGCGCCAGTGCGGGTCGGTGAGGAATCTGACCTTCAAAATGCAGAAAGGGGAGGGTGGTCTCACCACCTATCGTGACGGTTGATCCCCGTGACCCCCCGTTCTCCTTAGTTGCTCCGATGGTGACGGTATTGATCGTATTAGTCCATTTTTCGTTAATTGATTCCATGAATAGGGTGCTCCGTTATTTTAGGGATGATGAGGTGAGAAAGAATGGAGTATTGGAATGGTGGAGTGATGGAGCATTGGATTGCCGGTCACCCGGGTTCCCATCACTCCACCATTCCAATACTCCGTCAATCCACTTAGCTTTATCTGTATTGTATGCTATCCCCGATATTTTTTATTATTTTTCTTTAGGCACTTCTTTCCCTCCGCAGGAGGGAAAGTTCTCCACATCCGTATGGGGGAGAAACATGGCCCGGGTATATTCGTCCATAAAATTATTATCAGTGCTTAACTCAAAGTAAGTGGTGGCGGCAGCAATCTCCCTGGCCTGTTTTAGCGCTTCCCGCGATAAGAGCATTGTCTTGGCGCCCCGGACCGATCCGTTTCCGATGAAGACGATCTTCTCCCGATCGATATCAGGGAGTAGGCCGATGCAGATGGCTCGATCGATATTGATGTAGTTCCCAAATCCGCCGCTGATATAAACTCTTCCTATATCATCTCGATCGAGATCAACTGCTTTCAAGAGAACCGCGATCCCGGCATGGATAGCCGCCTTGGCCCGGATCAGATTGTCGATATCTCCCTGGGTTATCAGGATATCCCGTCCGTCAGCGGTCTCGGAAGAGGGCGCGATAACGTAGGCGGGTTGGTCGTTGAATTCGATCAGTCTCTCTGATGGTCGTTCCATGTCAAATCTGCCGTCTCTTCCCAGGATTCCCGCGTGGAAGAGTTCTGAGACCGCGTCCAGTAACCCTGATCCGCAGATCCCGATGGGAGGATCATCGCCGATTGTTCGATAACGGATAGTCTCTCTATCCGGTATATCAACCTTATCGATAGCGCCGGCTACCGCCCGGCAGCCGCAGGCGATCCCGCTCCCTTCAAACGCGGGTCCCGCCGAACAGGAGCAGGTGAGCTGCCACTCCCGGTTGCCGACCACGATCTCTCCGTTGGTCCCGATATCGATCAGAAGAGAGACTACCGGGGAACGGCTAATCCCTGAAGAGATCATCCCAGCGGTGATATCTCCCCCCACCCATCCGGCAATCCCCGGAACACAATAGAGCATTCCATGTTCATTGATTTTAAGGTCAGCCTGAACTGCCGGTATAGGCGGCGGGTCGGATAGAGGAGGAATATATGGCTCTCTTCGAATATTCCGGGGTGTAATCCCCAGAAAGATAGAGAGCATGGTGGTATTTCCGGCGCAGATTATGGCTGTGATCTCATCCTTTGATACCCCGGTTTCGAGGCATAATTTTTCGATAAGATTATTGATATCCTGCCGGACCGCCCGGCAGAGAGGATCAATCCCATCCTCCTCCGAACGGATGATTCTTTTTATGACATCTTCCCCGGAGGAGATCTGGGAGTTATAGGTGGCCGCCGCGTCCAGAGTTACTCCGGTTTCAAGGTTAACCAGATGAGCTACCACTGTGGTGGTCCCGATATCGACAGCTACACCATAGTTGCCGCCTGATGCTTCTCCGGGCTGAATCCTGATTATCTCCCGGGAATTACCAAGATCAGCCAGGGTAACGGATAGGTCCCAGTTGGAATCTCTCAATAGATCCGGGAGTTGCCGGAGGATTGATATTGGAGCAGTAATCCCGTCCAGTCCGGTCTCCCGGCGGATGGCATTAATGAGTCGGGAGAGATCATCCTGATTATCCTCCAGTGTGGGGGGGGGGAGGGAGATGCGAAATTTCCTGACCGGTGGATCGAGGGGAAAACCGGTATCGTTAAAGTCCCAGTCGGAGAACGAATTGAAACGGTTGGAGGTCTCCTCTTTCCCATCACTCGACCTGAGGGATGAACTTCCCGGAGGAACTTCAACCACGAGATTGGATAGGATCTTAGTCATACAGGAGAGAACATAACCTTTCCCAGTCTCTTTCTCTGAGAGCAGAGAAGAAGCATGTCTCTGAACTTCTCCGGATCTGACTATCACCCGGCACTTGCCGCAGGTCCCCTCGCCGCCGCAGATAGAATTCACATAGATATCAGCCCTCTCCGCCGCCTTGAGTATAGTCTCCCCTTCCGCCACCGTAATCGTCTTATTCTCGGGGAAGAACGTAACCAGATAGTTTTTTAACGGTTCAGTCATGGTAGTACACAGATATACAGAGATCAGAACACAGATTCACACAGATTGCCTCGGCTGAGCGGAGTTGCAGTCCACTAATTACACGAATTACACTAATTGATGCCTTCGCTCGTCGACCTGATATTCTGATCCCCTGATCATCTGACCTGTTCGATGTTCATCATTTAAGCCACCCCAAGCCAGTTGCCAGCTCCTCCAATGCGTCTTTGAACGTGAAAGTTGAGCGTTGGGCGTTGGACGTTCAGATTTTAATCTGAGATCGGAAGAGCACACGTCTGAACTCCAGTCACACTGATATATCTCGTATGCCGTCTTCTGCTTGAAAAAAAAAAAAAAACAACTAGAAAAAATAAAGACAAAAAAAAAAAAAAAAACACACTCTGCACCTCACTCCCGCCACTTCC
>CAKZYZ010000187.1 GCA_937885075.1 uncultured bacterium | reverse complement strand
TAGCTTGACCTTACTCGAAAAGCCTTTTAAACCACGAAGAACACGAAGTTCACGAAGGAATTTGAAGAAACAAAGGAAAATTCCATAGTTTTCTTTGTTTTTCTTCGTACCCCTCAAGGGGGTATTGAAAAGAATGTTCTTCGTGACCTTCGTGGTGAATATTTAGTTTTTTTAGCACAGAATGTTAAAAATACCTTTTCGAGTACGGCCTAGCTTACCGCCGTAATGATACAATCCGCCAGCCTATCTCTTGATCCCTCCAGCAGTTCATCAAGCTGAAAGGCGTCTTTAATATCATATTGTCCCACCCGGGTTCGGCGGAGAGCTGACAGACAGCCGCCGACACCTAATAATTGCCCGATATCGTGGCTTAATGTTCTGATATATGTTCCTTTTGAGGATCTGACCTTAATCCGGAATGACCGGCCTGATACCTCTCCCAGTGTTAATGAACTTATAGTAACCGTCCGCGGTTCCCTTTTTACCACTTCACCTCTCCGCGCGATCTTATAGAGCCTCTCCCCTTTATGCTTGAGGGCGGATACCATCGGGGGAATCTGCTGGATCTCTCCCCGAAAAGTTTCCAGCGCCGCCTCAATCTCCTCCCGGCTGAATTCAGCCTTGTCATCCACCCTCACCACCTTACCGGTGATATCCTGGGAATCGGTCTCCGTCCCCAGCAGTACCGTCGCGTCATACTCTTTATCTCCGCCCAACAGACCGGACGCCAGTTTAGTTCCCCGGTTAATCAAGAGAATCAGCAAGCCGGTAGCCATGGGGTCAAGACTCCCGCCATGCCCCACCTTCCTGATCCGGAAGCGTTTTTTCAGACGATCCACAACCCGGAACGAAGTAATCCCCGCCGGTTTGTCGACCAGGAGGATACCGTCCGGGAGACGCGGTATGGAATCCGGTATTTTCATATTATCTGTCAACTGCCAACCGTAAACTTTCTTTTGCCCCAACCTCCCCCCTTTTTTTGTCCACGGATTACACGGATTACTCTGATTATTTCGCCTAGGATTGGCGGCTTTTCTGTCCACTAATTACACGAATTTACACTAATTGTTTTGCTTAGGTTTGGTCGCTTTTGCTTTGAAAGTTGAGCGTTGAGCGTTGAGCGTTGAATAGCCTGCGCGCCGTAGCTTTAGCGAAGGCGGGTTGAACGTTCAGTTTTTAATCTCCGAAAGGTATTCCTCCACCACACCCAGCACCATCGAAGCCGCCTCATCAAGACTCCCCGAAACTTCTGCTCCTGCGGCGGCGGGATGTCCTCCGCCCCCGAATCGGGAAGCTATCTCATTAACATCTATTACATCCGGCTCTTTGGACCGGAAAGATACTTTTATGAATTCATCATGCTCGGTAAAGAGGATCGCGATCCGGGTGGAGACAATATCCCGGGGATAGGAGATCAGGTTCTCGGTGATATCAAAGCCGCCGCCTGCCCGCTCCAGCATCTTGCGGGAGACCTTCATAAAAGCGATCTGACCGGAGTCCTTGAATTCCATCGTAGATAATGCCTCGCCTAATAACTTCAGCGGGGCGATGGAATAGATATTATAGACTTTTTTGTAAATATCATACGGGACCAGCCCCGTCTCCACCAGTTTGGCTGCCAGAGAAAGAACCCGGGCGCCGGATGAGGAGGTGACCATATATTGGAACTTACCCATATCGGTTAAAACCGCGACATAGATACAGAGCGCGATATCCCGGGTAAGTTCCGCACCCAACGCGGGGATGAGATGGAATATCATCTCACCGACCGAGGAACTGCCCGGTTCAACCCAGCAGGCATCACCATACCCGCTATTGGAGATATGATGATCGATATTGATTATCTTATCGATCGAGGGGAGGTGACGATTTATGGTTCCTATTCTTCTGGGATCCGGAGCATCGAGCAGGATAGCCGCCTGGGGCTTAAAAGGAAGCTCTCCCCACGGCTGGATCTGATCCGATCCCGGAAGGAAGGCATAATTCTCCTGAACCGGAGTTTCATTCTGGATAACCGTCTCTTTGCCGAGTTGATGGAGTATTCCGGCCAGGGCAAGCTGAGAACCCACGGCATCACCATCAGATCGCACATGGGAGGAGATCAGGAACCGGTCGGATTCAAGGAGGAGATCAATCAGTCGGGGGGGAATCTTCAAAATCATCTTCTCTATCTACATTTACATTTAGTTCGGAGAGAATCCGATCGATTCTCTCACTGTATTCTATCGACTCATCAAGAACAAATGAGATAACCGGGGTATATCGGGAACTCATCCGGTGGCCCAATTCCCGCTGGAAGTAGCTTCGGGCACTCCGGAGACCTTCCAGAGATTTCTCAACCTCCACATCCTCTCCCATGATACTGACATAAACCCGGGCGTTCTTTAAATCCCCGGTTGTATCCACCCGGACGACACTGACAAAACCGATCCGCGGATCATTTGCTCCAACCTGCAGAATGTCTCCCAGGATTCTCTTAACCTGCTCTTCTATCTTGCACTGCCGCCGGCTCTTACCATGTTTTTCTCTACTTTTATGCATAGGAATAAAGTTGTAAGTGCCTAAAGTTTGAAGTGCCTAAAGTTGTCACTTTCGACTGGGCTTTTCTGGGTTCCTGGAAAAACCAGGAAAAACGAGCATTACCGGTCGAGGCGACAACTTTAGGCACTTTAGCGCACTTTAGGCACTTATAACTTCTTTATACTTTAGGCACTTACAACTTCTTTCTCCTCTTATAACTTCCGGGCAATCTTTTCTATCTCGAATGATACCAGCAGATCACCTTCCTGGAAATCGTGGAAGTTATTCAATCCGATCCCGCATTCTTTTCCGGAAGTTACTTCAGTTACTTTCTCTTTAAATCGTTTCAGAGTAGAGATCGTATCCATTATAATCTCTTCCCCGTCTCTCATCACTCTTATCCGAGCGGACCGTTTGATCGTTCCACTCTCCACCACACAGCCGGCTATCATACCCAGCTTGGATATCTTGAATAATTCCTTAACCCGGGCTTCGCCCAGAATGATCTCCCTCTGTTCCGGCTCCAGCATCCCTTCCAGGGCTTTTCTGATATCATCAACAGCTTCATAGATCACCCGGTAGGACCGGATATCCACCCCTTCCAACTCCGCCATTCTCTTAATCTTTCCGGAAAGCGGCAGCTGAAAACCTATGATCACCGCCCGGGAAGCCGACGCCAGCATAATATCGGATTCACTGATCGCCCCGACCGCGGAGTGGATTATCTTCAAAGAGACATCCTTATTGCCACTCGCAATCTCATTCAAGGACATACTAACCGCCTCTACCGACCCCTGAACATCTCCTTTAAGAATCAGAGGGAGTTCACTGATCTGATTACTGGCAATCTGCTTGAAGAAGTCCTCCAGACGGAGGCGGCGGGAATCATCCCAGGATTTTGCCTGCTGTTCATCCTGAAGACGTTCTCCGATCTCCCGGGCCTGAGCCTCATTAACAACTACCCGGAATGTTGATCCGGCGTCAGGAACACCGGTCAGTCCCATAATTTCTACCGGAGTGGAAGGACCTGCCTCTTTCTCCGCCTGGGCCAGATCATTAAACATCGCCTTGATTTTTCCGGGATAGATGTCACAGATTAAGCTGTCTCCCCTCTTCAACGTACCGCTTTTAACCAGAATCGTAGCCACCGGACCCCGGTCCGCGGTCAGCTTCGCTTCGATCACCACCCCGGAGGCCGGACCATCCGGATCGGCCTTCAACTCCATCATCTCCGCCTGAAGAAGAATCATCTCCAGAAGATGATCAAGCCCCTCTTTGGTGACCGCGGAGAGAGCGGCCGAGATAACCTCTCCTCCCATCTCTTCGGTGACCAGGTCCTGCTCGGACAACTGACGCCGGACACGATCGGGCCGGGCGGTACTCTTATCTATCTTATTTATCGCGACAATGATCGGAACCCCGGCGGCGCGGGCGTGATTAATCGCTTCCACGGTCTGGGGCATAATCCCTTCATCGGCCGCGACTACCACAATTACGATATCAGTCAAATCCGCTCCGCGGGAGCGCATGGTGGTAAAAGCCGCGTGGCCCGGAGTATCGAGGAAGACTATCCCTTTCCCCCCGATCTCAACCCGATAAGCCCCGATATGCTGGGTAATGCCGCCCGCTTCGCCGGCAGTAATCCGAGAACTGCGGATGGCATCCAGGATAGAAGTCTTGCCGTGATCGATATGACCCATAAATGTCACCACCGGTTCCCGGGGAAGCATATTCTTCCCGGGCTCTACCTCCGGGGCAGACACGGCTTCGACTTTCACCGGGCCGGTATCCGCTTCGGTTCGGAACGAGACATAGGGCTGGATATCCAGGCCATATTCACTACCCAGAATAATTGCTGTCTCTTCATCCAGAAACTGATTGAGAGAAGAGAAGACACCCATCTCCAGAAGTTTCTTAATCAGTATATTAGGCCTCTGGCCAATATGATCGGCCAGTTCACGAACGGTGACCGGAAATTTTATAACAAGAATCTTCTCCTCGGACGGCGGCGCTGCGGCGGGAGCTGAAGATTCAGAGATATCCTCTTCCCCGGCATCTACTTCCTGGTCATCAGCCCGGGAATCGGATGACACCTCTTCAGCCGCGTCTTCTTGCTTAACCGGCTCTTCTTTCGGCGGGGAGGGGGTTATCTTATCCCTGACTAATCCGGCCTGTTCTTCATTCACTGAAGACGCGTGGGATTTAACCTCAATCCCCATCTCTTTCAGTACTGCCAATAATTCCTTACTGGTCAGTTCCAGTTCCCGTGCTAATTCATATACTCTCATAATATATTAGAACTTTGCCCTCACTATGTTCGGGCAACGTTCTTAAGTGCCTAAAGTTTGAAGTGCCTAAAGTGCCTAAAGTTAAAAAACTCGCAGCTCTGGCTTGGTGGCACTATATTGTTTAGTATTTTAATCCCGATGGATATCGCAAAATTATAATGGAAATTACTCCGCCCGCTCCTGGGCGGCTTTTATCAGTTCTTCGGCGGTCTTCTTGCCAACTCCCTCAACCTCCATCAGATCACCCGGTTCGGAGATCGCGATGATCGACAGATCGGTAAATCCGGCCTCTACCAGATTTCGGGCCATCTTCTCCCCCACTCCCGGTAATTCACCAAGTACCGCTACCGCGCCCTTCACTCCCTTGAGAACCTCACCCTCGCGGAAGATATCTATCTTCCAACCGGTAAGACGGGAAGAGAGACGGACATTCTGACCTTTTTTCCCGATCGCGAGTGAGAGCTGATCCTCGTCAACGATAACCTCGCACTCTCCCTTCGCTTGATTCAGGTTAACCTGTTTTAGCTTTGCCGGACTGAGGGCGTTGGCAACATACTCTTCCTGATCGTCGGACCAGCGGATAATATCAATCTTTTCACCGTTGAGTTCCCGGACAACACTCTTCACCCGATTCCCCCTCAATCCAACACAGGCGCCTACACAATCTACTTTATCATCAACCGAGACTACGGCGAGCTTGGTCCGATAACCGGGTTCCCGGGCGATGCCCTTAATCTCAACCGCGCCTTCATCAATCTCCGGAACTTCCATCTCAAAGAGCCGCCGGACAAAATTGGGGTGGGTTCGAGAGAGAACTACTTCCGGCCCCTTGGCCCGTTCCCGGACATCAAGGATATAGGTGCGAAGCCGCGCGCCCAATCGATATTCTTCATGGGGACATTGCTCCCGGGGAGGCATTACTCCCTCGGCCCGGCCCAGGTCAATAATTATATTCTGCTTATCGTAATGATGTATGGTCCCGCTTACAATCTCTCCGAGTCGTTCCTGATATTCCCCGAAGACAATATTTTTCTCCGCCTCCCTAATCTTCTGGATAACCACCTGTTTGGCCGTCTGGGCCGCTATTCGACCAAAATTCCGAGGGGTAACTTCTTTAACAACCTCATCCCCGAGTTTCGCCTCGGGATCAATCTTAAGGGCATCTTCCAGGTGAATCTCTCCATGCCGGTCCAGTACCTTATCTACCACAATCAATTTGGAGAAAGCTCTTATATCCCCGGTCTTGGGGTCGATCGATACTTCCAGATCCCGGGCCGGACCGATGCTTTTCTTCGAGGCTAAGAGAAGAGATTCCTGAATCGCCTCCAGAATAATCTCCCGGGAGATTCCTTTCTCCTTCTCCATATAATCAAGAACCGCTATTAAATCCGCATTCATCTTTTCACCTTCTATATTCTATAAATAATCCGGCAATAACCGAATAATGATTGTTCTATCCCCTAAACAGAAAGAGTGGGTCTCCACCCACTCTTTATGCGCCAATTTCCATCCTCATAGCTGACAGAGGACCGGAAACCAAAAAATTTATCAACTACTGAAGCATAACAGTATGTACTTAACTACAACTAGTATGCTTCGGTCAAGGAAAATTTTATAAATTAGCGCCTGCCGCGCAAATTTGGGGAATAGGGAATGGGGAACAGAGAATGGTTAGCCTACTCCCGATCGCTATTTTTTTATTGATATTCTGAAGCATATATATAACTGACTGCTTCGGAATTTCAATAAACTCGTAGTGCAGGACTTCAGTCCTGCCTTCGTTGGGCCCCGCCAGAGGCGGGGCACTACGAGCTTGCGCCGAAGGCGCTATGTTCTTAGAGATTACTAACGATCCAGTCAGCAACTTCCGCGGTAGGCAGCTTGATTACTTCATCGGAATCACGCCGTTTGACCTCTAATTCCCCGCTCTTTACCGCTCTTTTCCCGATAGTGATCCGGAGTGGGATACCGATCAGATCGCTGTCATTGAACTTAACCCCGGCGCTGGCACTCCGATCATCATATAACACCTCGATCCCTCTTTCGGCAAGCGCGGCATAGAGCTCTTCCGCGACGGAACCGACCGCTGGATCACCCGGATTGATCGCCAGAATCAGAACCTGATACGGAGCCACCGAGGCCGGCCAGATTATCCCCTTCTCATCATAATGCTGTTCGATGATGGCGGCTACCGTCCGGCTGATGCCGATACCGTAACATCCCATGATCGCGGGTTTCTCTCCCCCCGACTCGTCTTTCACCATCGCCCCCATAGATTCACTGTACTTAGTCCCCAGCTTGAAGACATGGCCCACTTCTATCCCCCGTCTGATCTTCATCGGCGTACCGCAGCCCGGGCAGAGATCTCCGTCAACGGCGACTGCCAGATCATGATACTCCAGCCCCGGGCAGTCCCGTTCCATATTCACATTGATAATATGTCTGTCCTGCCGGTTGGCGCCGGTAATACCGGACTCAATCAAGACAACGGTATAATCCGCGATAATCCGGATGCCCGAGAGACCGACCGGCCCGGCAAAGCCAAGCGGCGCGCCGGTAACTCTCCTGATAGTCTCCTCATCGGCCAGTTCCAGTTCAGCCGCCCCGAGAAGCCTTCTCAGTTTTGATTCGTTGATCTCCCGATCCCCCCGAATTAATACCGTCACCGGTTGGCTGTCGGCGGTATAGATCAATGTTTTAATAAATCTATCCGGGGTAGTCTGAAAGAATTCCGCCAACTCCTCCACCGTCCGAACTTCCGGGGTATCGATCTCCTCGATAGCATCTTCGGTCCGGGTTACCGTGGTATGGGCCGGCTTGATCTCCGCCTGCTCCACATTGGCGGCATACCCGCAATCCGGGCAGACAACTATGGCGTCCTCTCCGGTCTCGGCCGGAACCATGAATTCGTGGGACTGGTTCCCGCCCATCACCCCGGTATCCGCTTCCACCGGCATGGCGGTCAGCCCGCACCGGGCAAAGATCCGGGTATAGGCATCGTACATCAGCTGGTAGCTGCGGTCGGCGGATTCATCGTCGGCATCAAAACTATAGCCGTCCTTCATGATAAATTCCCGGGAACGCATCACGCCGAACCGGGGCCGGATCTCGTCACGGAACTTGGTGTTGATCTGATAGAGGTTCCTGGGGAGCTGTTTATAGGAGCTGATCTCGCGAGAGACCAGGTCGGTAACCACCTCTTCATGGGTCGGCCCCAGCACCAGCTCCTGGCCCTGGTGAGTCTTGACCTTGAGCATGATGTCATCCATCAGATCCCAGCGGCCGCTCCGCTCCCAGAGATTCCGGGGTTGAAGGATCGGCATCAGGATCTCAATCGCCCCGGCCCGGTTCAGTTCATCCCGGACAATCGCTTCCACCTTCCGCAATACTTTCAATCCCAGCGGAAGATAAGTATAAAGCCCGGATGCCAGCTTACGCATCATCCCGGCCCGGATCATCAGGCGGTGGCTGGGGATCTCCGCCTCCTGGGGATTATCCCGCTGGGTCACAATCAATGTCTCTGTCCATTTCATAATTAATTAGATCACTATGTTCGCAAATTTGGGGAATGGGGATTAGAGAATAGGGAATAGTTCCCCTGATCCTCATCTCAAATTTACTATCGTTATGGTTAGTTACATACTTACGAAATATCTAAATTCCAAGTTGAGCAATATAACATGGAGAGAAGCCGTCACAAGATAATAAAAGCAGACGCGGAGGAATAAAATGAAAAATACCATATCTGAAGACTACCAGAAATCCCCCCATCTCAATCCTTATCTGACAGAACACGCTTGACGTGTTCTGTCAGACAAGAGATCTCCGGGAGGGAGGAGTCGATCAAAACTTCCTGTTAGTTGCTCAGAGGGCGGGAATAACTTTGGGAAGAGGACTAAGAACTTAGCCCTCGCTGCGCTCGGGCAACTTTTCCTCTAAGGAAAGCATGAAATCAGGAGAATTCAAGTATTCCCCTCCTGCCTTCCTGCTTTCCTTAGAGGTTATTGTCCCGAGACTCAATATGAAACAACTCGGGATCCCGAAGTATTTCGGGAAACTTCCGATACAGGAACTTAGCGCCTTCGGCGCTAACGTTAAAAAATAAAAACGTTAAAGATCGTTGAAGACCGTTAGACGCCTCTTGAAATACGGAGCAAGAGTCTTTTTTATTACATTTCCTACAAGTCCTTAAGCAGAAGCGAAAGGACGATACTACGATTAAATCAATATGATTAAGAATCACAGAATTTCTATTATAGCGACGATTCTGATCGGTCTGATAGGGATCTCCTCGTATTCACGGGGTGGGGATATGGAACCGATCCAGC
>CAKZYZ010000186.1 GCA_937885075.1 uncultured bacterium | reverse complement strand
ACCTGGCTAATGCTCGCAAGAAACTATTTACTCATCTGAAGATGTGGGTAGACACAGGGATCATAGCTCCAAAGACGGCTTCATTAATAGAGAATATCATTAGAGAATTAGTCCGGCGGCTTAAGAAAGTTGGATGGAATTGGTCAGATGCAGGAGCAGAAAGAATGGGGCGGATTGTAATGATACGTCGCTACGATCGGGATGCGTGGAATGCGTATTGGAAAGAGCGAATGAACCTACAAAATAGGTGTCAAATTAAACTGGTTTATTGTACATGGTGGAGAGCGGCCTAATGCCCTACCTCAACAAAATGGGACGCTCTTAAATTATTGGGGATCTAAATATTTTAATCTATCACTAATCTATCACATTTTTGGGTTAATCTATCAATTTCAAGAATCGTCAGATGAAAAAATATCGGGCTTGGAAAGCCCTCCCACAGGAAAACCAATTGAATTTCAAAAGTTTTCTTGGAAAGAGTTAAAATGAAAATAGCAGGATTATCTCTAAAAAATTATGAGACCAGCCGGATTGAGTATAAGGCGGCAAAAGGTGGTCTGCCCCAGAGTATCTGGGAGACAATATCGGCCTTTGCTAATACCAGGGGGGGGATGATTGTCTTAGGCGTTAAAGAGGAAAAGAGAAAATATTTTAAGCAAGGCGTAACAAATCCTCAAAAGCTGGTGGACGATCTAGCTTCGGCTATTAGTGAGAAATTTAATTTCTGCCCTATGATTCGACCGGAGATACTGGAGGAATCCGGAAAATATTTCATATCCATTGAAGTAGATGAAGCCCTGTCCTACGAAAAGCCGATATATTTGAAGAAGAAAGGGCCGATGAAAGGTGGATATAAACGGGTCGGCTCAGCGGATTGTAAGCTGACCGATCGAGATCTCCAGAGATTTTATCGGGCGCAGTTGAATTCTCCGGATGCGCACATCTTAGAAGATACCGATTTAGAGGATATTGATCCAAGGGCAATGATTGCTTTTAGAAATCTTCTAAAACTCCAGAAAGAAGGTTCCCGAGAGTATCTATTGGACGATCGGGAGTTATTACAAGCTTATAGTCTTCTCTCCAAGGATTGCGAACATTTGACCGTTGCCGGAATACTTCTTTTTGGCAAATCGGAGTCCGTCGGGAGATACTTCCCGCATCTCCGACTTGATATTATCCGCATTCAGGGTGTTGAGTGGGGAAAGGATTCGGACCCATTCCTCTCCCGGGATTTACAGGGCAATTTAATCTATCTGCGCACCCAGGGACTTGATTTAATCAGCCGTTTCTTTCTTATCCCTTTTAAGCTGGGCAAGAATCTCACCCGGGTTGAGGACGATCCCTTTCAGAACGCATTACGGGAAGCTCTCGGAAATCTTCTGAT
Source organism: uncultured bacterium (assembly GCA_937885075.1). Taxonomy (GTDB): domain Bacteria; phylum Auribacterota; class Erginobacteria; order Erginobacterales; family Erginobacteraceae; genus CAKZYZ01. The sequence continues at coordinate 7,746 of CAKZYZ010000186.1, read as the reverse complement.
GCACCAGGATTATTTCCACCCGTCTCCTTCTCAGATCAGGATATATAATGACCGGGTTGAATTTTATAATCCCGGATATTCTCTTAAACCCCCGGATGACTATGAAACCCCCGGATCGGAGTTGCGAAATTCCTTAATAGCAAAAGTCTTTTATGATATCGGCTGGGCCGAGACTAAAGGGACTGGATACAGGACTTATATTTTAACCTTAAATAATATAGGTTATCCTTCTCCCTCCTGGACAAGCGACGAAGAACATGATCGATTCACTGTTATATTTCCTTATCAGACCCCGCAAGTCACCCAGGAAGTTACCCCGCATGTCACCCCCCCAGCTACCGCCCGAGTCACCGCTCAAGCTACCGCCCAAGTCACCGCTCAAGCTACCGCTCAAGTTGCCCAACAAGCTACCCCGGGAGTCACCCCACAAGCTACCCCGCAAGTCACCCCGCAAGTCACCCCGCAAGTCACCCCGCAAGTCAAAGTTACGGATAGATTAGCTCGGATATTAAGATATTGTGAGAATCCTCATTCATTAAAAGAGATAATGAAGTTTATGGATCTTCAAGATAGAGAACATTTCCGGCGAAGCATCTTAAATCCTATATTAGATATGGGGTATATACAGAGAACAATTCCCGAAAAGCCAAAAAGTCGGTTCCAGAAATATATTACCATCAAAGACAAGCATGAAGATTAAGTTTGACAGCAACCAGGAGTTCCAGCTCGATGCTATCCGGGCGGTAGTGGACGTCTTTGACGGTCAGCCACTGGCCGGGGGGGAGTTTGAGATTCGCCTGGACGCGGCCGGGGGCGAATTCTTATCGGAGTTCGGGGTAGGTAATCTTTTGACATTGGATGACGGTATCCTCCTGGCCAATGTCCGGGCTGTACAGGGACGGAACAGCCTTAACCCGAATGAAAAGCTGGAAGGAAGAAACTTCTCCGTTGAGATGGAGACCGGAACGGGGAAGGTGTGAGATAAGTAAAATGGCAAATTTTCTGGAGGGAAATTTAAAAAAATCCGAGGAAATTTATTACCGGCTGATGCCATCCCATCATAAATAATAGAATCGGGACAAGCATGACGGAGAAGGTATTACTGCGGCGACAGCCGAAGACCAGTGGAAGACTGCCGAGGCAGGCGGCCGTAAATAGGATCAATAGATACTCGGGGCCGTAGCGGAAGAGGATAATCGCTGTAACGAAGCCAATAATCGAGGTTGCTATTGTCCGGAGAGTGATCTTTCTGACGATGCCACGGGCCAGACGGGAGGTTATATTTAAGATAAAATATGAAAGGCAACCGCTGATTAGCATTACCGCTACTATCAGAAGAAAAGCCTGTAAATGGCGGTTCGCATGATAGAGAGGTCTTAGCATCATCGCGGTGCCTCCCCGGGTGAAACCCATGGTGGGAATAAAGAAGAGGAGAAAGGCTCCTGCCGAATATATAGTCTTGACCATCCCCTGCGAAATCAAAAAAGCTTTCTCATTCTTTCGGGGGATGAGGTGACCGGTTATAAGAGCCCCCGGGCCGCCCGACACAACCGGCAACAGTATGGATAGAAACCCACCGATCCCGCCGGCTATACCCCCCAGGATGCCGGATCTTTTTTTACTGAAGACCGTGGTTTTTGCCTCTTCGAGCTTGTCGTTATTCGGATAAATCAGACGCCGAATGAGAGGAGGGAGAAGAAAAAGTCCGGCAAAGGCGGAAGATAATGTCCCCTGCCTGCCAACAATGACAAATTGCCGGGATTGAAATAATATTACACCGAAGAGGCCAATGAGGAGGAATATTACCGGGGCAATAAAGAGAGCCCGGTATTCATCTCTTCGTTTAAAGCGAAAAGCCTGTCGGAGATGGAAGATGAACTCACCTCCAATCATATAGAGTATCAGAATACCCGGCGCCCAGTGGTAGTGTAATCTGATTAACTTGAAGAGGGGGGTATAGAGATAGATAAAGAAGGGGGCGGCGGCAACCAGGAGAAAGATGCCGATCAAGCTTCCCGTGCCCACGGTCATACTTCCCTGGTATGAGCATCCTTTATTAAGGTATCTACGCCCGGGGACTACCAGGAAGAGGGTTGAAGCGCTGGGAGCTCCGAAGAAGAAGGCCGGGATAATCTCGGCGAAGGACGCGCTCACCGTCAGGGCCATGAAAAAGACGAATATTATTTCAGGATCAGACCAGGACCACCGGACGATGGATACCTGACTGAGCAGGATTCCAAAGATGGATAGGAGCCTGATCCCCGGGATCCAAAATAAAAACCCTCCCAGGACTGTGCCCAGGAGGGTCGCGATAAGAATATTTGATATTTCCATGGAAATATTTCTTAATTTAAGAGCCCCGATTTTATCGGGGCTTTTAAATTAATCGCCGCCCATGCTCTCCTCGGCTTCGTACTCCAACTCTTCGCGGGCCAGCGCCTTCTCCATCGCGACCACTCCGGCTTTCGCCTTCTTGCCTTTCTCTCCAAAGATCTTGACGATCGAGAAGTAAGCGCCTAGAGGTATGATCAGGCAATAGAGAAAGTACTCGAAGGTGTTGAGTGTGAACATCGGCACGGGCGCGAAGCGGTTGAGGTTGAAGAGGATGATGACCACCGAGGCATAGTCGATGCTGAAGTTGGCGTGAGGGTTGCTGGCTTTAAATAAGTTCAACCCGTTGCAGCGCGGCTTGATTATCGGCCAGAGGAGACTTCCTCCCATGTGGCCGGTCAGGTCCTCGGTCAGATGAACCGCGAATCCCAGGAAGGCGATTAACCCGTAGAGCCAGCCGATATGCCAGCCGGCAGCCATCGAGGCGATCAGCCAGACCGGGATCGACATCATGAGGCCCAGGACATAGCTATGGCTCCAGGTCCGGTGCCAGGGGAGGAATTCGATCTCCATATCGCCATCATCGTTCTTGAAGAAGCTGTACATTGGACCGCTCATGATATCCACCACAGAGGGACGGCCGTGGGTGATGTTGAACTTTCCCTTGATCTTGTAACGTCCGATCCGTTTCTCCGGGGGTGGCTCCGAACCGAGGATCGGGACCTGGGAGGTGGTGACAATCTCATTGATCACGATTACTACTTCATTGGCTTCCCCATCGAAGTTGATCACATACTGCCGCCAGAGGTCGGCGCCCATCCGCATCGGGTACATCTGGGCTTTGACCGGAAGATTGGTATCGTAAGCCTGGTCCAGGGCCTTTCCCAGTCCCTCCGCCATCTCCTGTGGGCTTGGATCCATCGGATCGGGATCGATCTCATACTCCGATTTGGTGAAGAACTGACCCATCTTAAAGTCCATGGTGTCAGGCATGATCCCGAAGAGACCTCCCAGGCAGAGGATAAATGAGCTGGCGCCGCCGATCCGCTCCGCCCCCGCCATCTTGACGGCGGGGAGGAAGAATGAGGCGACCGCCGCGCCGGACATAAAGTGTGTCAGTCCTTTCATAATTATTTTTTCCTCCGGAATAAAATTTTTCTTTGAAAAATTTTACCGATTTTTTTCCCTTTGGGAAAAAAATATTTTAATTATTGTTTAACGATTGAAACTCTTAACTCAACCTATAAATGTTATTTCAATATGTTTTTAAAGTATTAGCCCAGTCCCAGTAAATTGACAAGTGGCGGGCCGTATCCCGCCATGCTGATACAGATCGGGACGATGATTACGGCCATACAGTTGGAACGTCGGCAGTGATAGAAGATCGGGATCAGCCCCAGGCAGGTGCTGACGCACATGATCCCGATGACCTGGACCCCGGCGATCAGAACCGCGCTGTTGATTGTGCCTTCCAGCATCGCGGGCATGAAGAAGACCATCACCACCACGATCGCCAGGGAGGCGTAGGAGAGTTTCTGATAGGGGACCTTGGCGATCAGCTTGATGATCCACTTTGAGTTGAATGAGAGGAGGAGGTAGGAGATGCAGCTTGCTATCACTACCACACCGAAGATAAATACATACTCCTGCAGGAGTGTCGGCTTGTAGAATGGACCCAGGTTGATCGCCATTCCCCCTCGTTTTAACCCCGCCCCGTTAAGAAAGAAGTAAGAAGGGATAAAGAAGAGGAGAAACTGGCCGGTATAATAGACCACTTTGGAGACCCCCTGACTCATCACGAATATCCGGTCATCCCGCTGGGCGCAGGCATGACCCGCGATCAAACCCCCGATTCCTCCGGTAACTCCGGGGAGGTACGCGGCTAAAAATCCTCCGATACAGCCCGGCATCCACCCCTTCCACATTGTCTTGTAGTCAAGATCGATAGTGTCAGTGATATGCTGGTGGGGTATCTTCTGCTTGGAGAGGATTGATGAGATAAGGCTGGAGACGGCGAAGAGGCCTACGAAGATCGGGAGCAACCCCTGGAAGCCCATCTTGGCCGGGACCATGGTCCGGTTGAAGATGAGAAAGCCCATGAAGGCGGAGAGGCCGAAGGTAGCTATCCCGGCGAAGAGGTTGGCCCAGGCGCCCTTGAGCTTTATCCACCAGGTCTCACCCTTCCCGGTCCCCTTGGGCCACTCGCTCATCAGCATGTAGATAATGATCAGCCCCAGGATCCAGTGCATATGCGGACCCAGGATTACATGGAGCTTGGGGAGCGCGAAGAAGAAGAAAGGAGAGATAATGGCCAGGAATAAGATTCCCAGCAGCCCTCCGATCCCGGTCAGCATTGCCGCCTCGTAGCCCTTGCCCTGGAGCATGTACTTGGATCCGGGGAGTACCACGAAGACGGCTGATTCATCCGGCGCCCCTAAAAACATCGAGGGGATGGTATTCATGATCCCGAAGGAGACCACCATCCCCATAAAGAAGGCGAAGAGGGTGAGGGGGGCATCCGCCGGGAAGAGGCCATGGTAGTGACCCCAGATCGCGATGATTACCCCGGAGAAGTTGAGGAAGTGAATTGAGGGGACAACGAAGAGGAAACCTCCCAGGAGTGTCCCCGCCAACGCGTACATCAGGATTTCTATCCAATGTTCCATGGTTAGCTCCTCTTATTTAGTTTTTTTCGGGATTATGATAGTAATGTTCGCGGCACTGCCAGGCTGGACCTGGAGTTCTCCCCGGAACTGATCGACCGCCCCCTTGGTATTAACCAGGGTCCCGTTGATCTTCAGCTTATGGCTGTCCGGAATCTTGTCGAAGATGCTGGAGAATATCGGGCCGATCACGATCCGGCCGGTGCCGTCCGTGATGGTCACGGCTCCTCCTCCTCCCTTGAACGCTTTGAAGCTAACTACTTTTCCTTCAACCTCTACCAGTTCACCGAGGTCCGCCATGGTGATCTCGGAGATCTTCTTTCTGGGTATTCCCACGGCTACATCTTCAACTGTTTTGATGTCTTCCACGGTCGCCGGAATAATTGTATAACCTTCCATCCCGCTAAGAACTATCCCGGTCACCTCTACCCCGTCACCGGTCGCGAACTCGGGGATTTCCTCACCCAGGTTTCTCTCGTCGAGCAGGACTGTCACGTCGGTCACCCCGTTGGTGATGGTCAGCTTCCCGAAACGGGTGGGAAACTTTACCATCCCGGAGACAATAACCTTGCTGTTGACATAGCTCGGCTTAAGTTTTGATATCTTGACTTCTTCGGCCTCGGGTGAGTCCAGGATTTTAAGTCGATGGGGCAGTCCCAGATTTAAGGAGGTGCCGTAGACGGCATCGACCCCGATGGTTCCGACTGTTGAGATAATATCTCCGACCTCGGGGATGTTCCCTAATTCTTTGAACTTCGGCAGGGCGCTGAAGCTCCGGGCCTGAATCGACCCGCTCTTATCGGCGATAACCAGGCTGATGCTGCCGCTCTCCTCATCCAGTCTGCGGCTGATCACCACCCCCTGAATGGTGACCTGAGCGTTGTTGTAGGTCTCCTGAATCTCACCGATCTGGACCTTCTGTGGATTCATATGGATGGCCGCGAACCACATAATGCCAAGTCCCAGCAGTGTCCCGAAGACCGAGATCTTCTTCCACATGATCAGCGACATCCGTTTCTTCAGCTCGGCGCCGCAGTAAGGGCATTTCTCATACGCTCCGACAAATCGGCCGCAGCTCGGGCAGAGCGTCTCTTCGGGAAATTCCCGGAGTCCGGTCTCCTGGGAGAGATCCGCCTGATCGATCTGGGAGAGCTCCTCCTCCGGTTTCTTCTCCTGTCCTTCCAAAGGTCTTTCTTCCACCATGGTAGTCTCCTTTTATAAATTAGCGCCTTCGGCGCTAATTTGGGGAATAGGGATTGGAGAATAGGGAATAGTTTACCAATTCCGCCCCAGGTTGACTGCTTGAGTAATGGTACTGAATTTCAAAAAGCAGAGAAAATTAATTAAAAAATCGTGATCTCGATAGCTATCGGAAAATTTTAAAGCGGTAGATATAGTTATACTAATAGAGACATAGTACAGAAATTGTCTTAATCGTGCAATAGATTTCCCTAAATCGTCTTTTCACTTTCGGGGTCGAAGAAATGGACCTTGCTCATATCGAAGACCAGTTCGGTTGATTCTCCTACCTTGATATATTCCCGTACTGTTATCCGGCTGACAAAATGTGTCTCCCCGGTCCGGAAATGAACGTACATCTCCGCGCCCAGCGGTTCGACTACATCCACCATCGCCTCCAACCGGCTTTCCGGGTATTTATCGTCATAATATTTTGAGAGGTAGATATCCTCAGGCCGGACCCCCAGGATGATCTTTTTTTCGGTATATTCTTTTAATGACTCCAACTGCTCATCCCCGACCCGGACCCGAAAATCGCCTCCGTCGAAATAGAGTTTTTCGCCCTCCGCCATTATCCGCCCCTCGATGAAGTTCATCGGAGGGCTTCCGATGAAACCGGCCACGAACTTATCGACCGGATGGAGGTAGAGTTCAATCGGAGGGGCAACCTGATGGATAATGCCGTCTTTTAAGACCACGATCCTATCGCCCATGGTCATAGCCTCGGTCTGATCGTGGGTGACATAGATTATCGTCGCGTTGAGTTTCTTGTGGAGCCGGCTGATCTCGGCCCGCATCTGAACCCGGAGTTTGGCGTCGAGGTTGGAGAGAGGTTCGTCGAAGAGGAAGACATCCGGATCCCGCACGATGGCCCGTCCGACCGCGACCCTTTGCCGCTGGCCGCCGGATAATTGTTTCGGTTTCCGGTCGAGAAGCTGGGTAATATCCAGGATTTCTGCCGCTTCCTGTACCTTTTTCTCGATCTCCTCCCGGGGTTCTTTTCGGAGTTTCAGGCCGAAACCCAGGTTCCCCCGGACGGTCATGTGGGGATAGAGAGCGTAGTTCTGGAATACCATGGCGATATTTCGATCCCGGGGGAGGAGGTCGTTCACCAGCCTATCCCCGATATAGATCTCTCCTTCAGTGATTGACTCCAGCCCCGCGATCATCCGGAGGAAGGTGGATTTTCCGCAGCCCGAAGGTCCGACCAGGACTATGAACTCCTCGTCGGCAATATCAAGGCTGGCTTTATGGACTGCTGTTACTCCGCCCGGATAGACCTTCTTGATGTTTTTTACTCGTACACCCGCCATATTGTTTCCTTTATCTTTAATGAACCGGGTTGAACCAGGGCTTCCGTCTAAAGCCGGACCCACGGCACGCCCTTAGCTAGGCCGTACTCGAAAAGGTATTTTTAACATTCTGTGCTAAAAAAACTAAATATTCACCACGAAGGTCACGAAGAACACGAAGAAAAACAAAGAAAACTATGGAATTTTCCTTTGTTTCTTCA
>CAKZYZ010000185.1 GCA_937885075.1 uncultured bacterium | reverse complement strand
TGCCTGAAAAACGCTCGGTTATGATTTCCAGTCGTTTTACGTCTTTCTGAACTTCATTAATTAAATTTGCATCCTCATTTTTTAATTTTAATAATTCAATCCATGCAACCAAAGAAGAAATCGGTGTTCCCAATTGATGTGCCGTTTCTTTTGAAAGTCCGGCCCATAATTGATTTTCTTCGGCTTTTCGCGAACTGCTGAATGCCAAATAAGAAACTAAAATAAAAAACATTACCGTAACAGCTTGAATGTAAGGGTAGTATATTAAATCTGTCAGCAAAACTGAATCTTCATAATAAACATAGTTTTTTTGACCTTTTGCATATTCTATTACAATTGGTTCATGTTGATTTTTCATTTTTTGGAGTTCTTTTTTCAAAAAAATTGTATCGTTTACTCTTTTAGGGTTTAAATTTCGAGTACCGATAATATTTCCGCTGCCGTCAACCAACATTACCGGAATGGTTTTATTTTCACCGAGAATATTATATAAAGTCGGACTGACTTGTTCATTGATATCTATTCCTGTTAATTCACGAGTTGCTTCTGCCCAAATTTCTATTTTGTTTCGTTCCTGTACCGAAATTTTCTTTACCAAGTTTCCGGTATATAAAACAATTCCTACTCCCAACAAAATTGCGAGCAAAAAAAGCCCTGTTTTTAATTTTTGTTTTCGGGAATAAACATTCATATCTGTAGATTTATTTTCAAACGTTAAACAGGTTGATATATTTCAGATATCGGAATAAATACAGACTAAAAATCATAATAAAAATTACTTAAAGAAGTTCTTACTCCGACCATAATGAAATTTTCATCGGTATTATTTGTTATGCGGATGTCTGCACCTGCGTATATCTGCAAATCGGTTCTTCTGTTTATGATATATGAAATCGTTATTGTTTTATGTGAAATAATTTCTTTGTCGGGCATCATAAGATAAGTAAGATTGTCAAGCATATAAACATCAGAGAAGGTTCCGTTTTTATTCAACGTAATTTTATTGAAGCTGACATTCAATAAAAAATTCTTATATGTAATATTTGACGTAAGAAATATTTCGGCAAAATCCGCACCGAAAGGGGTTGCTAATTCCTGATTGTAATGTGTCCAAGTTTGATATTTCAAATATGCATGTGAATATGTTCTCGGAGATGCCGCATTGTATTCTGCCTGAAAATACCATTGCAAATTTTTCACTTTTGAATGCAAAACATCAAAAATTTTCATACCGACCTGATATGCGTATTTTTTTTGTTTTGGATCGTCAATTGCATACTGCCCGTATGCCTGAATAAAATCAGTCAGTTTAATTTTAATATTGATTCCGGCAAGAGCATTATTTTCTCCGGCAAAACCGTTGACCCGGTAATCTCCCTTCCGGGAAGCGGTGAAGCTAAGGTGGTCATCGGTGCTCTCGTAATCGCGGTAGTAAGTCAGGTCGAAGTAGTCGATAAAGATAAACTCTCCGGTTATCGGTAGTCCCAGGTCATCCACCTCCTCTGTGGTAATGGTATTGGTTCCCTCGTTAAAGGCGCTCTGAGGGATGTCGGTCTGAAAGGTATAGGAGGTTTCGCCGTCCCAGGTCCAATCTCCAAGCAATATACCATTAATATAGACCCGGGTATGATGGTCAGGAGAATATGTATCATAATGGGTAAATCCGAAGTAATGTCCGGTGAAGGAAACGGTCCCCTTCCAGTCACTTACCCCGGAGAGGATAAAATCAGTATTGAAAGGGAAGAGCAATCCGTAAGTATAACCGGCGTAGGCCCAGAACCAGGGGCTTTCATCCTCTCCCACCGGGAGATAGGGCTGATAGGAAACATTCTCTTCCAGATGGAGCTCGTCAAGGAACTGTAACTGCCGCGAGGGACGCCCGCAGCGGGGAGAGGCGATCTCCGCCATCCGGGTCCCGGAGCCGGTGGTCTGGTATAGCCAGTAAACATTGGTCTGGCTGTAGAAGCCGGTATTCTTCTCTCCGTAGAAGTCGATGAAGTCCCCTGGATTCCATGAACCGTCATCTTCTCCCGCTAAGTAGATCGGGATCTCCTGTCCCATGAAGTACATCCGGAGCGCGCGAGGGTCCTCTCCGACATTAAAACCGGCATCCACCAGGTTCTGATAGGTAATGGTGTGGATTCCGTCTTGATAAACGAAGGCCTTAAAGGAGTCGGAGTTGGCCAGAGCGAACTGTTCTCCGTAATCCGGCTGGGCCTGTTTCGGCAGTGCCGCGACCGCTTTCCCGAACTTCACCTCCACGGTGATTCGGGAGTGAGAGGATAGTCTTCGGCTTGACCGGTTATACTGAAGTGGCGTGACCAAGAGATTGAGGGCCTGCTCTTCTCCCAACCAGTAAGACGTGCCGGAGACAATCTCGGCCGGATAGGTATCCCCAACGGAATCGTCCGATACGTCCGATGGGACGGATCCGTCAGATTTCAAGGGTTTTTCCCGTTCCGCGGAGTTTATCTTCGCCTGCAGTCCGGAGAAGATATTCCCTTCAGGGGGGAGAGCGGAAAGGAGTTGTTCATCGTTGCGGATCTTTCTCTCCCAGATTTCCTGAATCTCCTGCCGGATCCGGTCCCGGGAAGATGAGATAAGAAGATCCGCTGTTTCTGCTTTGCCGGTTTTGGATGAAGTTGCCGTCACCTCCACGGTCTCTATCCCGGGGAGGGGGATAGTTATGATCTTAGCCGGGAGAGCCGGTCTCCCCGGCTCTTCAAGGGAGAAGTAGCCGGGGATAGCGGCCTGTTGATATCTCTGATCATCCCGTGTAACGGGGGAAAGCCTATAGTCGGGGATGGAAAGCTCGAGGGTGAATCCCTCCTCATCCGCCCGGACAATCCGGTATCCTTCGTCTTTCTGATTGTCTTCCATCTCTGAAAGCCGCTGGAAATAATTTGACCGTGGAGAAGAGACTGCCGATATTTCTTCTCTATCCGCTACTGTTTCCCGGGCCGGGGGTGACTCCATATTGGAGTCCGGTTCCTTCTTCGCGATAGTGCCGGCAAGATCAGACTCAATCTTCAAGGAAGTCCTGTTCTCATTCTTATTCCCGGTAAAGAGGATTACTCCTACTACTATTAGAATAGTCAGAATAGCAGATATAAGTATAATAGTATTTTTCATAACGATCTACCGCAGTTGCTTAATACCCGTATCTGTTAGCGCGCGAATCTTTTGACTTTAGGCACTTAAGCGCACTTTAGGCACTTTTAACTTAAGAACTTTGCCCGAACGAAGTGAGGGCTATGTTCTTTAATGTAACACAAATTATATGCCCATACAACGGCAAATCATGAAAAAGATAATCTGGTCAGAATCCATTTCGGGAATTTGATAATCCGGGTGATAAATTCAAATTCCGGTGAAACCTCTACCTGCCGTCTCCGCAGCCGGAAGATAGATGAGATAATAGATTCCCCCCGGGAGAGCAGGGCGATTAACCGGCAGATTATTCCGGGCAACGGCTGGTCGAGATGGTAAACTTTTTCGGAGTTTGCCCGGTGAATTATTGTGACCCTTCCCCGGATCATCTCCCGGGGGACGAGCCGATCGGACTGGAGAAGAGCGTCTCCCTTGGTAAGGATCGTTTCCTTCTTATGATTTATCCCGATAACCCGATGGATTAACCACCGCTCCGACCCCTCCCGGAAGATGACGCAATCACCATGCGCGATCATATCTCCTGATTTGTCCGGAGTATTAAGTGAGATTGGAGTGATAGTAATGCAATCCCCCTTACGGATAAACGGATGCATACTCAACCCAACCGGCCGAATCCGGATGGGAACATTGCAATCCAGTAGACCAGTAAAGATGTTCTCTCCCATGGTAGCTTCTAAAACATTACCCTTGATGTTGATTCCAAATTTACAATTGTTTATTTTTTAAAGAAAAATAAACAACCGCGGATTGATCTGGCCTAAAACCGAAACTGTAAGACGGGACGCGACAAATGGCATCTTCAAGGATGGATACGGCCCGGTCGAGTTCGTCTCTCTCATTGAAGGGCATAAATGCCTGCTGAAGCATCTCCTGAATAGTAAAGAATTGATTGAGTCGGACGATTTGGTTCTCCGGACTGTGATGAAGAAAAAATATCCCCCGCAGAGGAGCAGAATCAGCCTTCTGAAATTCCGGACGAGGGTTCCAGGGAGTACCGAAAATCAAATAATCATCTCCACTTTTTCTCATGATGATCTTGTCTTCACCCAGGACTGACCAGGAGGGCATTGTGCTGGAAAGATCCGCCCAGGTACTTTTCCCACTTCCCGAAGCTGCGGGAAAGAGGAATGCTTCATCGTTAATCTTTACGGCTGCGGCATGAATGATTATTCCTTCCCGGGAAAGAAGAAGGTGGGAGAAGAGGAGTAGGTCGAGAGTGGATAGTGGAAATGAGATAGTCTCCAATTCCCGCCGTTTGATCCAGATATCTGCCCGGTCGTATTCTTCCTCCATCAGGGCTGTTTTCCAGGGAGAGGTATCTCCTGGTTCCCACGGAATGAGAAATACTTTCTTTCCGTCTCGTGAGGTAGTTTCCCAATTTCTGAGTAGTGCGGATGTATTTTGAGTCAAAGCAAAGTTGTGAGGAATCGCCTCAGAATGAATATGCCAGATCACTGCCGAGGAATCCGAGGAGATATGGAAGGGAAGATAGCTATTCTCAAGACAGGTTGAATGATCGGGCCGGTTGATCTGTAGCGCAATGCCGCCGATGCTAATAAATATCGGTTCCATCAATAGGTGCTCTCATTATGGGCATGGTGTGATAGTGCAAGGCGAGGGTGGAAAGGTAGATTGCACGATGGAAATAGATGGTGTATGACAGGAACCCATTTGAGCCGCATTGAAACTGAGTTCTATAATTTTTATCTCAGGCTTTCGATATGGTATCTTCTTTTTCATTATATTGTCTCCGAGTCTTTTTTAATAATGTAGCTCTTAAATGGGCAATCTGGCAAAGGAATTCTACTTTATTTTCGGGTGACCCGGTCTCCAGAGTTGACCAGGCCGGACAGATACTGCAGATAGCTCTAATCTCGCAGTTACTGCATTCTATATTTTTTTGACCAATCTTTTTTCTTACCCATGGTATAAATTGTTCCCAGCCCTCTTGAAAACTCCCCTTGATAAGATCGTAGCGAAAATTAGTATCTAAAACACAAAGCCCGAGTTGCCCCGCGGAAGAAACATGAAAAGAATAGAGCCCCCCTCCACATTTATAGAGCCGATCGGATTGTACTGGCCCCCATTGTCTGCAATCAAAAGATAGCCACTCCTGCCATTTCTCCGGGTCTTTATAATCGAGTTGAATTATCTCCTGCGGAGAGAGACGATACTTGATCCCATTATGTGAGCCGTTTAATTCAGAACAGATCAGAGCATCAAATCGTAATTCTTTGCCCATCCCTTCTGCGAATGTTTTCATCCCCCGGATCTCTTTGTGATTAATGGTGCTGATGACCGATTTTAGTCCGAAGGGGATTGATCTTTCTTTAAGAAGCTTAATCGCTTCCCGGCATCGCCGGAAACTTCCCTTTACACCCGACACCCTCTCATAGACATCTTCAGTTGCGCCAAAGATTGTGATGTCAATCATATATGGTGGATAGTCGGCCAGGAAATCAGCCATCTCCCGGTCAATAAGTGTCCCATTGGTGAAAATAGTTATCAGGAAACCTTTCTGTATAGCATATAGATAAATAGAGCGAAAATCCTCACGAATAAATGGTTCACCCCCGGAAAAAGTGAGGAAGAGGCACCCTTTATCCGCGATCTGATCGAATATTGAAAAAATCTCCTCCCGGCTTAATTCGTTTTTTATGGGATTATCGCGATCGAAGCCGACGTAACAATAGGGACATTTAAGGTTACAGCTTCTGGTCAGCTCTATTGAGCCCAGAATCGGTAACCGCTTCTCCAGTGCCTTCTCCCAGATATGAGTAGCGATAGTACTCTTACTCGCAAGTATATTTTTCCCTATTTTCTTCATGTTTACATCAGGAAGATCCTACCAGGTCGCGTAGTCCGATCTGTGAATAAATCGTATTGGATTTTGGTTTTTCCTGTACTTTTGAAATTTAAAGTTAAGAGCCCTGCCCGCCATAGATTTAGCGAAGGTTGGTTGCAAGTTGAACATTGCCCCGAAATAATCGGGATGCAAGCAAATGTTCATCTTTTAAGCCGCTTTATGCCGTTTACCGTGACCCGATGCCAATGTGTCGTTCGATTTCCAAAGTTCGGCGGTCCCTGCTCACCGCTCACCGCTTACCTCTTCCTCTCCTCGTCCCTTAATCGAATACCGGAAGTCTTCAATGATCTTGAGGAAGATATAAAGCATCAGAGCTATCAGAAAGAGCATCCCGAAAGCCAGGTTCCGACCGGCATATTTCAAGACCAGGGCGATAATCCCGAGATTGATGGTGAGGAGATAGAACATCCGGACAGCCTGCTTTTGGGAGTAGCCCATTAAAAGGAGGCGATGATGGAGATGTCGCCGATCGCCCTGAAAAGGATTTTTACCTTTTATAATCCGTCGGATAAAGGCGATTAAGGTATCGGTGATCGGAAGCAGCAGGGCGATCAGGGGGAGGACCAGGGCGATACCGGCGGTGGTCTTGAATGAACTCTGGATGGAGACCGCCGCCAGGATAAACCCCAGGAGAAGACTTCCGGTATCCCCTAAGAATATCCGGGCCGGATAAAAGTTATAGCGCAGGAAACCGAGACAGGCCCCCGCCAGGCCGATCACGATGATCGGCATGAAGGGCGCGCCGTTCATACTGCTGAAAAATAGGGTAAGGGCGGCGATTCCGGCTACCCCGCAGGCCAGGCCGTCCAGGCCATCCAGGAGGTTGATGGCGTTGGTCAGGCCGACAATCCAGAAGATGGTTAAAGGAATTCCCCAGATCCCGAGATGAATCTGGCCTCCGAAGGGGTTGGTGATGAGATTCAGGTTATAGCCGCAGAGGATCAGTATCAGGGCGGCAACGGTCTGAAAGATCAGTTTGATCGGGGCCTTGATTCCGCGGATATCGTCGTAGATCCCCAGGCCGAGAATAAGGGTACTCCCCAGCATCAGGCCGAGAAAGTGAGTATCGTATTCTCCCAGCAGTTCCCCCCGGCTCAGGAGGAAGGCCAGAGCGGTGGAGACCAGGAAGCCGATGAAGATAGAGATCCCACCCAACAGGGGAATGGCTTGGCGCGACTTTGCGTCATCAAGGTGCGGCCCGACGATACCCCGCCGGGAGGCGAATCTTATTACCGGCGGCGTAACCAGAAATGAGATAATTGCCGCTATAATGAATACTAATAGATAGATCATTGTCCCATGCCTATCAGTTGTTTTCCCCAGCGTTTGATCGGCCCGGGCAGGGATAAACGCAGCCCCAATCCGCAGACGTAATTGATTAAGAGCATATATCGGTTTCTCACCCGGTCACCCGGAGAATTACAGCTTGCTTTGCGTCCGTAGGTGATTGAGTCCACCAGTCCGATCTCCCGGAATTGGCGGGAGCGATAAATGAATTGCCGGACTACCCTGGTTGAACCCCATCGGCTTTCAATGGTGTCGTGGAAGGCCATGATCCCATTCTCCACCACTTTCGGGAACCAGAGTTCAAAATCCTTTTTCACCGGATCGTATTCATGGGCCCCGTCGATAAAGATCAGGCTGACCGGTTCCGAGAAATCCCGGGCGGCCTGATCGGAAAACTTCCGGATGGGAGTAACCAGGGGTTCAACCCCGGCCTGGGTTATAAAAGAGCGGAACTTATCAAAATTTTCCGGTTTGTCCTGGTGAGGATCGATAGCGTAGACGCGAAGTTGATTCCCCGCCTGTGAACCCTTGGCCAGCCAGATGGTAGATTTCCCCTGGTAGGAACCGATCTCTACAATTACTCCTCCCCGGGGAGCGTGCTGAGCCAGGTCGTAAAGGAGGCGTCCTTCCACCCCGGTCATCCACCCCCCGATATCCTTCACCAGAGGCGGGACCGAATTGATCAGCATCAGGTTATCTTCCATAATGATTATGCCTTTTATATTCTGCCAGAGCTTTCTGTCGTGATTTAAATTTATAACGTTAGCGCCGAAGGCGCTAAGTTCCTGTATCGGAATTTCAATAAATAGCTACAAAAACAGTGTGAATGACGAAATCCGAATGACGAATGACGAATCAATGACAAAGCCCGAATGAGAAATGACAAAACTTGCATCGGCAATCCGGGCCGCGAAGTTGAGCTGGGAGTTAGGAATTTAATCATTTGTCATTTGGATTTCATTCGGATTTCCTCATTCGGATTTCTTCATTAGTAGCGCCGAAGGCGCTATGTTCTATCCCCCCTGGTAGAGGTAAGACGCTCACGATAGTCTTTCATTATAGCAAATAGAATATACAGCATGCTTCCTACCAGGAAAAAGACGGCCAGGGCGAGGACTTTTCCGGCTTCGGTCATGACCAGGGCTATAACCCCCAGGTTGACCTGGAGCAGATATAATATCATAACGGTCTGTTTCGGTGAATAGCCGAGATTGAGCAGCCGGTTATGAAGCTGCTGGTCCGGATAAATCGCTGTATTTCTCGATCCCAGCCTTCGGACCCGGGTAAAGATGGCAATGACCAGAGCCAGAAGCGGCAGGGTGAGCGCGATGGCGGCGGTTATTTTGAATGATCCCTGAGCGGCCACCGCGGCCAGGACAAATCCGGCAAAGAGGGTCCCGGTGGATCCCATGAAAATCCGGGCTGGATAGAAATTGTAGCGGAGAAATCCGGCGCAGGCGGCGGTGAGCGCGAGTGCGATGATCGGTACGAACGGAGGTCCGCTCAGGGAGGCGAAGAAAAGAGTAATACCGCAGATCGCGGCAACTCCACAGGCCAGGCCGTCGATCCGGTCGATCAAGCTCAGGGCATTGGGCAGGCTGACCAGCCATACAATGAGGATGGGAATCCCCCACCGGCCGATCTCTATCTGGCCGCCAAAGGGGTTGGTGAAGAGGGTGAACTGATAGCCGCAGCCGATCAGGATAAGCGCGGCGATGAGCTGGACGATGAGCTTGATAGGAAAGGAGGCGCCGCGGGTATCATCATAGATCCCCAGGCCGGCCATCAAACTCCCTCCGAGAACAATCCCCAGGTAATGGTAGTCATATTCCCCCAGCATCTCCCCCCGACTGAGCAGAAAGGCCAGTCCGGTGGTAATCAGAAAAGAGATGGAGATCGACAGTCCCCCCAGTAGCGGCACCGACCGGGAGCCGACTTTCCCATCCTCCCGGGAGTAGGTGACGCTCAACCGGGAGGCCAGCTTGACCAACCGCGGGGTGAGGATAAAAGAGATAACAAAAGTGGCTATCAGTATAAAGAGTTTCATGGGATCAAGGTTATCTTCTACTTTGCCTCGTAGATATTTTGTCGCCAGGCGGTACGGCATGCCGTGCCGTGCCCCTACGAAGGCCCGAAATCCGGGAGAAGGCGAACAACTTTAGGCACTTTTCCGCCAGAGGCGGATCAGCCTCTGGCTGAAGCGCATTTCAAACTTTAGGCACTTTTAACTCCAGAACTTTGCCCGAACGAAGTGAGGGCTAAGTTCTGGTACAACCGAAATGTCCTATCCGCCATCTTCTCTTTAGTGAATTCCCTCTCCACCCTTTCTCTGCCTTTGCGGCCCATCTCGGTATTAAGATCCGGATCGTTCAGGAGGCGATTAATGGCGTCTCTCAAAGCTTCCGCGTCGCGGGGCGGCACCACCAACCCGGTCTCTCCATCGATATTTGAATAGGTAATCCCGGTGTCGAGTCGTGAGCTTATCACCGGCCGCGAACTGGCCATGGCTTCGAGCTGGACAATCCCGAAGGCCTCATTCCGGGAGATGGAAGGGAGACAGAAGACCGAGCAGGCTCGCAGATAAGCGAAGAGATCATCCCGGGAAACCTCGTTCATCAGGCAGACCTTATCTTCCAGGTGATGAGAAGCAACCATCATCTTCATCGCTTCAAACCGGTCTCCCTTCCCGATGGCCAGGAGCTTGCCGTCCACTCCATCCATTGCTTTGACAAGATACTCCAATCCTTTATAGAGTGTCATCCGACCGATGAAGAGGACGATTCTCTCTCCATGGATCCGCCTGATCTCTGCCGCCCGGGCAGCGATCGCCGGAGTCTCATTATACTGGGTCAGATCGATGCCGATCGGGATGATCACGCATTTATCTTTAAACCGGGTTAAGATGGGAGACCCCTTGATATAGCCGGGCGAGGTAACGCTGATCTTTTCCACCCGGCGCATAAATTTCAGCAGGATCGGCCGGAAGATTATCTCGGTTAACTTCTGTTTTATTATGTCACTGTGATAAACCACGGTCAGATGCCCCGGAGGATGAGCTGCCAGATAGGAGATGGTGGCGAGGGGATTGGGATGGTGGATGGTAATTATATCCCCTCTATACTCTTTGAGCAGGCGGGAAAATGAGGGACAGAAGGAGGTCGAGAAAGCCCGTCCCCAGCTCGCGGCCCGGATGACATCCACACCATCCACCGTCTCCCGGACAGTCCGGCGGCCGGTGTGGGAGACCAGGACCTGGAGATCCACCCGATCTTTCAGCCCCTGGCAGAGGTCCAGAAGATAGGTCTCCATCCCTCCCCGGTAGGGATAGTAGAATTTTCCGACCTGGAGGACCCTAATTTTCTGTTTCATGATGATTACAGTAACCGGCAGATTGAAAGAGGAACATCGGACGTCGAACACCCAACTTCGAACGTTGAACTGGGCAATCGGCCCTGGGCGCGACGTTCGACGTTCGAAGTTGGATGTTCGACGTTCGATGTTCCGCCTTTAATCCGTCATATGCCGTTTCATGCATCCTAAGTTCCTGCTTCGGAATTTCAATAACCTCTAAGGAAAGCAGGAAGGCAGGAGAGTAGATTATTTAAATTCTCCTGATTTCCTGCTTTCCTTAGCGGAAAAGTTGCCCGAACGAAGTGCGGGATAAGTTCTAATTCAACATAACATCATAGCAGTCTTCCACCCCTTCCACCATCCTTTTTACGGAAAAATATTCCGATCTTTTCCGTCCGGCAGTTCCCATCTCTTTCCGCAATTTCCGGTCCTGGGCCAGCTTGATTATGGCTCCGGCAATCGCCCCGGGGTCATGGGGGGGGACTAAAAGCCCGGTCTCTCCATCCAGTACTACTTCCGGTATTCCTCCCACCCGGGTGGAGATGACCGGTTTTCCCATGGCCATTGCCTCCAGGTTGGCCCGTCCGAACCCCTCGGACCAGGAAGAAAGGATAAAAATATCCAGAGCGCTTAGAATTTTCGGCAGGGCCGGGTGGGGTTTAACAAAGACTACGCTGTCAGTTATTCCTAGTTTTTCGACCAGCTGCTTAATCTCATCTTTATAATTGCGATATGCGGGATATACCGCTTCTCCCATGATAATAAGTGTGGTCCGCTCAAATTCTTTACAAACCTTCGCCATCGCCCGGATGAGATCATCATAGCCCTTGAGAGGAGCAAAATGTCCGATAGTCCCGATAACCAGACTCCGGTCAGCCACTCCCAGTTCTTTCCGATAGGTCTGAGCATTGTTATCCGGTTTGAATAGATAGGCATCTATCCCGTTATAGACCACCCGGGTCTTATCGAGGTTACCCAGTCTCTCTTTCACCGCCCGGGAGTTGGCGATGATTCCGGTCGGAAAAATTTTGGCCAGATAACGGAAGACCCGGAGGTAGCCACCGGCCGCCGGATAGTTCCGGAAATGCCAGATCAGTTTCCGGCCGGTTAAGGGAGCGAGGATGCATCCCAGCAGGTGTGCTTTCAGTCCATTGGTATGAATCAGATCGACTGATTCAGTCCGGATCAATCGGATCAGACGAATCAGTACCGGCCAGATCAGGAAGGGAAGCCCCGCTATTGTCATCAATCGGTTCTTCCCGGCTCCCCGACTGAGGTTGAGCAGGGTAGGGGGCAGGAGTATCTCCCGGGTTTCTATCCCCCGCTGGTTCAATTCCTCGGCCAGCGGCCCGGGCCCCAGCGTAACCACCAGCGTCTGGAATTGATCCCGGTCCAGTCCGGCAACCAGATCAATCAGACTCTTCTCCGCCCCCCCGATATATCCGACTGGATTTAGAAAGAGTATTTTTCTCATATTAACTGACTGTTTCGGAATTTAAATAAATAGCTACAAAAACAGTGCGAATGACGAAATCCGAATGACGAATGACGAATCAATGACAAAGCCCGAATAAGAAATGACAAAACTCGCATCGGCAATCCGGGCCGCGAAGTTGAGCTGGGAGTTAGGAATTTAATTATTTGTCATTTGGATTTCATTCGGATTTCCTCATTCGGATTTCTTCATTAGTAGAGCCGAAGGCTCTAAGTTCTTATACAAAGCTTCATGCTCATCTATCACCCGGGTCAGGCTGAAGCAGTCATGCCATCTTCTCCTCCCGGCATCCCCCATTATCTTGATTTTTTCCTGATCTCGTACCAGTTCGATAATACCTTGGCTCAATGCCTGGTCGTCTTTTAAGGGGACTAAAAAACCGGTCTCACCCTCATTTACCGCCTCTTCCGTCCCCGGAACTGAGGTGGCTACCACCGGTTTTCCCATCGCCATCGCCTCCAGGACAGCCAGAGGTAAGCCTTCCCAGAGTGAGGAGAGGGCGTAGATGTCGAAGGAGGAGACAACTTCCAGGACATTAGTTCGATAGCCGAGAAACTTCACCTGTTCCCTGATCCCCAGTTCATAGGTCAGCTTCTCCAGATTGTCCCGGAGGTAACCGTCCCCCGCGATCAGGAGGATGGCTTCGGGGCAGCTTTTACCCACTTCCTTAAAGGCGCGGAGCAGGGTGGGGTAATCTTTCTGGGGGGAGAGTCGTCCGACCGCTCCGACCACAGTTTCCTCGGGTTTGATCCCCAGTTCCAGCCTGATCCTATCCCCGGCCGCGGGATCGATATCGGGGATCTCTATTCCATTTTGAATGACCGTGATCCTTCCTGTGGGAATTCCCTGCTCTACCAGGTCATCCCGAACCGCGTTGGAGACGGCTATAACCTGTTGATTATAGCGGCTGGTAAAGTTGTCGAGGCGTCGGTAATATTTCGCCATCAGCCGATCCCGTAATCCCTTGCCCCGGCCGCCCCGGGCCAGTTCCATGGTCAGGTGTTCGGTCGAGACCGAGACCGGGACATGGGCCAGCTTCCCGGCAACCCGCGAGATGATATTGGTCAGCATACTGTGAGAATGGAGGACCTCAATCTTTTCGTCTGTGATAAATCGGGCAAGTTGCCGCGCCGCCCTGATATCGTAGGTTTTGTGGAAAGGGATGATTGTTGAATCTATCCCGGCTTTCCTGAGCTCATCGGGAAGCTGTCCCGGGTCGGGACAGACGGCGGAAACCTCGTGCCCCCGCTCCTTTAGTGAAGTCGCCAGGTCGAAGAGAACCTTCTCTCCTCCGCTGATCGTTGATTTGTAAGCAACCTGTAGAATCTTCATAATTTGGCGTATCTACAAATCCCGCCATTTCGTATAAGATTGGTTTATTTCAAGCTCCAGCTTCTTTAGAGTTGTTATAATCTCATCAAATCCAGGATATATCCCGAAGATCATTTCCTCCATATTATCGTAATCATCCCTTAAGAAACCAATAAGATGTTCGGGAGGGATTAGCTTTAATTCCCCTTTTATAACCAGGTCATAACGGGCCCAGGTTCGGGGATAAACGTTTTGTTTGAACCTGACGACATCCTCAAGAAGCTTAAGATTAGCCAGAGAGTTATTCTTTACCGGTGAACCGGCTATTCGGGCAAGATCATAGTAATGCCTTGAGTATCGAAGAGGTTGCGGCTTATCTGTCGACCGATGTGCTTCCTGGTGTAGGATAGTTGCCTTCTCCCAGAAAGACCGCTCCGCCGT
This sequence comes from uncultured bacterium, assembly GCA_937885075.1. Classification (GTDB taxonomy): domain Bacteria; phylum Auribacterota; class Erginobacteria; order Erginobacterales; family Erginobacteraceae; genus CAKZYZ01. The sequence goes on along the minus strand of CAKZYZ010000185.1, from coordinate 3,077 downwards.
TATTGCTCTTACCCGGCAGTCAGGATTTTTAAAAAGGCCCGGAAACTCATCCGCCGCGTAAGGTCGGATCGTGTAATTCTCATGTGGAATTGCCGCTGATAAGGGCCCGAATTCAAGTTGAATATATGGGAGAAGGTACTCTTCCCGAAAAGATGAGGGGTAGGTGATATTTAATATATCAGGATAATTAGGATTAACTTCCACAGAGCAGTTAGGAGCGAGAATATCTTTAACCATCGGCAGCAACTGATTTTTAATATATCTTCGTGATAACTCTATAATTATTAAGTTGAATTTATCCTGCTGTGTTCTTGATCGCTCTGCTTCCGGGTCTTCTTCCGTGAGCAGTCGCCAATCAAGAATAAGGTCGATATCTTCCGAAAAACGATCTATTAATCCAAATACCTTCGATAATGATGTTCCTCCCTTAAACAAAACGGACCGGGATATTGATGATTCTTCGAAGAGCCGAGCGAGGGTCCAGCATACCCAGAAATCTTTTTCGGCGATAGCCGGCTTAATTTTCCTGCGAGTTGCGGTTTCCTGGAAGAGTTCGTGGCGTTGGCTGGAAGAAAGCCGAATGATTTCTTTCATTCTTCCTCCTCCCGGCAAATTCTCCGGATAATCTCAACTATCCAGTCGGTAATATAGCGAGTATCTTTAAGAATACGTTTCCGTTCAGATATAGAGAAGCGCTTGCGGGCTAAGTTTATGAATTCATCGATATTATTCTGGCTTGTTAGAGCTTTGATAGCCTGCACCAGAAGGGCGCTCTCCCTGTGTTGGAGTGCGGCTTCTTTTAGCGTTGTTTTTTTGAACGTGAGATCGATACCTCCAATCCGGTAGATACGGTTGGGGCCGTTGGAAAGATAGATAAACCGGGCCGGGACCTGGGTGGAGATCCCCAGAAGATTAAGCGCGGTGTTGCCGGAAGGTTGTATTCTCCATCCGGACCTGCGAGCCAGGGCGTGAGCGGTCCGGTCAATATCCGGACTGAGCCACTGCCCCAGCAGATCACTATACTTCGGGTAGTCATAAATCCCCCGGAAAACCCGTCTGATCTTTCCGGATTTATACAGGCGATGCAGTGCGATATCGATGGAGGCGGGACTACCTATATCGGAAAATTCATTATTGGAAAATGTCCAGCCCCTACCATTGCCGCAAATTCGTCTATATATTTTATTTTCAATAGATTGCATGGATAAAATTCTCATTATTTGTAAGGAAAATACTTTATATTCCTTACAAAGGCAAGATAAATTTTATCACCATTTCCGCCTTCAGCCCTTTCCAGCATCGCAAATCATGTCGACATTCAAACTTCGTCCCCGGCAGCCAGCATGGCGCACAGGGGATCGAATTTCTTGCCACGGTGTGTTTCTCCAGGTCCAGGGGACCGGTGACTTCGTTATGAGTTGGTCCGTAGAGGACGACAGCTCGGGTGCCGACTGCTTGAGCGATATGGGATGGGGCGCTGTCATTACAGACCAGAAAATCAAGCCGTTCGATTACCGCCCCAAGAATTTTCAAATTAATATCACAAATCACGGTAGGCGTTTTTTGCATCTGTTTTGTTATAGATGCAAGCAAGTTTTTGTCTCCCGGTGCTCCCAGAAGCAAAACCTGATATCCATTTTCAATCAGAAGGTCTCCCAGACCAGCGAATCCTTCATAGGTCCAGCGTTTAAAAGGGGAGGCCGCACCCGGATGAATTCCCGCTAATTTACTCTCAGGTTTTACCCCGGCTTTCAAGAGGATTGTCTCCGCCATCTCATGATCTTCGGACGAGAAGTTTAAATCCATCTTATCACTCTCGGGGGTGATCTTAAGTGGGGAGAGGAGATTGATAGCCCGGTGGATTTCATGATCTTGCGGATTGTATTCCCCCGGATGGGTGAAGCAGAAACCGCCCCCGCGGGCGCCGTAGCCCAGACGATAAGGCGCGCCGGTAAAGAGCGAGAGCAGCGCTTCCCGGGGGTCGGCCCGAAAATCAATTACAGAGTCATATTTTTCTTTTCGCAGCCGGCTGATCAGACGGATGATATCTCCCCTGGTTGCTTTTTTTCCCTTTGCGATTGTCCAGGGAGCGTTGAAGGTAATAATCCGGTTGATATTGGGATTGAGTTCTAACACTTCAGCAGTTGCTTCCTTGACCAGGAGATGGATCTCCGCTTTGGGATAAGCAATTCGCAAGGCCCGTAGCGCCGGTGTGGTCATCAGGAGATCGCCGATATGGTCCAGGCGGATCAGGAGTATTTTATGGATAGAATCTTTGGAGATGAGATTATTCTGTCGGGGTCGGAAAAAATTATAACCGAACCAGTCCCCGGTGCCGGCCAGTAATCTTTTAAAAGGACTATCCAGTAAATATGTTATCTTCTCTTTCATTACTCTGTATCCGAAATTTCTGGCCCGGCCCCCGGCCATCCGCGGTCAACGACCGCGGCTACAACCGCGCCCTATAGCCGGGGTCGTTGACCCCGGTCCCTGCCGACCGCTCACCGCTTACTGCTCACCGCTTACCGCTTACTGGCTTTATAGTATCCTCCGCAAAGGCCAGTATAGAGGCGAGAGCTTGAGCTGGAACCGGAACATATTATCCCGGCAGGAGATTAATATCCTCCGTCGGGAGTAATTATCCCCTGAAGAGGAGATGACCGAGAAAGCGCTCTGGTAGCCGGCTTCCTTCACCTGTTCGATTATCCTCTCGTTAAAACTGCCGTGCGGATAAGAGAAGAACCGAACCGTTTTCCCGATATTCTCCTCCAGAATTATCCGGGAAGATTTGATCTCTATTGAGGAATCCTCTTCGGAGAGACGGGTGAGATCCAGATGGTGAAATCCATGGGATTCGAAGCTGATCAGGGGATCGTTGTTCATAGTCCTGATGTCTTCCCAGCTTAATCCCGGGTAGGGGCCATCCGGAAAGTCCCAGTCTCTTCCGATCTGGGAGACGGTAAGAAAGAAAGTAACCGGAATCTCATATTTTTTAATGATCGGATAGGCCTCGGTGTAGTTGTCGGCATATCCATCATCAAAGGTAACCGCGGCTGATTCGCGGGAGCCGTCGGTGG
>CAKZYZ010000184.1 GCA_937885075.1 uncultured bacterium | reverse complement strand
GCTTAATTGGATTTTTTTGTTTTTTTTTTTAAATGATCAGGCGACCACCGAGATCTACACTCTTTCCCTACACGACGCTCTTCCGATCTCCGTCCATGGAGAGATTAGAGATCACCGGTCCGGTAAACTCCATTACCGCGTAATGAGCCCCGGAGACCCCGATCTTTCCGATGGTATAGAGGATGAGATCCTTGCCGCCGACCCACTTATTCATCTCTCCCCGGTAACGGAATAAAATTGTCGGAGGGACCCGGAACCAGGCTTTTCCGCTGATCATAGCGGCGGCCAGGTCGGTAGACCCGACCCCGGTGGCAAAAGACCCCAGTGCTCCATATGTACAGGTGTGGCTATCGGCGCCTATCACCAGTTCTCCGGGGAGAACCATCCCCTGTTCGGGGAGAAGGACATGCTCAATTCCCATCTTTCCCACATCAAAAAAATTTGTAATCTTTTGATCCCGGGCAAAATTACGGATCATCAAACATTGCTGGGCCGATCTGATATCTTTATTGGGAACAAAATGATCACAGACCAACACGATCTTCTCCTTATCGAAGACTTCGGCGGCTCCACTCTCCCCGAATGTCTTGATAGCCAGAGGGGCGGTAATATCATTACCCAGGGCCAGATCAAGCCGGGCCATAATTATCTCTCCGGGGTGGACCGTATCCTGATCGCAATGAGCGGCCAGTATTTTTTCCGCGATCGTCATTCCCATTTTATCCCTCCTATAATTTTTGCGGAGCAAAAATTATATTGTTTTGCTCTCGATACTGTAATCTGTTCTAATACTTAATGGATGAAAAAAATTAGATTATAGGGAATTAGGTCTATCAATCAACCGGAATTATCATAATAGATGAGATTATTTTTCAGAATATCACTCACAGCTTCTATTTTTATCGCCTTATCCTTCTCTCCTACAGCCTTAATAGCCCGGGGAGGTATTGAACGGGAGGTCTTCCTGGGCGGATATCTCTGCACCCCGCGGAATCTCGAAACCAGAGGAGGGACCGCGGCTTACCGGATCTGGCTTATCCCGGATGAAGACCGGGGGTTCTCCATCTTCTATCCTCAGCCGCTTACACTGGGGTTTGAGATCAGGGGGGGCTATCTCCGGGAACCGGAAGATGACTGGGAAGCCAGCATCTTGATCGATCTGAAATATGAATTCAATTTAAACGATAATATTGCCCTCTATCTCCTGGGTAGTACCGGGGGAAATTATTCCGGGATTGACTATGAAGAAGTAGCCACCCATTATAATTTCACCAGCCGGGGCAGTCTGGGGGTTTGTATTTATCAATTAATTGTGCAATCCTCCTATGAACACCGGAGTAATGCCGGATTAAGGCAGCCGAACCGCGGGGTCGACCTGGTTACGCTCTCATTCGGTTACCGTTTTTAGTTCGTCTCCATATAACAGATCTTACTCGAAAAGCCTTTTTTAGCACGAAGACTAAGAAGGAGATAATTTCAATAATTAGACAGGATAACAGGATCAACAGGATAAAGAGGAGAATCGTTCAATCTCTCGCCTGAATCATTTGTTTTTTTATCCTGTAAATCCTGTTAATCCTGTCAAAAAAAATTGCGAAGCTAAGTCCTTGTTGCGGAAACAGCCATGAGAAATCCGGCAGAAATATATCCCGCCCCAGACCGGGAATCACTGATAGAAGTAAGAGGATTGACCAAAAGGTTCAATGAGGTCACAGCCCTTGATGATATATCATTTAACCTGTACCGGGGAGAACTCTTCGGTTTTCTGGGGCCTAACGGCGCCGGGAAAACCACCACTATTAATATCCTGACGGGCTTATCCCGGCCCGATGCGGGGACGATTCTAATTGGAGGGCAGGATTGCACTAAAGACCCTAAAGCGGCCCAGCAGATGATCGGGGTTGTCTCCGATGAAAGTAACCTCTATCCCGAGCTGTCAGGTTTTGCCAACCTCTGCTTCTGTGCCTCACTTTACGGGATGCCTAAAAACGAACGGGAAGAACGGGCGGGAGAATTGCTGGAGTCATTCGGACTGAAGGACGCGGCCGAGCGAAATTTTGCCGCTTACTCCCGGGGGATGAAACGAAAGTTAACAATTGCCGCCGGCATCATCCACAATCCGCGGATTCTTTTTCTGGATGAACCTACCACCGGTATTGATGTAGCCAGTGCCCGCCAGATCAGACAGCTTATCGCGGATCTCCACCATACCGGAACTACAATATTTCTTACCACCCACTACATCGAAGAAGCGGAAAGACTCTGCGAGCGGATTGCTTTTATTGTTCGGGGCCGGATTGTTCAGACCGATAGCATCAGCAACCTTTTGCAGCCGGTTCAGGAAAAAAAGGTGATGGTAATTTCTCTCTAGATCGGAAGAGCGTCGTGTAGGGAAAGAGTGTAGATCTCGGTGGTCGCCGTATCATTAAAAAAAAAAAAAAAAACAAAAAAGAAATCAAAAAGAT
>CAKZYZ010000183.1 GCA_937885075.1 uncultured bacterium | reverse complement strand
AAACTTGTTAGAAGAAATACTTAGGGTGTATGATGAATTGGAGAATGAAAAAAAAAGAAAAAAAAATGAAGAATATTTTTTTTTTCAAGCAGAAGACGGCATACGAGATATATCAGTGTGACTGGAGTTCAGACGTGTGCTCTTCCGATCTCCAGCTTATCCTGATAAAGGGACGGCAGACCTTCTTGCAGCGCCCTATTCCCCCAACTCTGAAAGAGGAAGAGATCATAGTGATGCCCCAGCGGCATCAGGCCCAGATTCAGGGCCAGGGCAAGCAGAACGATCATGAGTAAAATCCAGTACTGATTTACATTTCCGGAAGCCGAATTCATATCTCATTCATGATTACGCCCCGGGATCAGCACTTCCCGGAGGCGGCGAAAAATTACCCGGTATTGATTCGGGTTTTTTATCTCTCCCCATATCCCGCTGATAATTTTAGGTCGGAGATAAAACCGTAGTGTAGCCATCCGTTGGAGTTTTTTCAAACTCTCCGGTGGTATATCCGATACCCCGGGAACCACCCGGGAGGGAATAAAATCTTCCCAGGTGATTTTATGATAGTCCCGTTTCTTGTAGTCATCCCAGAGGGGCGAACCAGGCAGCGGCATAGTAATCAGGAAGGAGGCCAGATCGAGGGGAAGTTCGCGGGCGAAAGAGATCGTGGTCCGGATTTCTTCTTCGGTCTCTCCGGGATATCCGATCAGAAAAAATCCGGAGACCCGCATATCGGTACATTCCCTGATCAGTTCGATCTTAGCTCTAATTACCTCCCGGGTCAGACTCTTCTTCATTAATTTGAGAACCCGGTCACTCCCTGACTCAATCCCCACCGCGATTGAATAAAATCCCGCCCGTTCCATCAGAGTTAATACTTCCCGATCCAGCGAATCCAGACGGATACCGTTGGGCAGGGCAAAGGCCAGGTCCAGACCCAGTTCTATTATCTTCCGGCAGAAGGCGATTACATACTCCCGCTTCCAGGTAAAGTTGTCGTCCTCGATATGGAACTCCCTCACCCCGTACCTATTACGCAACAGGAGAATTTCCCCGATTACATTCTTCACCGACCGGTATCTGATCACGCGACCGGTCAGGGCCCGGGCAGCGCAGAAGGTACAGGGAAAAGGGCATCCCCTTGAGGTTATAATCGGCGCCACCGGAGTGTGACGATAGAATATCCCGTGGGTTGATTCAGGATAACTTCGAGGGGTCATCAGATCCCAGGCCGGCAATTCAATCTCATCCGGGTCCTGAACCGGCCCCCGGGGATTAACCATCACCCGTCCTTCTCTCCGCCAGACTAAATTAGGGACCTCCTCCAGACGGTCAGGATCAGAATAATCCGCCTTACCCAGCCGGAGAAAATGCTCGAGCCCAATCTCCGCCTCTCCCACAAACCCGAAGTCCAGATCCTCCAGATAATCCATAGTTCCCCGCGGATCACCGCTGATATGCGGTCCGCCGACCATGACAACACTTTCGGGTGAAGATTCCTTGATTATCGCTATATGCCTTTTCGCCAGGGGCAGTTCATAGCTGAAGATCTGGATACCGATCAGGTCGTATTTCTCCAGCTTCACCAGGGACGTAAAATCATCCCAGGATAAATGCTCTCGTCCCGCGTCAATAATCTGAACCTGATGTCCCGCGCGGACGATAACGGCAGCAAGATACCCTAATCCCAGCGGGGGTTGGATAACATAATAAGTATCATTAATCGGCTTAAGCAGCAGGATTTTCATTCAATCACCCGGGAACCGGGAGGCGGGGACCAGAAAGGCGTCATCCACCCGGAACTCTCCCTTTTGAAAATCAAAAATACGGCCCGGCCGGATCTCAATCCGGACTGGATCGTCCCCCGGACCCGGCTCAAACGATCCCAGCAGCAGGGTCCAGCCATTATTACCGCTTATCCGATTGGCCGGATAATATTGATGGAACCGATCTCCCTCCAGTTCCTTTAACTCCACCGTAATATCCCCGGCCAGTCCCCGAGTTTTTATATACGCGCCAAAGATATATTCTCTTCGCCGCGGCACGGTCAAGCGCTGCCGGAGATGGTAGAAGTTGGCAGAGGGGAAAGCAACCTTATCGACCCGCGCCGCGTTCGTTCCGGAGAAAGCATTATCTTTCGCCAGAAACGCGGAAGCTCTTTCAGTCCAGCCCGCCCCGCCGCCCTCAAAGCCTGGGTTTTTAACCAGGTTCCAGGATGGGTGAGATCGGAGAGAAGCGAGAAGATTCCGGAGACTCCCCCCTTCCACTTCTTCCCCGTGATCCTTTCTGAAAAAGAGAAATACAATCAAGCCCACCCGGTCGCGATGAAATTGGTCCTGGGAATAATTAAAATAGCGCTTATTCCTCACCAGATAGTAATCTTCCTCCCATACCTTCCTGACCCGCTCAATTTCATTATTATTGACATGCGATAGTATCATCCAGACCCGGTCGAATTCTTTCGCTACAGCGGCGAGTTCATCATCACTCAACCCGGTGATCGGCATCACTGATACAGTTATAGATTTATCCGGCAATCCACATCTTTTGTAATAGTAAGAAAAGACATTTTCATAAGGAGAATTACCATATAGATAGATTAAATCCCCCTTCCGGGTATACGTGTCAATATAGTCGATGGCCTCCCGCCATTGATCTTTCTGATCTTTGATGAAATATTCCTTAATACTGAATAGGGAAAAGCCGATGATTACTATAACAATAACCAATCTAAGATACCTGAACCTGATCCGGTTAATCCCCCGGGCAACCAATATATACCAGGGTAGCGTGGCCAACACGGTCGCGCGGTGCACATATATCGATGATCCAAACTGAGAGATCAGGAATGGGATCAGGACCAGGGAAAGGAGCCAGATAGATAAAAAACATATCCGTTCTGAATCACGATCAGTGATCACCCGGGCAGAGACCACATCTTCTCTTCCCCTGTCTCCTCCAGCCGGATGGGGGAAAACCCCATAAAATGCCAGCGGGAGGGAAATCCCGAGCAGCCAGAAGGATCCGGAAAAACACTTAAAAGAATAGAGCAGACCCTTCCAGGAAGGGCGGGGAACACTCCAGGACCCGGAATCCATGGTAAGAATCTGCTTGATCAATATTCCCATCCAGGGAAGGTAGAACAGAATCAGGAGACTCTGCAATATGATCCAGCTTTTAAGCGGAGTCCCGGACCGGGATCGGGGATGAAGAAGAAGCCCTGCCAGATAAATATTCTGGGCCAGGATGATAAAGAACCCGAAGTTCTGAGTATAGATCAAGAGAGTGGAAAAGACCAGGTATCCGACAGAAGCCCATTTCTTCCCCCCGGAGAGCCATTTTATAAAATAATACATGGAGCCGAGAGAAAGGAAGGTGAGGAGGCTATACATCCGGGTTTCTTGAGAATAAAACAGATTAAAACTCGATAACGCGAGAAGCAATGCCGCCAGAAGGCTGGTTGTCCGGTCAAAGAGGAGGGACGCAACTTGATAAAGAAGAGCTATCGCCAGGACCCCGAATATCGCGGAGAGCGCCCGCACAGAAAATTCCGAGTCGCCGAAGATACTTATCCATCCATGGAGAGCCAGGAAATAGACCGGGGGATGCTTGTTGGCCGCGATCTCTTCCACCATCTGAGAGACCGGCAATTTCGCCATCCGGATCGAGTGTCCTTCATCGAGCCAAAGGCTTTCCTCCCCCAGGTGATGGATCCTGATGAATAACCCGGAAACAATAATGAGTATGATCAGGAACGAGGCTTGACGAAATAACCTTGTATTCATTTCATAAGTTTATTTATTATCTAAACGGAACCCCAGATTTTTATTAGCCATCCCTACTTTATTTTATCAGGACATGACTAATAGATATAATCACCTTTACTGACAAAATGATTGTGCAACTTACCACGGTCCCAGGGGACTCATCTATCAATACCGCCGGATCTGCGACCTTCGGGGGGTCCCTACGGGAAAAAGTTGCGGCTTCCACGAAAATCCCAAAAAACCGGGGTTTCTGTTCAGAGGCTATTTACAGAATCAAGGCAAGAATTATTCAATCCTGGTTTGTCCCAAGTAGGGTACGGGCCATATTCAGTAACTCTATTTTTTTAGCGTTTTTTAGATATTTGAGCTCTCCAATGGATATTTCAGCCTCTTCCAAGGTTAAATCCTTGGTGCGTTTGATGAGGTGAGCAGTCGTACCGTCGGGAAGTTGAAAAACACCGATTTCTTTATGGGCATCTTTGAAAATCTCCGGAGGATTCTCTAAAAATGTTTCTACGGAGTGTGAGTACTGTGTAATCTTTGATCCGGGAATATAAACCGTGTATTTACCACTAAGCCAGTTCAATTTTAAATAAGGGGGCCTATGTTTGTTGATTAGTTCAATATCTATTCTAAATTCAGGGAAATCCCGGATACGACAGTAACGAAGAACTGAATATCTAAAGTTGTCCTTATTAATAGACACAACCGCCAAGCTATTTTTCGCTTTTTCACCTTCCGAATCCTTAACTATCACTCGAAGAACATCACTCATACGCCAATCTTCCTTCCGGGGAGGATTAGGGCAGAAGGCGACTATCATCCGCCAGCCGCAGGAGGAGCATAATGGGGCCCCCAGTGCCCGCAGAATACCTTCACAGTGAGGCGGAATCCCCCAGGTCACAACCGAGAAGTTAAATAACGCAATTATTATACAGATCAGAAGCATTACCAGGGAAAAAACTCTACCGATGCGGCGAATTAATACCGCCGGCCGAGGATAGAATTTAATTGAGGAGCTTTCTGGCAGATACGCGCGGGAAGGGAAACGAAAGATATTATAAAATTCAGTAAGAGATCGGAAGAGCGTCGTGTAGGGAAAGAGTGTAGATCTCGGTGGTCGCCGTATCATTAAAAAAAAAAAGGAAGAGAAAGAAGAAGAAAAAAAAAAGAAAAAAAAACAGAAAAAGAACATCACTACACTCGCAC
>CAKZYZ010000182.1 GCA_937885075.1 uncultured bacterium | reverse complement strand
AGTAAGAGATCACGACGCAACGAGCACAAGAAGATGATATCTGTAAATATTCATTATCCGCTTGTAATTTTTATTTTTTTTTTTTTAATGATACGGCGACCACCGAGATCTACACTCTTTCCCTACACGACGCTCTTCCGATCTACCTCCGGAGAGATGACCTTCCCCTTTGCCAGAATACGGGTGGTAGAGATAGACGGAATGGTGCGGATTATCACCGACGGCGGATCGGGAGACCATGACAGAAGTAATAATGGGAAGGTTAGGCTTTTGATTACATCCAGCCCGGTTTATCTGGAATCGTGGTGAAGCTAACGATTATTCCGGGGAGGGGGGAGCATAACGGAATCATGCTCCATCCGGCCCGGGCGGGGGGGGATGAAGGCGGCGCGCCCCAGGGCGATCACCGCGACGGGGGTAATATATGAGGGGATGTCCATCATCTCGCTAAACCGTCTATATATTTTCTTGTTTTCTTCCCGGGAATTGATCAGGTCATCCCCCAGATGGTTCCAGCAGGTTCCCAGTCCGCACCGATGAGCCAGCAGAATCATTTGCATTATGGCAGCGCCCGCGTCGATATAGACGCAGCGTTCTTCTTTTCCCATCGCCCCGTAGAGGCGGCGGTCCATTCCCACGAAGATTAGAAGCGGGGCGGTGACGCAGTGGTGTTCCTTTAGTTTAGCTAACAGTTCCTTCTCTTTCGGCGTTTGAAGGATCCGGAATCGTCCGGCCTGCCGGTTGCCGGAGTTCGGCGCCTCGCGAGCGGCATCTATCATTTCTCCGGCAATATTTTTCAGGGTATCTTGGTCTGGTTGATTATCCGCCCAGACCCGCACGCTTCTCCGTGCTTCCAGAAACTGTATGAAGGGCCCGGCTGCCTCCGGATCGAAAGCCGGCGGGGGTGTACTGCCGGGTTCGATGAATTTTTCCCGGAGGGAATCGAAACCGTCGTGGACCCGCCGGGCCCAGGCAACCGTAGGTTCCTCCGGGGAGAGACTCCGCTCCTGGAGAATCCGGAAGATCCGCCCCAGTCGATCTCTCTTCTCTTCGAAGAGCTTCTGTTTCGTTATCAGCAGATTGTTATAGAGCGCTTTCTCAATCCGGTGGGTCTCGTGTCGCATCAGGCTGAGTAGTTCATCATCCGAGAGCCTCTCCAGTTCGATCGAGGCAGTGGGAATGACGTACCGGCCTAATAATTTTCCCGCCGCCCATTTAACCCCCGGCAGTTTCTTGATTGAAGTCTTCATTCTCTTATTTTTTCGCGGAAAATAATAACGTGCAAGCTTTTCCCGCTATGGTAGGTTTGTTTTACAGTAGGTTACTGCTTCAGAACCTTTCCGATTTTCCGCCGGAAGGTTCAAAGCGAATTACCCGTAGTTTTATTGATATTGCCATAATAATACAAACGCCAGTTGTGGTTCGAAACTAAGTTAGCTCCGTAGGCGCTAACTTAAGTCCCAGCCGGGCCGGCAGTCCATCAAAATAGATTCGATTCCAATCGGGAACGGATCGATCCCCCCCCCGGAGACATTGCTCAAGTTTCCCGGGGATCTCATCGAGATTCCGGGCGATGGTAATAAAGGGAACTTCTGTGAACCACTCGATCGCGGAAGTGAGTTTGTGATCGACGGTGGGAAGGACAAGACACGGTCTCCGGCATATGACGGAAAAGATTACTCCGTGGTAGCGATCGGTGATGACTCCGTCAAAAGAAGAGAAGTAGTTCAGGGTTTGAATGAGAAGCGCTTCCCGGTTTCCGGCCTTGATCGAAGCGGAGAAAGTGGTATCGAAGAACGCGGTCTGGTAGGGGATAATCCTGGGGATCTGATTCCGTTCCTCATCGGTCAGGGCTGCCTCAATGTCGGGCCGCAGGCAGAGCAGGATTTTTCCTGAGGTCTTCTCATTCCGGTTTGATCGGTCCGGCAGCGAAAGGACAAAATCCGGGATAGAGAAAGTGGTCGCCCGGGGAAATAGTTCTTCCGCGATAGTTCCACTTTGGGGATCCCGGGCGATAATTGTGAGATCAGGGTGAGAGGCATAGATCCGGCGGGTCTTCTCCCGCTCCCTCATCCCCACCGGGGTGTCGCTGAAGTAGATGGTCTGGGGGAGACTGATAATCTTATTATCATGAAAGGAGCGGATATAAAGCCGTCTCCGGCTTTCACACCAGATGCCGCGGTCTCCCAGATTACCGCCGCTGTGAAAAAAAATCAGATCATCCGGCCGGATCAGCCACCGGATCGCGGGGAGATACCATTTGCACTGGTCCATATCCAGCTCGATTACCGGAAGTTCCGGGAAGTGCTTCTTCATCCAGCGGCGGATGGCGATAACCTGAGCGTGATCCCCGATATTGGGAAGATAGGGGGGAGGGGTCACCACATAGATAATCTTTCTGGTCCGGCGCAGACTTCGATGGTGCCACGCGAAGCTAAGACTAAGGGGAATTGCCAGCGTGAATCTGATGGTTTTGATCAGCCGTCGATAAATTCTTGGTAATATCTTCATAATCTATATTGCTTGAGATAATTATTATGATACTGTTACTGCGGTATGATGACAATATTAAATTAGTGGTGATACCGCTTATTTATATCTTAACCGGGTCCATCGTAATTCTAATTTTACTGTTTCTGAATTTTCCCGGAATACTTCGGGATCCCGAGTTTTTTAATATTAAGTCTCGGGACAATAACCTCTAAGGAAAGCAGGAAGGCAGGAGGAGGGAGTATTTTAAATCTTCCTGCTTTCATGCTTTCCTAAGAGGAAAAGTTGTCCGAGCGGTGTAAGGGCTAAGTTCCGATTAGGAAGTGGGATATATTTTTAGTATCGCGTAAATCTAATGATATTAGTCTTATCGCAAGATTAAATTAATAACCGGAAGAAGTTGATCTATTGAAATCCAGAGTACAAATTTTATATCTGATCATTGATCTAATCCTGATGGTTCTCTGCCTCTACCTCCCCTATATCTTTAAATATAACCCGGACCTCATCCACCGCCTGATCATCTCCCCGAACCCGGCGGTATTATGGCTCCCCGACCTGGGCCAGCATTCGCTGGTCTTCTTCTTCTGGGCGGCACTGATCCTTATTCTTCTCCGGATGTACAACCTCTATACCACCGATCGAACGATCTCCTATCTGGATGAGTCGGTTCTGACCGGTAAAGCGCTGCTCCTGGCGCTCCTCCCGGCGGCCGCCGCGGTATTTTTTCTTCAGATCAAAATTTTTTCCCGGGAGGTGTTCATCCTCCAGACCGCCTCCCTCTTTATCACGTTGATCGGTTGGCGGATCTTTAAACGCTATCTGGTCCGCCGGAGGGTGGCCCGGGGGTTTAACAACCAGCATGTTCTGATTGTGGGGGCGGGGAAGGTCGGACTGGCCTTGGCCGGGGAGATCGCGCGGAATCGGTATCTCGGTCTGGAAGTTATCGGTTTTTTAGATGATACTCTGACCGGGGAGAAAGGAGGATATCCGATCCTGGGACGGTCGGAGAATTTTGAGGAGGTGGTCAGAAAAAAGTTTGTTGATGAGGTGCTGGTCTCTATCCCCTCCGAACGGGATCTGGTGGCCCGTCTGATTATGGCTTGCCGGAAATTAGGTAAAAATATTCGGGTGGTCCCGGACCTGATGAGTATGGGGATGGAAGGGGTTAAGTCGGGTTACCTGGGCAGGATTCCTTTGCTGGAATATTACAATCGGGGGCTGCATGGCGCCGATCTTCTTCTGAAGCGATCATTTGACGTCGTGGCTTCGACCCTGGCTTTGATTATTCTCGCCCCGGTTATGCTGGGGATCGGACTAGCGATCAAGATCGATTCCCCCGGTCCGGTTATCTACGCTTCAAAGAGAAACGGGAAGAAGGGGATACTCTTTAATTTTTTTAAGTTTCGGACCATGCATGAGAATGCCGATAAGATGCTGGATGAACTCCGGCATCTGGACGAGACCGACGGTCCGATCTTCAAGATCAAGAATGATCCCCGGGTCAGCTGGGTGGGAAGAATATTAAGGCGCTACAGCCTGGATGAGCTCCCTCAGCTCTGGAATGTGCTCAGAGGGGATATGAGCCTGGTCGGTCCCCGTCCGCCGACCCCGAATGAAGTGGTTAAATATGAAGACTGGCAGTTAAAGAGGCTGGAGATCCGTCCGGGACTGACCTGTCTCTGGCAGGTGAGCGGAAGGAGTAATCTCACCTTCCGTGAATGGATGAAACTCGATCTCTTCTATATCGAGAACTGGTCCTTCTGGCTCGATATCAAGATTATTCTTCGGACGATTGTGGTGGTTTTTAAGGGGGAAGGGGCTTATTGAAGAAAGTGTAAAGTTGAAAGTGCCTAAAGTTGTAAGTTGGCGCCTGAGGCGCAACCTCGTAGTGCAGGACTTCAATCCTGCCCAACGAAGGCAGGACTGAAGTCCTGCACTACGAGCTTATTGAAATTCCGAAGCAGTAATTTGGGAGAGATTGAGGTAACTCAGGTTAAAACAATTAGACGCACTATTTTGATCCGCCATAATAGCCTTACTAAAATGACATGTAATAATAGTTGGGTAGTCTGGAATAGATTAAGCTCGAAAGAAATATAATTGATAAACTCCCCCTTGACATCGATCACCCCACTGCATATATTACCGGTATATATGCAGTGGGGTGTAAAATATGAAGATAAAATTTTATAACAGATTTCTCAGAAATTCTTTAGTCTTCGATGAGGCGGATCATGCTAAATCGGAAGACCGTAAGAAAGTGGTATTACTCTTCGGGGCCCGGCAGACGGGAAAATCAACCCTTTTGAAACATTGTATAAGCTCGGGGAGAACTACATTTATTATTAATCTACAGGATCGGCGAGAGAGACGGCGTTATGAAACTGATATCGGCTTGCTGGCCAGAGAGCTTGAGGCGGAGAATAATATTGATACTGTATTGATCGATGAGATTCAAAAAGTCCCCGGGCTTCTTGATGATGTTCAGTATCTATATGATAAAGATCCCGATCGCTTCAGGTTTTTCCTGAGCGGCAGTTCAGCCCGGCAGTTAAAACGCCGGTCCGCCAATCTGTTGCCGGGCCGGGTTCACAGCCTTCTGCTCTCGCCGGTATTGCAGGCGGAACAGAGAAAATGTGAGTTATTGCCGATCCACATGGGCCGGGGCGATAAATTCCCGGTTAGAACGCTCAATGATTATCTGATCTATGGCAATTTGCCGGGTCTTTATCAGGAAAATAAGGATTCCTGGGCGGAGACCTTGGCCGCGTATGTTGAGTTGTATGTCGAGAACGAAATTCGCCAGGAAAATATTGTTCATGATATGGGGGCTTTTCTGAGGTTTCTCCGGATCTCCGCCCTGGAATCAGGGCAACATGTAAACTATACTAAACTGGCTAACGCGGTTGGTGTGGCTGGTAATACTCTAAGGAACTTTTATCAGGTCCTGGAAGATACATATATCGGGATCCGGATTCTACCATTTGCCCAAAGCCGCAAAAGAATTATCACCGCCCCCCGATTCCTGATCTTCGATCTGGGCGTCCGCCACCTCCTGGCTGAATTGCCCTTAAATGATACCCTGATCTCACTGGATCCGGGGCATCTCTTTGAGCAATGGGTTATGACCGAATTGTATTTTCGATGCCGCTATGCCGGCCGGGGATATCGGCTTTCAACCTGGAAGACTGTGACCGGATCGGAAGTGGATATTATTCTTGAAACACCCCAAACCTTAATCCCCATTGAAGTCAAATGGACAGCAAAGCCATCCCGGCAGGATATCCGGCATATCGAAACATTTTTAGACCTGAATTCGAATCGGAGCAAAAAAGGTTATCTTGTCTGCCGTTCTCCTCAAAGGCAGAAACTGAGTGATCGGGTGACCGCTCTCCCATGGGACGGATTTTAGCTGTCAGGGCAATCCCTTCGGCATCTTTCTCTATTATAGAGAAAGAATTTAATTATTTTATCTCTGTAAAAGAGATAGATGGGGGCTTTATTGTCGGCTATGAATGGCAGAAATAATTTGACTCACTATATTGGCCTGCTATAATAGCCCCACTAAAATTACATGTAATAATAGTGGGGTTGTTTGTGAGGGATAAAGTTAACAAAAAAAATGAACTGGAAAGATCCGGGGCAAAATTGCCTCGTCGGGTAGTTCCCCGTCAGATTGAACGGGAGATTATCCCCTGGCTGAAGAGGGAGGAGATCATTGTGATCACCGGTGCCCGTCAGACAGGGAAAAGTGTACTTCTCTATAGATTGATCTATGATCAATTGCTGCCCAAAACCAGCAATATTTTTTATTTTAACCTTGATGTTCCCGGACAGATCGACTTCTTTGACGATCCCGGCCGCCTGGTGGATCTAATAAATCGATCGAAAAGCAGAACTTATATATTTATAGACGAAATACAGCGTCTAAAGGAACCGGGGTTGTTCTTAAAAGGGCTATATGATTTGCATCTCCCCGCCAAGTTCATCGTTTCCGGCTCCAGCACGCTGGAGATTAAAAGCAAAGTACAGGAGGCGTTAACCGGTCGGAAAGTAGTTTTTCAGCTCCAACCATTCAATCTGTTGGAGCTTTCTCAAGCCATCTTTCCCGAAGAGGAACCGGAACAAACTTTAACGAGCAAGAATAAGTATAATCAGATTCTGGATCATTATTTCAGATACGGCGGATATCCCGCTGTAGCGCTGGCCGGAGATAGGAAGATAAAACTTCGACTTATAGAAGAAATCTTCCGTAGTTATCTGGAAAAAGATATAAAGACCTTTCTTAAGGTTGAAAATGAGACTGCGTTTATCAACCTGGTTAAAGTTCTTGCTTCCCAGGTAGGGAGTCTCATCAATAAGCATGAGTTATCTTCCACTCTGGGGATCCATAAGAATACACTCGATAATTATCTTTTCTATTTAGAGCAAACTTTCGTTCTGGATTTTGTTCGGCCTTTCTTTAAAAATTCCAGAAAGGAACTGGTTAAAAGTCCAAAAATCTATTTTCGAGATCTTGGATTGCGAAATCTTGCTATTGCTAATTATAGTGACTTTAAATATCGACCGGACCGGGGTGCGATTTTCGAGAATTTGATTTACCTGTTATTGAGTGAAGAACGGTCATTCTCCTCACGGATAAACTTCTGGCGCACCAAGTCCGGCGCGGAAGTAGAATTTATTTTAATGAAGGGAATGAATCCGATACCATTTGAAGCGAAGGCGAGTGAGCTAAAAGAGTTCAAAATCGGCAGATCTTTGAGAAGTTTTATCGAAAAGTATCAGCCGGAAGTAGCATACTGTGTTAATTTATCTCTTAAAGGAGATCGGAAGGTAGGTAAAACAAAAGTATATTTTATTTCACCGGCGGAATTCCTGACGGCCAAAATGAATCTGTTATAATCTTCTTAACGGTGGGCGAGAAAATGATCAATTTGGACGGCATACTGTCCAAATTGGCGCTAATTTAGTTATTGAGGTGCCCAAATGGCAACAAACAAATTAATTCTGAATATTGTTGATAAAATAAAAGACCAGTTTCATCCCTTGAAAATTATTCTCTTTGGCTCATATGCCTGGGGAGTGCCTGATGATGACAGTGATATTGATTTATTTGTTATTATGGAATCTAACTTACGGAGAGATCAAAGGGCGCGTCAAATACAAAAGATTTTTTCAGAACGGATTTTTCCTCTGGATATTATTGTCTATACTCCGGAGGAGATAAAATTGAGCATGGAAAGAGGGAATTCTTTTATTAAAGAAATACTAACCCGGGGAGGCGTAGTTTATGGATAAAAATTCCAAGAATTACCAGGACTGGCTGCTGAAAGCCGAAAATGACTTAAAAGCGGCAACCGCTATTTTACGGTATTACGAAGTATATACAGTAATAAAAGAAAAATTAGTATCTTCTCAATAAGCAGGGGTAATCGATTCTACCCCTCGTCACGACGCTCTGCGTCGTGACGCATTCCCACTCAGAGCGTGGGAACGAGGAGATTGCCCCTATTTAGTGAGAAGATACAAAAATTATGAAAAATATATTATTAAGCAGTCTTTTGACATTATTCATCGTAATCCCGCCGGTAACGGCGGGAGATTTTAACGGAGATGGAACCGGAGATGTGGCGATCTTCCGGGCTTCAATCGGGTTATGGTCAATCCGGGATGTGAGCCGGTTTTATTTTGGAGGAGCGGGGGATTACCCGGTTCCCCTGAACTATAACAGTTCTTCGGCTTCAGTCGCCGCGATCTTCCGGCCCTCCAGCGGTCTCTGGGCGATCCGGGGCGGGCCCCGGATTTATTTCGGCGGTTCGCAGGATCAACCGGTAACCGGAGATTTTTCCGGTGATGGACTCGATGAGATCGGAATCTTTCGGCCATCCTCCGGTCTCTGGGCGATCCGGAATTGTACCCGTATCTATTTCGGTTCTTCCGGGGATGCACCGGTCCCGGGAGATTACAACGGTGATGGTACCGAAGAAGCAGGTATTTTTCGGGGCAGCAGCGGCCTCTGGGCAATCCGCGGCGGGGCCCGTTCCTACTTCGGCGGCTCTTCCGACCTACCTATCCCGGTTGATTATGATGGAGACGGTCTTTCTGATATCGGGATATTCCGGAGCAGTGCCGGCCTCTGGGCGATCCGGAATGTTACCCGGTCATATTTCGGCGCTTCCGAAGATATCCCCCAACCCGGCAATATTACCGGGGATGGCTCTGCTAAGATAGCTATCTTCCGCCCGAACTCAGGACTCTGGGCGATTAAGGGTATCTCCCGGATCTATTACGGCCGACCGGGAGATTTCCCCGTGGCTTCTCCCCGGTACTGGTCAATCCCGGAACTGCCGGATTTCGGGATCGAGGTAATGCGTCAATACAGCGATGAAAGCCATTTGGACAAGTTGATTGAGGCGGGAGCAGGTACTACCCGGTATGGTTATCTCAGTTGGGCCCGGGTGGAGCCGACTAATACCACAGCGGATAATTTCCACTGGGAGATATATGATCAGCTTATGGCTGACTACGGAGAGAGGAGCCTGAGCCCGATTATTATTATCGCCGATATCCCATCCTGGGCCGGTTCGATCCGTTCCGGACCATTTAATGACTCCGCCCGCGCCGATTTTGCCGAGTTTGTCGGCGCGGTAGTGAATCGTTACAGCCGTGCCCCCTATAACATAAAATACTGGGAACTATTCAATGAGCCGGATGGTACCAAGCCGGACTATGGTGCAACGATAAATACCTGGGGGTATTATGGGAAAGAATACGCCCTGATGCTGAAGGCGGTCTATCCGGCGATCAAAGCGGCCGATCCGTCCGCTCGGGTAGTAATGGGAGGGCTGGCTTATGATGGTTTTGTCCAGCCGGATGGATCGGGTAATTTTAATAAGAGGTTTATTAATGATGTTATCGAGAATGGCGGTGCCCCCTACTTTGATATTATGAATTTTCATTACTATTACTTTGCCCATGAGACCTGGGGGAATATCATCGGCAAAGCAAATTCTCTTAAAGCCGTGCTGGCCTGGTATGGCGTGGCCAAACCCATGATCTGCAGCGAGGTTGGTATCTGGGGCGATCAATATAAGCTTCAAGTTCAGGCCCGTTATGTCCCCCGGGTGTATAGCAGGGGTTTTTCCGCCGGGCTGGAAACGGTTCTATGGTTTCCCCTTTCCACCGAAGAGGGCAAGACCTTCGACGGCGGTCTTTTGCGGGAGGAAGATCTCTCTGACCCCAAACCGGCCTATATCTCTTACCAGACCATGACCGCCGAGCTGGGTGATTATGTCTATAGTAGGGTAGTGGAAACCGACTCCCCGAATCTGGAAGGTTATGATTTTGTCTCAGCTTCATCCGGGGAGATCAAGGAGGTGATCTGGGCGCAGGATGGGACTTCCGGGTACATGTCCTATCCCTATGAAAGAATCCGGGTGGTATCTATAGACGGATCGAAGCGGATTATAACCGATGGCGGGGGAGAAGACCTTGATGGGAGCAACAATGGGCAGATCAGGATTTTAATTACATCCAGCCCGGTTTACATAGAATCGTGGTGATCTTTTTTCCTCGCTTAACCCTTTTCTTCAGTCCTCTATGAAGGAGAAAACAAAGTTTTATATTACGATAGCCCCGGTCATATTTATTGTCATTATTTTGGCCGGTTATATCCTTTATACTCCTCCTCTTCTCAATGGCCGGGGATATAATATTCCCGGTCGGCTCTATGATTTCATTGCCTACGCTTACTATTCCAGCCGGATGGAGTGGCTGAAGAATGGGGGTGATGTTCAAGCGCTCCGCCGCGCGGCCGCCCGGGCCGCCTGGCATAGACCCGACCGGATGGAAGAGCTACTGGGGATTTCCGATGATAACCTTTTCCTGCTGGGCCGGGAATATGCCGGACTGGGACTGAATAAAGCGGCGGTCCAATTGTTCCGGGCGGCGTTTTCGGGATTGCGTCCTGCCGGGCCGATGCCATTGCGGATAATCTCCAATCTGGCCTTGCTGGGTGATTGGTCCGGCGTGGCGTCCGCGGCGCGGGAACTTATAAAACTGCCACCGGAATCAGGCCGGACTAATTATTGGCTGGGCCGGGCGCTTCTGGAGAGGGGAGAAGCCGATCAGGCTGCGGTTTTTCTCCGGAAAGCGGTGAGTCTTGATCCTGAGTTCGCGGACGCGTTTTATCAGTCCGGGCGGGCGGAAGAAGAGCTGGGGAGCAGAGATACCGCTCTGGCTCAATACCAGCAAGCCGTTAAAATTTTGCCCGGGCATCGGGGCGGTTGGTCCGCTCTGCGGCGCCTCTATCAGGAAAATGGGGAGAGAGCAAAACTGGAGGAGGCCGAATCTCGACTGAAAAATCTGACCCCGGAAGTTCCCCTGAGAATTGTCTGGGAAGACCGGTTGATTCTGAGGGGATATAATTTTTCGCAGTCGGAGTTGAGGACCGGGGACAGACTTAATCTGACGCTATTTATTGAAGGCCGGGAGTTTTCTTCCGGTAAAGTCCAGCCGGAGCTTACCTTCTCTTCCAGTTCTCATCCCGGACGAATTTCCTTGAAGGGGAAGATAATCCCGACTCCTTCAATGGGAGAAGTGGTTAAGGTGGTTGTCTCCCGGGAGATTCCCCTGGTGCTGTATCCGGGGTCCATCCAGATGGATATCTCGATTTATGATCCGGAGTTAGGGGGGGGACTGGAAACCGGCGGGGCAAAATCCCTTGGCCTGGTATCATTCAACTTATCGCCCGGCTGGAACTCTTTTCTTCCCCGGAATGAATTGATAAAAAGTCATTTCGGTTCCGGGGCCCGGTCTCTGGGGGAGGAAACTTTCCTCGGGCCGGGAACGGAGATAATGATTGATTTTAAGGGGCAAGGAAAAATATCCGGGTTAGGCTTGATTTCTTTCGGGCATACCAGTAGTTTTCTTCCTCAGGGAAGTCTGCTGGGAGAGATAGTGGTGAATCCGGATCACGGGGAAGAATTGGTTCTTCCGATTATCGTTGGGATTCACACCGCGGAGGTTTGGCGGGAATATGCCCTGCCCTGGCAGAGGAAGCATCGTCCGGCGGCCATCTACCGCAGTTGGCCGATAAATTCCCGCGGGAAGGAGTTCATGGCTCACGAATACTATACGGTTTATTCATTCCCCTATCCTCGGATAATCAGAGATATTCAGATCAGAAATGTGTCACGAAATAGCGGTCTCTATATCCGTAATTTGATATTGATACCGCTTCATATGCCGGGAACTTAACCCCGGGAACTTTTTCTCTTTTATCAGTTCTAAAAAATATATTGCCGGATGGGTATTTTTCTATAATCATAGCGAGGGGTGAAATAATTAAAAAAGGAAGAGAACCAAAAGTGGATCTGATTAATGACTCATAAAAAGATTAAAATATTTGTTCTGGGATTACGGGGTTTTCCCAATGTGCCGGGAGGAGTTGAGAAACATTGTGAGGAGCTCTATACCCGTTTGGTAAAACTGGGATGCGAGGTGACAGTCATCACCCGGGCTCCCTATATTCCCCGGGCTCGGCGTTATTCCGAGTGGCGCGGGGTTAAATTTATCCATCTGTCGGCCCGCCGTAACAAACATCTGGAGACGATTATCCATACTTTCTGGGGAACTATTGTTGCAGCCCGCCATCGTCCGGATATTATCCATCTCCATGCCATTGGACCTTCCATATTTTCTCCCCTGGCAAAAATTCTTGGAATGAAGGTGGTGGTAACCAACCATGGTCCGGATTATCTCCGTCAGAAATGGGGAAAGCCGGCCCGGTTTATTCTCTCCCTGGGAGAGATGATGGGCACCCGGTTTGCCGACCGGGTTATAGTTATCTCAACCGGCATCAAGGAGATGCTGGAGAAGAAGTATGGCCGAAGAGACCTACGATTAATACCTAATGGCGTTGTTATTCCGGAGCAGATCCTGCCCGGAAAAATCCTGGAGCGATTCGGGCTGCAACCGGGGAAATATGTTCTTTCCGCCTGTCGTTTTGTTCCCGAAAAGGGGTTACTTGACCTGATAGCCGCTTACCAACTATTAAAGAAACCGGAATATAAGCTCGTTCTGGCCGGGGGGGCTGACCATGAGAATGAGACCAGTCGGGATATCCAAGCCGCGGCCCTCCGGGATACCCGAATTATTCTCCCCGGGTATCTCACCGGGCTTCCCCTGGCCGAGCTTTTCTCCAGTGCCGGCCTCTTTGTTCTCCCCTCATATCATGAAGGTTTGCCGATCGCGCTGCTGGAGGCGATGAGTTATCGACTTCCGGTATTGGTCAGTGATATTGCTCCGAACCGGGAGGTTCCTCTTCCGGAAGAGCGGTACTTCCCGGCGGGTGATATTGACAGCTTAAGTCGGAAGCTCTCGGAATTATTCCAGGAAGGTATTTCCCGAAAAGAGATGGAAGCGCAACAGGCACTCCTGGTTCGTAAGTATGACTGGGAACAAATTGCCCGGCGGACGATGGAGGTTTATAAGAGTGTGGTCCGAGGTTCGGGCTATTCTGCCGGAGATAAATCTTCGGATTTCAATAAAATATAGACGGAGGAGATGTGATGACGGAAGAGATCGACATGAGATTGTTGTTAAAGCTGATTATTAAGAAAAAGACGGCCATTATCGGCGGCACATTAGTCTGCGCTGTCCTGGCGGGAGGACTCAGTTTCCAGATCGGAAGAGCACACGTCTGAACTCCAGTCACACTGATATATCTCGTATGCCGTCTTCTGCTTGAA
>CAKZYZ010000181.1 GCA_937885075.1 uncultured bacterium | reverse complement strand
GCATCAGTTTTTGTTGTTTTTTTTTGTTTTGTTTTGTTGTTTTTTTTTTCAAGCAGAAGACGGCATACGAGATATATCAGTGTGACTGGAGTTCAGACGTGTGCTCTTCCGATCTCCCCGATTCTGGAGGGTGAAGTCGATAGTGTCTTAGGAAAGTCCCCCCGGGTCATTATATTTGATATGGGAGGGGTGGAGTATATCAGCAGTATGGGGGTGAGGGTGATTATCAAGACCAAGAAGGCTCTGGCCAATTCGGACGGGAGATTCGTCATGGTTGAGATTCCCCCCCAGGTCAAGCGGGTCTTCGATATAATCTACGCCCTCCCGAAGCAGGAGATCTTCGAGAGCATCGAGGAGTTGGATGAGTACCTGGCGGCCATGCAGCGCCAGGTCCTGGAAGAAGGAGAAGATAGTAAGTAATCGGTAAGCAGTGAAGTGGACAACTTATGCTCGATCGTAAACGAGTTGTCCACTGATGTGTGAATATAGGCAACTCTCGCGAAATTGTAGCCGCGGTCGCTGACCGCGGTACATGAAGTGATATAGTTTGCCTGTCGGAGGCGGGACCACGCTGATGCGGGATACGGGGCCGAGGTTCTGATTACTGCTTACTGATAACCGACTACTTACTCCATCCCGGCCAGGGCTTCTTTCTCGGAACCGTAGATATTGAAGAGGGGGGTGAAACCCGCGGTCTCAAAGACTTCGCTTACGTATGGCTTGAGGGCGGAGAGGCAGATAGAGCCTCCGGACTTCTTTAATTTCTTGGCGGTGGCAAGAAGTACCCGCAATCCGGCGGAGGAGATGTATTCGGTCCCGGAGAAATCACAGAGAATCTTATCCGCCCCATTGTCGAGAGCTTCATTCAGATCCGCTTCTACTTCCTTGGCGGAGTAAGCGTCGAATCGCGGTACCATATTTACTATGAGAATGCCGTTATTTTTAATAATTTCCATGAATCTCCTCCTTATTTAATTTAACCCCGCCGTCGGCCAGGCCAAATTAGTGGAGCTGTATTGCGATTGTCTTTTTATAGTTAGTATTCAGATCGGGGCTATAGTAGTATATCCGGGATTAGTTACAAGCATATTTTTATTTTTACGTTGTAAAAATAAAAATTGTTAATGGCTTGAAAGATACATCCATTGTGGTTTGCGGGAGCTTTTTTCTCGACTAAATAAAAGGCGTAAGCAATTTTCATGTTATGAGCTCAGGTAAGAAAGATGATAATGAGGGCCATCGTGAACGGTTGAAAGAACGTTTCCGAAAAACGGGGTTTAAAGGATTTCACGATTATGAAGTGGTTGAGCTTTTGTTGACACTGGGTGAACCTCGAAAGGATCGCAAGACAGAGGCAAAAGCCGCGATTAAAAAATTTGGCTCTTTGAAAGGGGTTTTGAACGCGTCCTCCGAACAATTGCAGGAAATAAAAAACCTGGGGCCGAAGAATACCATAGGCCTCCAGTTAGTCAGAGAAGCCTCCGCTCTTTACCTGAAGGAGAAGGCGGAGGAGAAACCCTTTGCCGGTTCGCCCCAGGCGGTCTTTAATTATCTCCGGCAGGCCCTGGGCGGACTGCCGAGAGAGGTCTTTCAGGTTATATATCTGAACAATGCCAATAAGATCATCGAGGCGGAGCAGCTCTTCCAGGGAACGGTTGACCGTTCGGCGATCCACCCCCGGGAAGTAATCGCGGCGGCGTTAAAGAACAATGCCACCCGTCTGATCTTCGCCCATAATCATCCGGGCGGGAGTCTCCGCCCCAGTATCGAGGATAAGGAGATTACCGGTCGTCTGAAAGACGCCTGTTCCGCGGTCGGGATCGAGGTGCTCGATCATATCATTGTCACCGGGGACGGATACTTCAGTATGAGGGAACACGGTTTAATATAAATGACGAAATCCGAATGAGGAAATCCGAAAGAAAATCAAATGAATAAATGCCCAATTCAGCCGTCGTAGCCTGAAGGCTACTATGGCGAAGTCGGCTGTCCAATGCACCGGGAGGCCCGCCGCAGCGTCATTCGTCATTTAGCATTCGGGTTTCGACATTCATTCGTCATTCGTCATTCGGATTTCGTCATTTATAATCCGGTTTAATATTTGAATTAAGAATGCTTTTAAAGTGTGGAGAAACGTTAGATGAAGATCAAAAAACTGGCCGTTGGTCCTCTACAGGCCAACTGTTATGTAGCATGGGATAAGGACGGAGGAAGCGCGGCGATCATCGATCCCGGGGGGGATCCGGAAGAGATTATCTCTGTTATAGAAGAGGAGAAGTTAATGCCGGTGGTCTTGATCAATACTCACGGCCATATCGACCATATCGCGGCGAACCGGGCGATTAAGGAGAAGTATGATATTCCTCTCTTGATTCACAGAGATGATGTTTCATTTCTAACTGATCCCGGGCTTAATCTGAGCGCGATGGGTTTCGGTCCCCTTGACTCGCCGCCCTCTGACCGGGAGCTCCAGGATGGGGATGAAATTCAGGTGGGAGAGATGATGCTGAAGGTGATATCCACGCCCGGTCATAGTCCGGGAGGGATATGTCTTCTGATATCCCGGAGCGATCAGCCGGATGTAATTATTACCGGAGATACTCTCTTTGCCGGAGGAGTGGGCCGGACCGATTTTCCCGGCGGCTCGTGGAGTCTGCTTATGGAAAGTATCCGGAACCGTCTCCTCTCTTTCCCCGATGACACGATCATCCTCCCCGGCCACGGCCCCCATTCCACCATCGGGGAAGAAAGACAATCCAATCCATTTTTAACCTGATTACTTCCCCATGATACTTTAAACCACGAAGTACACGAAGAGCACGAAGAAAAACACTTGAGAAGCTCTATAATTGTATCTGTTTTTTTTGAATATCTTCGTGAACTTCGTGTTCTTCGTGGTTAAAATTCGTTTTGAATAATATCCAGCGATGAACTCCCCGGAAAATAACGATTGGCAGGATGATACCGCCGACTTTCAAGAGATAGCTTTTCCGAAGGAAAATGTATATCTGGATGAGTTTATCAATTACATGGATATCGAACGGGGCCTGAGCGGAAACACCACCTATAATTACCGGTCCGACCTGGAAAAATTTATCTCATTTATAGAAGGGCAAGGGAAGCGTGACTTCGGGGAGGTTAAGCGGGATGATGTAATGGATTTTCTGATGGCGGAGAAGGACCGGGGGTTGCAGCCGCGTTCTCTCTCCCGAGCTCTGGTCGCGATACGGATGTTCTTCCGGTTTATGACCATCGAAGGATATCTTCGCCGGGACGTGACCGAGGTGATCGAGTCTCCCCGTCTCTGGAGAATACTCCCGCAGGTTCTCTCTATCTCCGAAGTAGAGCTGCTTCTCCGGCAGCCGGATATATCCACCACTCAGGGGTTGAGGGATCGGGCGGTTCTGGAGCTGCTCTATGCCAGCGGCTTGCGGGCTTCAGAGCTGGTCGGGCTCCGATTGGAAGATGTTAATCTCCAGTCGGGTTTTGTCCAGGCCTGGGGCAAGGGGGGGAAGGAGCGGATTGTACCGCTGGGAAGGAAAGCCGCTAAGGCGATCGAGGAATACCTGGAGAAGGCGCGTCCGCTGCTATTAAAGAGGAAAAATTCTCCACATCTCTTCATCTCCCGGCTGGGGAAACTCTTTACGCGCGGCTGGCTCTGGTGTTTGGTGAAGAAATATATCATGATGGCCGGGATTAAGAAAAAAGTCAGTCCCCATACTCTCCGGCATTCCTTTGCCACCCACATTCTCAGTCAGGGGGCCGATCTCAGGGTGATCCAGGAACTGCTCGGTCATTCCAATATCGGTACCACCCAGATATATACCCATGTGGATCGTGATCGCCTGAAAGAGGTCCACCGCAAATTCCATCCCCGTGGTTAATTCCCGCTTCATAATTTTCTCTCCTGAATTGTTCAGTATTTTGTCTCGGGACAATAACCTCTAAGGAAAGCAGGAAGGCAGGAGGAGAGGGTATTCTAATTTTCCTGGGTAACCTGGCAATGCTGCAAACTGAGAGAGAGCCGCTACGGCGGGAAGCTCTCCCGAGTAAGGTCTAATCAGCCGCTCGGAAGTGTAATGGACTAACGGCGAAAGCCGGGAGGACAGATAA
>CAKZYZ010000180.1 GCA_937885075.1 uncultured bacterium | reverse complement strand
TAGTCATACGTGTCTTTAATTTTTTGCTTTGTTGCTTTGTGTCTTAGTGGCAAAAAAGTTGCGAAGCTAAGTCCTAAGAACAAGAAAGATGCAGAGGAGAAGATCTCCCATCTCCGCAAGGAGATCAGGCACCATGAGTATCTGTATTATGTGAAAGATTCTCCCGAGATCTCAGACTATGAATACGATCTGCTTTACCGGGATCTGATTTCTCTCGAGACTCTCTTCCCGGAGTTGATCACCCCTTATTCTCCCACTCAGAGGGTTGGCGGTGAGGCTCTCAAGGAATTCAAGCCATATCGCCATGAGACGCCGATGCTCAGTATGGATAATACCTATTCCGAGGATGAACTCCGGGAGTTTGAACGGAGGAATCAGCGGCTCCTCCCCGAGGCAGAGTTCACTTATACCGTGGAGTTGAAGATCGACGGGATCTCGGTCGCCCTGATCTACCAGGATGGTCTTCTGGAGGCGGGGGCAACCCGGGGAGATGGAAGTACCGGCGATAATGTCACCGCCAATATTAAGACAATCCGGTCCATCCCCATCCATCTTGTAGGCGATGCGATACCTCATAAAATAGAGGTTAGGGGAGAGGTATATATAGATAAAGAACGTTTCGCTAAGATAAATTTTAAACAGGAAGAACTGGGTGAGGTAGTTTACGCCAACCCCCGTAATCTCGCCGCCGGCTCTCTCAAGCAGCTCAATCCCGCGGTTACTGCTACCCGTCGTCTGAACTGCTGGGTTTATGATACTCCCCACCCGGAGGTTCTCTCCTGCCTGAGCCACTATCAACTGTTGAAGAAGCTGGAGGAAGTTGGGTTCAGGGTTGAGCCGAATTATAAGTTCTGCGGGAATATGGATGAGGTCATAGAGTACTGCCGGTTCTGGCAGGAGAAGAAGAGTGAGCTGAGCTATATGGTTGACGGGATGGTGATTAAGGTCGACTCTTATGAACTGCGGGAGCAGCTGGGGACGACATCAAAAGCACCCCGGTGGCAGATCGCCTATAAATTTCCGGCCGAGCAGCTCCCGACCCGGCTGAATGATATTTCCGTTCAGGTCGGAAGGCTGGGGAAATTAACTCCGGTGGCTGAGCTGGAACCTGTATTGATCTCCGGGAGTACTGTCCGGAGAGCCAGTCTCCATAATCAGGATGAGATTGATCGGAAGGATATCCGGATCGGTGATATGGTGATGGTGGAGAAAGCCGGAGAGATAATCCCCCAGGTAGTGAGGGTATTGAAGGAGAAGCGGACCGGGGAGGAGAGAAAATTCAAGATGCCGGAGATCTGTCCCGCCTGCGGTTCTCCGGTTGTTCAGCCGGAAGGTGAGGTTGCTTATCGGTGCGAGAATATTTCGTGTCCTGCCCAGGTTAAAGAGCGTCTTCAGCTCTTCGCCTCCCGGGCGGCAATGTATATTAAAGGCCTGGGACCGAAGCTGATTGAGGAGATGGTGGCCGGCGGTCTGGTGGAGAGTCCCGCCGATCTTTATTATCTTAGTGAAGACCAGGTGGCGGCTCTTCCCCGGATGGCGAAGAAGTCAGCCGGGAATCTCTTGAGGGCGATTGAAGAGAGCAAGACCCGTTCTCTGGAAAGATTGATCTACGCCCTGGGGATCCGCCATGTCGGCCGGACGTCCGCTCGAACCTTAATTAGGGCGTACCCAACTCTGGAGAAACTGGAGAGTGCTTCTCAGGAAGAACTGGAAAATATCGATGAGATTGGTCCTGTCATGGCGGAGAGCATCCGGCAGTTCTTTACCAACGATCGTAATCGTGAGGTTGTGAAAAGGCTGCAGGAATCGGGTGTGGGGAAGTCTATATCCCCCGGGAGCATACCGCCTCCCTCTGGAAAACTGTCAGGTTTGACTATTGTTTTTACCGGAACGCTCAGTCATTATAGCCGCTTAGAGTGTGAAGAACTGGCTGTGAAGGAGGGGGCGCGTCCCACCTCCAGTGTGAGCGGGAAGACCGACCTGGTGGTAGTTGGAGAGAACCCAGGTTCTAAAGCGGAGAAAGCGAAGAAGCTGGGGGTAAAGGTAATTTCTGAGGAAGAGTTTATAGAATTATTAAACGGGTAGTAAGCGGTGATCGGTAATCAGTAAGCGGTAAGCAGTGAGCGGTAAGCAGTGAGCGGTGAGCAGTGAGCAGTGAGCGGTGAGCGGTGAGCAGTGAGCAGTGAGCGGTGAGCGGTGAGCGGTAAGCGGTAAAACAGGTGAAGGAAGCGAAATGTCCAATTTCCAATGACCAATAACCAATCTCCGGTTGAATTAGGAAATTGGATATTGGAAGTTGGACATTGGAAATTAGTCTTGGGAGGAGGGTTGGGGGAATAAAAGCAAGAAGTTTCAATCAGAAAAAGTGACAACTTTAAATCAGGACTGGACAGTTTTTACCGCTAACTGCGTCCAGTTTACCCCATACTATCTCCCAATTCCTTAAAATAAAGAAGGTATAGAATAAGATGAAGCCAACAGTCTACTTCACCGATCCGACAGCTCATGCCCGGCGCTCGCTCCTGGATAAGCTCTCCGATCTATTTGACCGGAGCGGGGGACCGGAAATTTTTCAGAGAGGGGATAAGGTCTGTATCAAGGTCCATTTCGGGGAAGAGGGAAATACCTCCTATCTCAGACCGGCCTATGCCCGTCTCCTGGTGAATAAGTTAAAAGATCTGGGTGCGGAACCATTTCTAACCGATTCCAATACCCTCTACCGGGGAAGCCGCCATACTACCGAGGATCATCTTATTACCGCCCGGAACCATGGATTTACTGAAGAAAATATCGGGGCGCCGATTGTTATCGCCGATGAATTTGTCGAGATTGAAGGCAGTTCCATCGGATCACGACCGGTTTGGGTTGCCCGGGTGGCATTGGAGGCGGATAGTCTCCTGATTATTACCCATGTTACCGGACATGTGGTCTTCGGTTATGCCGGTGCTCTCAAAAATGTTAGTATGGGCCTGGCTTCTCAGGCGGGGAAACAGGTTATGCACAGTGATCTGAAACCGTTGGTAAAGGAAGAGAAATGCGTGGCTTGCGGGACCTGCCGGGATTATTGTCCGGTAAACGCGATTGCCCAGGAAGGAGAAGCAAAAGCAAAGATCAACCACCTTCGCTGCATCGGCTGTGGAGAATGTATTGCGGTCTGCCCGGTCGGGGCTATCCCCATACTATGGAAGACGGAGACCGCTCTTATTTCGCCCAAGTCCGCCGCTTACGCTCACGCGGTTATGGCCGAAAAGAAGGGCAAGTCTCTCTTTGTTAATCTATTGATTGATATCGCTCCTGACTGCGACTGCTGCGACTGGAGTGATCCGGCCTTTGTCCCGGACCAGGGAATCTTGGTCTCCCATGATATCGTGGCCGTGGATCAAGCTGCGGTCGATCTTCTCCAGAAAGCTCCCTTGATCCCGGGGTCGATTACGGTCAGGAAGAGTCTGCAAGTTTCCAAAAAGAAGATACCATCCTCGGTCTCTTCACAGTTCACATCTTTACCTCGGGTGAAAGACAAATTTAAGACCCTCTTCGGGGTCGAGGTGGAACCGTTTTTGAGAGAGGCGGAGAAGGCTGGACTTGGCACACGTAAATATGAGATTAAGACTTTAAGTTAGCGCCTTCGGCGCTAACTTAAACGTTGAAGAAAATTGACGTTGAAAAATAGGGACGTTGAAGTTAAAGGACGTTGAAAATAAAGGCCGTTAATAAATTGTTAAAATTATTTTCCGGGGTTGTCTCAATAACTTGTGAGTGACGAGTTCCATCTCATCATATCCTCTTTGTTCTAAGAGTTAATACTATGCGGTGGAGCTTTCTATTGCAAGTCCAATTACAGTCGAATTACAAGCGAGCCTTTATCTTAAGT
>CAKZYZ010000179.1 GCA_937885075.1 uncultured bacterium | reverse complement strand
TTTTTGTTTTTTTTTTTCAAGCAGAAGACGGCATACGAGATATATCAGTGTGACTGGAGTTCAGACGTGTGCTCTTCCGATCTTTCCGGTGTCATCCCCTGGATAAAGACCGCCATCATCCAGGCGGCCATCTGGTAATCGGGGATGGTCTCTTTGGTATAACCATCAACCATGAAAATAATCTCTTCCGGCGAGAGGGCTTCCCCGTCCCGCTTCTTCATAATAATCGCGTATGGCGTCATCTATATATATCTCCTTTGAATTAGCGCCTTCGGCACTAACTTAGTTTTGAACAAGGACTATCGTTAATCGAGATAGGCAATGCCTAATAATATTTTAGTAATTTAAATTAGCGCCTTCGGCACTAATTTAGTTTTGAACAAAGACTATCGTTAATAGAGATAGGCAATGCTCAAAAATATTTCAGTAATTTAATTCAGGTAATTATTTTCGGCATACTGTGTATTCTAAGATGGCAAAAAATCACGGGGTGCCGGGAAAATGGATTTCTGGTGAAGGCCGACATTGTAAGTATGATTATTCTTTGGCGTCAAGTGAAAATAATTTAGTTTGGAAAATCCTGCCCGCTGTAATAGGATGTTTGGTCAGTTGCGCTTTCATAAATTTCCCGATATTAGTTGGGAGCCCAGGTAGTTGAATAATATATCGGGACAACAACACTCGTAGCGGCGACCTTCAGGTCGCCACTGGTGGTCTTTAGATGCCCTCAACGTTTTTCAACGTTCTTTATTTTTATCGTCTGTTATCTTTAACGAGCAAGTTGGCGCGGCAGCGCCAACTTGCAATCCGCGAGATTTATTTTTATGGCAAAAGATTTCCATTCTTCCCCTGAACACCGCCCGGATCGTGAATCTTCCCGTCGTCAGGAGAATCCGTCCCGATCGCGGCGGTTATCACAGAGAGAGCAATTTGTCCTCTGGGGGAGATCGCGCTCCTGGTATCCATACCGGGGGTATGGACGAAAGATCGCGGAAAAAACGCTCCTTCCGGTTCTATTTGATATCCCGGCCGAGCGCTTTTCTATCTGGCGGCTGCTGATCCCCGGCCTGATCTTTCTTCTGATTCCCATCATCATCTTCCCGCTCTATCCTGAAATAGGGCGCCGGCTCTATCGGGGATTTCCATTTCTGGTTAAGGCTCTCCGCCCGCCAACACCGACACTCTTCTTCCGCGAGATGTATGTCCTGATCCTCTCGGGGGCGGCGATCGTCATTCTTCAGACCATCTTCGCGCTGATCTTTCTGCGGAAGAAGAAGACTGACCGCGGATCAGTCAGAGTACCGTGGGGAGAGGCAAGTATAGTGGGGTGGCTTCTCTCTCTGGGGGTCTTCGGAGTATTACGGGGATTCCAGGCATTTCCTTCGGACCATCTCTTCTTCCCCGCCTCGGCCCTGGGGGCGGCCATCTTCTGCTGGCTGCTGATCTCGGGGATTATCCTCTTTCCAGCTTTCAGCCGGAGATAAAAGAGAGGTTCTCTCTCATTATATATATACCCCTGGGCCGATTCGAACGGCCGACACCCGGTTTAGGAAACCGGTGCTCTATCCTACTGAGCTACAGGGGCTAAATTATTTCTTCGAAATAATTTAGTGAATATATTACTCCCCGTGAAATTTAACAACAATAAATCTTCAGAACACCTGCTCTAAAAAAGCAAATTTTGGCATTTCCGGGAGCGTAACCATCACAATACCAGCTATTGAAGAGGAGTACTTAGATCCCCGATTTTAACCAAAAATCGACACTCTAACGGCCAAAAACCCCAGTATATTCGTCATAACCAATTGGATGCTAAGGAGTAGTTGTGGCGAATCCACAGTTTTTAAGGAGTAGTTGTGGCGAATCCACAGTTTTTCCCTATTGTATTGTTTTTAGAGGGAAGCGTCAAAATATATGAGGAGATTACTGCAAGGAAAAAGGAATTTCAAGGTCGTGTGCTTCTATTAAAGTCTTGTCACTTAGAATGTCTTTAGTATTGCCTTGTGAAACAATAATACCTTTATCTAAAATAATTACTTGTTGACAAACTTCCAACACCAATTCCAAATCATGTGTGGCGATTATTTTAGTAAGTTTGGAATCTTTAATAAAATTTATTAGTTTACGTCTATGCTTAGGATCAAGATTGCTTGTTGGTTCATCCATAGCAAGGATTTCAGGTTTCATTGAAAGCACTGTGGCAATAGAAACTCTTTTCTTCTCTCCAAAACTTAAATGATGAGCAAGTTTATCTTTGGCTTTTAGCATATCCACTTCATTCAGAGCTTTTTCTATCAATGAAGGAATTTTCTCTTTAGGCATATCCATATTTATGGGACCAAAAGCTACATCGTCAAAAACGGTAGGCATAAATAACTGGCTATCCGGATCTTGAAACACAAGCCCTACCTTACTGCGTATTTTGGGCAAATCTTCTTTATTTATTTGCATCCCGCAAATTCTTACAGAACCCTGCCCCTGTAAAATGCCGTTTAAATGTAATAATAAAGTGGTTTTCCCTGCGCCATTAGGACCTATAATGCCAATTGACTGTCCTTCATGCACTTCAAGATTAATATTTGAAAGGGCAGGTGTTTTATCAGGATAAAAGTAATTTAAATTTTTTATTTCAATGATTTTGTTCTGCATATTAATTTATGAAAAATCTGATACAACTCAGTGTGGAAAACATAATAATAAGAAAAGCCACATCGGATTTTTTTATATACATTTCATCAATTGTTTTGATATCTCCGTTATAACCTCTTGAACACATCGCAAGATAAACGGTCTCACCTTTTTCGTAAGATTTCAGAAAAAGGACACCGAGCATATTTGAAAGCGTCTTGAAATGGAACCATCTTGAACCGCCGATAGAACGCGCTTTTTTTGCCCTAAGCATTAGTTCAAGTTCATCGGTAATTACAAAAATATAACGGTACATAAAAGATAGAATCATAATAAAAACTTGTGGAATGTTGAGACGCTGGAGCGCTTTTAGAAACTGTGTAAATTTAGTAGTGCTTATAAGTAACGTAAGCGCCATAATAGATAAAAATGCTTTTATTAGTACATTCCAGAAAATAAACAATCCGTCATATGTAACAGTGAGTTTCAAACTCCCTAAAGAATATCCTCCTGCAAATTGTCCTTTTTTCATAAAAGGAATGAACATGGCGACCATCAAGACAAAAGGGACAATCACCAGACAACGCATCAAGATAAAACGCAAAGGGACTTTGGAAAGCGCTATCAAAACAGCCAATAACAAGCCGTATGAAGCAAAAGTCAAAAACGAGGTGGGTGCTGTAAAAATGGCAAAAAGAATAAATCCCACGCAACCAATAATTTTAAAGCGTGGGTCAATCTTATGCACAGGACTTTCCAAATCCCAATACTTATCAATATAAGAATGTTGCATCTAATTATTTGTGTCCCCTATTTCTTTAACAAGGCAGCTACTCCATATCCCATGCCGAAAACAATTAGTGTTCCTATAATTCCCGCCATAGAAGTTGCTATTTTCTCGCTACCAATTCCCGGCCAAGAATAATCCGGGATGGGAGAGGTAAAAGATGGTTGCACTTCACCTTTTTCCAAGAAACCCTTCTCCTCTGCTACTTTCTCCAAACCGTCCGGCCACGGAGAAGCAAACGGAGAAAGTAATATAGCCAGTAACAAAGCTATCAATAACCCAAAAATGATATTTCTTTTATTCATCTTATTTCTCTTCTTGGTAATTGTAAATTAAGTCTGGGCGTACTTTAAGAACAAATCCAATAACTAAACAAGTTACTATCGCCTCTCCGATTCCTATCAATGTATGGACACCTGCCATAGCGGGAAGCGCAATTTTCAAAGGCGATGTGCCCGAAAGTGCCAATTCCAGAGCGCAAACGCTTGAAGCAAGCACTACGGAAAACCAACTTGCTATAGCAGCGCCTGTCATAATTCCTTTTGCACCGCCTATGACTTTTGCTAAAACACGATATAGAAAGTATCCGACTACAGTACCAACAAATGCCATATTAAATATATTTGCTCCTAAAGCAGTAAGTCCTCCGTCCTGAAATATTAAACATTGCACAACTAAAACGCAGGAAATTACTATTGCTCCGGCACAGGGTCCAAGCAAAACCGCAGCGAGAACACCACCGAGAAGATGCCCGGAAGTTCCTCCCGCCACCGGGAAATTAAGCATCTGCGCCGCAAAAATGAATGCAGCCATAACACCCATTAAAGGCACCATTTTATCTTTCAGTATTTCTCTTACTTTTTTAACACAGTATGCAAGCCCGCCGGCAGAAAACAACCAAGCAATACTCCATACACTTGGTGATAAAAAACCATCTGGTATATGCATTTAATCCCTCCGTTTTTTATTCTTTAAATGATACTGTTAAAAATTCAATAGCAAATTGAGCCGTTGTTAAATTCTGCTCATCCTTGTTTTCATATTTACCGTGAAGATGTTCCAATGCAATTGTTGTGTTTTTAAACAAGTTATAAGATAAAACCAATCCATATTGCTGTTCTGGTTGAAAATCCCACAAGTCTTTTGAGCATTCATATCTTCCTGCAATTTCGGCTCTTCGCCCAAAAGTGTAGCGGTTAAATTGGAAGGTTGGCACAACAGTGAAAGATATTAGCGATGTAATTATCGACGTTGCGGAACCCGAAGGCGCGGTGGCTGACCAACTTGACTTTGTTATTCATTCCCTCCAGGGCTCCGTTGGAGACTCTCAGTTTCGTCCAGGCCAGGATTCCATCGAGATGCCTGCGGACTCTCTTGGCGAATTCTTTCATAGGTTCCAAACGACTATGACTGGCCCACCAGAGCCAGTGTTTGAGTTTTTTCTCAGCCCACCCTCTGGAGACATAATCCCAGAACTCTTGGAAACTCTCTTTGAGGAAATAACCCCTGATTATTCGGTTGTTCAACTTTATCAGGTAAGAGAGACGGCGCTTCTCCTTGGGTTTAAGATTCCTAGGGTTCTTCAAGAGAATATAGCGGGTCTTTTTCATGTCTATCCGCTCTTCTCCCTTGAGCTTTTTCACCTCCTCCCGGCGAACATCATCCAGAGCCCGGTTGAGATGCTGGACGATATGGAAACGGTCAAAGACAACGGTAGCCTGGGGAAGATGATCTCTAATGGATTTCAGGTATGGCGCCCACATGTCACAGCATGCCGCCTTGATCGATCGTGCTCTCCTTTTTCCCAGCCACTGAAAGAACTTATTCATTGTTTCTTCTTCCCTGTCTTTTCCCACCCAGATCAGCCGTTTTCTTTCCAGGTCGTAGACAAGGGTGAGGTATTGATGACCCTTCTTCCGGCTGACCTCGTCGACGCCGATCACATGCAAAGGCTTCCATTTTCTTCTTCGCAGACCCGAGGAAACTGTGCCCTTAATAGAAACAACAAAACTTTCGACTTTGTTATCCCTATCAATTTTATCTATGTCTCCATTGAAAGCCCCGGCGGACGTATCAACATAGTCATTTGCATAACCCACCAATGCCGCCGATTCTCTTGTTTCTCCTATTGCCAGAGTTATGGGGTCACTTATAAAATGACTATTAAAATTGCCAAATGAAACATACATTTTGCCCGCGCTAAGATAATATGGAATATCTCCAGTTCCGCCGAGGGTTATAGTCCCTTCATCTACTTCTACTTGTTCTGTGTCGTCTTCTTCCCACAGAACAAGAACATGCCCTTTTGTATATTCGTTGATATCTACATCTATTCCTAATTCTACCGTTGCCAGTGTAATATCACTTTCTTGGATATCTTCATCGTCTTTAGAGTTATAATTCCATATGCACTTGCACCTCTAATGCGCCGCTAATATCGATTCTTTTATCTAATACGCTAATTATTGATTCTTCTTCAGCTACACAACCACAAAAGATTAACACGCAGAAAAGAAAAACCGTTAAAGGAATCTTTAACTGAATACCAGAGAAAAACTTCATTCCTACCTCCTTTTATTTTCTACACCTCTGGTTATCCAGTCGGAATAAGAGAAAATTAAGTTTTTACCTCCATCTGTATGGCAGGCTTAAAATCAAATCTTTTTTTCTCCCTCCTTTCTATTTGAACTATTTTCGAATCATGTATTGTTATTACTACTTCTCCATAATTTATTTGGTTAACAGAACTAACTATCTCATCCAATACTTTCGGGGTTAATTTTTCTTTTTGTTTCAAGGTTTTCATTTCCGTATTCGGATAGAATTATAGCACAAATTTAAAATTCGTGCTACTGTTAAATAAAAAAATTACGGGGAAAAAATGATTGTTAAATTAAGTCCTTGCCGGTTGTGGACATGCTGAGCGTACCATGCTTGACATCTTTCACAGCTTTTAATGTATCCGCTAATTTTTGCACTTCGCTTGAATTTCCTTTTACTGCGATTATCTCTAAACAGTTGTCATGGTCTAAATGTATATGTTGGGCAGAAATAATCATTTTTTGGAAATCGTGCTGGATATCAGTAGTTTAATTAAGGAGATCTCTTCTATGGTAGTCGTAGGTAATAGTTATTGCTCCAGCGATTTCACCTTTCCTCTTCCACTCTTTCCTTACTAAATCCTGACGGATGAGGTCGCGCATAGCTTCAGATCGATTAGGAAAAAAAACGGGGTCAAACCTGAATGGCACTAAGTTAAGCATGATATTTCGATTTTTGGGAAGGATTATTTCTGTGAGGAAGTTATGTGAAGTAAATAATTATGTGAAGTAACTCGTCGTTTACCTGTTTTTATCCCCTGTTTCCCCTCCTTTTTTGAGTTCTTGCCTTTTTTTACTTCACATAATTTTTCCCGGATTGAAATCACTTAAGAAAAAACGGGGTCATAAGAAAAAACGGGGTCAAACCTCGACTATTGACAGATAAGAAAAAACGAGATCGGAAGAGCGTCGTGTAGGGAAAGAGTGTAGATCTCGGTGGTCGCCGTATCATTAAAAAAAAAAAGAAATATAAAAAATTATTAAAACTTTTAAAAAAAAATACTGATCTTAGCGATTAAATTAGTTCTTAC
>CAKZYZ010000178.1 GCA_937885075.1 uncultured bacterium | reverse complement strand
CTAAATAGAGATTAGAGGCATCTTTTCTGTTTTTCTTGTTTTTTTTTTTTGCTGTTTTTTTTTTAATGATACGGCGACCACCGAGATCTCCACTCTTTCCCTACACGCCGCTCTTCCGATCTAATCAGAGATGATAGTAATCCGGGGTGCCCGGCAGCATAATCTCAAGGGGATTGATATTGAAATCCCCCGCAAGAGATTGGTGGTGATTACCGGCCTCTCCGGTTCCGGGAAGTCCTCCCTCGCCTTTGATACTATCTACGCCGAAGGGCAGCGGAGATATGTGGAGAGCCTCTCCGCTTATGCCCGGCAGTTTTTGGAGCAGATGCAGAAGCCGCATGTGGAGTCGATCGATGGTCTCTCCCCGGCGATCGCGATCGAGCAGCGCAAAGCCGGATCCAACCCCCGCTCGACCGTCGGGACCGTGACCGAGGTCTACGATTACCTCAGGCTCCTCTACGCCAGGGTAGGTACTCCCCACTGTTATAAATGCGGCCGCGAGATCAAACGCCAGACTATTCAGGAGATAGTTGATAGAGTGCTGTCATTTCCGGAGGGGATGAAGATCCGGATTCTTGCTCCCGTGGTTCGGGGGAGGAAAGGCGAGCACCGGGAACTGCTGGAGAATATCGCCCGGCAGGGGTATCTCCGGGTCCGGGTTGACGGAGTAATTAAGAATCTGGATGAAGAGATTGTACCGGAGAAGAACCGGAAGCATGATATCGAAGTAGTGGTGGACCGTCTGGTGGTTAAGAAAGGTATGCGGGAGAGATTAACCGATTCGGTGGAGACAGCCATCCAGCTTGGGATGGATCTGCTTCTGGTAGACTGCGGGCCCCCTTATAAGAAAGATATTCTCTTCAGCAGGCGTTACGCCTGCGTGGAGTGCGGGATCAGTTTCGAAGAACTAACCCCCCGGTTCTTCTCATTTAACAGTCCATACGGGGCCTGTCCAACCTGTTCCGGATTGGGGACCAGCCGGGATGTCGATCCGGAGTTAGTGGTTCCGGATCGGAGTAAATCTATCGCCGATGGAGCTATAATCCCCTGGAGTAATCCGGTGACCACCCGCCGCCAACGATGGAAAGGCGCCGCTTCGAGATATTACTATACCATGCTGGAGTCGGTGGCCCGAGAGTATGGGTTTGAACTTACCACCCCATTTGATGATTTAACCGCCCGCCAGAAGAAAGCGGTGCTATACGGGACCGGTCAGCGGGCGATAAAAATGGAGTGGGAACGGGCCGGAAGATATCGGGTGAAGACCGCGCCGTTTGAGGGGGTGATCCCCAACCTGGAGCGCCGTTACCGCCAGACCGATTCGGAGTATGTGCGGGAAGAGATTCTGAGTAAGTACATAACTCTCAAACCATGTCCCGACTGTGGCGGTGCCCGTTTAAAACCGGAGAGTCTGGCGGTCACTGTCGCGGATAAATCGATTATGGAGCTGACCGCGCTCCCGATACGGTCAGCGCGGGAATTTTTCAAAGAGCTGAAATTTGCGGGGCAGAAGAGTGTTATTGCCCGGGATGTCATTAAAGAGATTCGGGAGCGACTATCATTCCTGGAGAATGTGGGGTTGGGTTATCTTACCCTCGACCGGCAGAGCGGCACTTTATCGGGCGGTGAAGCCCAGAGGATCCGGCTGGCTACCCAGATCGGCTCCGGCCTGGTGGGGGTTCTCTATGTGCTTGATGAACCCAGTATCGGCCTCCATCAGCGGGATAACTCCCGTCTTCTCGATACTCTGAAGAAGCTGCGGGATCTGGGCAATACTATTATCGTTGTCGAGCATGACGAGGCTACTATCCGGGCCGCTGACTTTATAGTTGATCTGGGCCCCGGCGCGGGGGAGAAGGGAGGGTATGTAACCGCGAAAGGCTCCCTGGAGGATATCCTGAGTTCCCCCCGTTCTCTCACCGGGAGATACTTAAAAGGTGAGTTGAAGATAGAACTTCCGGCCGAGAGGAAGAAGCCGTCCGGTGAGTATCTGATTATAGAGGGCGCCCGCGAGCATAATCTGAAGAATATCAATGTCAGGATTCCCCTGGGATTATTTGTCTGTATTACCGGTGTATCAGGTTCAGGTAAATCTACTCTGGTAGAGGAGACGCTGAGCCGGGCGCTGAGAAGGAAGTTTTATAAATCCCGGGAGATACCGGGGAGCCACGACCGGATACTGGGGATTGAGAATATCGATAAACTGATCGATATCGATCAGAGCCCGATCGGGCGGACCCCCCGCTCCAATCCGGCAACCTACACCGGTCTCTTCAGTCATATCAGGGAACTCTTCTCACGCCTCCCGCTGGCCCGGATGAGAGGGTACAAGCCCGGCAGATTCAGTTTCAATGTCCGGGGGGGTAGGTGTGAAGCCTGCCAGGGGGA
The DNA here is from genome assembly GCA_937885075.1 of uncultured bacterium. Lineage (GTDB taxonomy): Bacteria > Auribacterota > Erginobacteria > Erginobacterales > Erginobacteraceae > CAKZYZ01. The sequence goes on along the minus strand of CAKZYZ010000178.1, from coordinate 1,646 downwards.
TGGGATCATCAAGATCGAGATGCACTTTCTCCCCGATATCTATGTTGACTGCGAGGTCTGCCGGACCAAGCGCTATAATCGGGAGACTCTGGAAGTGCTCTATAAGGATAAGAGTATCGCTGATGTTCTGGATAGTTCAGTCGACGAGGCGCTGGTATTCTTCAGCAATATCCCCCGGATTAAGAACAAGCTTCAGACGCTGGCCGATGTGGGACTGGGTTATATCAAATTGGGGCAGTCCGCCACCACCCTCTCGGGCGGCGAAGCCCAGCGGATTAAACTGGCCCGGGAACTGAGCAAGCGGAGTACCGGGAGGACCGTCTATATCCTCGATGAACCGACCACCGGTCTTCACTTTGCCGATATCGATAAGCTTCTCGGTGTCCTCAAGCGGTTGACCGGTTCCGGGAACACGGTTATCATAATCGAGCATAACCTGGATGTGATCAAGAACGCCGATTGGGTGATCGATCTTGGGCCGGAGGGAGGAGATGAAGGGGGATGGATTGTTGCCCAGGGGCCGCCGGAGGAGATAGTCAGGGTGAAAAAGTCTTATACTGGTAAGTTTTTAAAGAAAGTTTTGTAATGGGGTCGTATTGAAAATATTTTTCTACAAAGAAATGAAGAAAACAAATGACGAAATCCGAATGAGGAATGACGAATGAATAACTAAATCCGAATGACGAAGGGGCACCGGCGCGATCCTTATGCCCATTATTGTGATTTCAAAATGGACTGAGGCGGGGTTATTAGTCATTTGTCATTCGGATTTCTTTCGTCATTCCTCATTCGGATTTCGTCATTTATTTATTCCCTCAGTTATTATGTTCGTTATGGTACTATTCATCCTTAACTAAGCTAATTATTTATCCGGAGGTTTCCTATGTCACTTTTTGTCTTTAACCAGGGCGGTCCCCTGATGTATCTGATCCTGCTGGGATCGATTATCGGGTTGGCGGTTTTTCTGGAGCGGCTATTTCATCTCCATCGGGCCCGGATAGACACCGATAAACTGATGGATGAACTCCGTTCATTAATCCAGACTGAGAAAATCACCGAAGCGATGGAACTCTGCCGCCGGACACCCGGACCGGTCGCTCATATTTTGACCGCCGGTCTGGCCAGACATACCAGGGGTAGGGTTCAGATCCGTGAGGCGATCGAAGACGCGGGTGTCCACGAAGTGCCTCGATTGGAGAAGAATCTCGTGGTTCTGGCCACCATCGCTCACGTCTCGCCGCTTCTGGGGTTGCTGGGTACGGTTGTGGGTATGATCCGGGCATTTATGACCATAGAGGAGATGGAGGGGGTTGTGAACCCCTCCCACCTGGCCGGAGGAATCTGGGAGGCGCTTTTGACCACGGCCTTTGGCCTGCTGGTGGCGATTATGGCCTATGTCGCTTACAACTATCTGGTCGCCCGGGTCGGAAAGCTGGTGCTGGATATGGAGACCAGCGCGACCGAGGTGGTGAATCTCCTATCGGAGGAAGAATAGGCGGATAAAGTAGCGACTGAAAGTAGCTAATTTACTGCTTCGGGGAGCAGCCGACAAGGCTGCGGTCCAGCGGGTGAGTTTTTAGCAAAAGAATATTGCTGGAAGCAAGTCCCGTCGTGTCAATTGCCCGGTTCGGACACGTAGCGATGCC
>CAKZYZ010000177.1 GCA_937885075.1 uncultured bacterium | reverse complement strand
TGTTTGTATTATTTTTTTTTTTTTTCAAGCAGAAGACGGCATACGAGATATATCAGTGTGACTGGAGTTCAGACGTGTGCTCTTCCGATCTTCGGGGCGAGGATTATTTTCAAAAAAAATCATAGATGAATATGACTATCGGGTTAGCTCATCAAAATATCAACGAGTACCTTAGTGACAATATTTTTCAAAGGTTAGATTTAAATACATAATATACTGGAATGTAATGAAATATAGCACAACACATGCAAACCATATTAGTGACTTATTGGGTTTTGACCCGCGACAACCCTATTTTCAGCATGGTAATAGCACCATTTCAAGCAATATCAAATAATGGAAGCGCTAAGTGCTTGCAATGCAATATATTAAGTGATGAGCTAACCCGATAGTCATATATAAGATTAGCGGCTTCGCCGCTAATCTTATGTTTTGAATCAAGACCAGTAGAATTGTATGAACATAGCTTCGCAACTTTTTAGACAGGATTTACAGGATAAAAAAACAAATGATTCAGGAGAAAAGCCATCTATTTATCTTGTTGATCCTGTTATCCTGTCTAAAATAAAGTTTATTGTCCCGGTAATATCAATTAAGGCAACCGGGATCCCGATGGATATCGGGACCCGAGACTTAATATGAAACAACTCGGGATCCCGATTATTCGGGAAAATTCCGAAGCAAGGAGTCAGACTAACTCAAGTCTATCTATTCTCCTCTCGTGTTCTTCGGATTTTTTAATAAATCGGTCCATCTTCCGGTCATGCGCATCAATTCGTTCCCCATTTTTGTCCACCTTTCTTTCCACTACCTCGATTTTTTCCCGGTTCTTATCAATAGCTTCCCGGTTCTTAACAATCTCTTCCCGGTTGCCGGCAATCTGATTGCTCAAGTTCTTCGCCACCAGGTCTAATTTGGTATTTATTTCTCTGTGGTTCGTGTCAACCTTATCAGCAAGCACATCTATTTTTTTATTCAGGAACTGAAAACTTTCCGCGATCACATCTAATTTCCCATCCATCTGCTCCTGAAGTATTTCAAATCCTTCTTTTTCGCTTTCAGTCATGGTTAATTTCCTTTATTTATGCTCTAAAGAAATAAAGGTAGCAGTTACAATCAAATTAATCAACTATTTTCTTGTTTTATTCTTGTTTTATTATGTTGTGAACATCATATGACTACATCAAAGACACTTCGACATTTGCTTGCATCCCTATTATTTCGGGGCGATATTCTACATTCGACATTCTGCGGTTCGCTTTTAAACTATTTCCTTTTTACTTTTAACTTTTTACTTAGTCCTCTTACCAGGAAACCGGAATGTAATTCGGGCCGCCCCAGTATATCCTGGTTAAATCACGGATTGCCCAGAGGCCGGCCGAGGGGCGATAGATCGAGATCTGAGCGATGCCGGCGGCGGAATAATCGGCCGGCTGGGGATAGTCATTCAACTTCCCGAAATAAATCCGGGTAATATCTCGAATCGCCCAGAGGCCCAACTCCTCCCGGAATATCCCGATATCTATTGCATCGTCTCCGTTATAGTCGGCCGGGACCGGCAAATCTCCCGACACCCCGAAATAGCGCCGGGTTACCCCCCGGATGGCCCAGAGATTGCTTGATGGCCGAAAGATTGCCGGATCGATTATACCATCCCCATTGTAATCCCCGGGAATCGGGATATCCCCGCTCTCTCCGAAGTAAACGCGGGTAATCGCCTTTGCCGCCCAGAGGCCCAATCCGGGACGGAAGATCGCGGGATTTATCGTGCCGTCACCATTATAATCCCCGGGCACTGATATGTCATCGGAAGAACCGAAATATAAACGGGTCAGTCCGCGTACCGCCCAGAGACCGGTCAAGGGACGGTAGACCGCCGGTTCGGTCACTCCGTCCCCGTCATAATCGCCCGAGGCGGGGATATCCCCTTCCCTGCCGAAGAATATAACTTCAGCGGAAGAAGAGAGATCGATATACCACTTTCCCGTCCGATAATTCCAGGCCGCCGGATCGGCCCGACCGTCTCCATCATAGTCATTTCCGGCGATTACCATTCTTATGACCGGAAAGACAGGGGAAGGAGTCGGAGTGGGTGTGAGTATGGGTGTCGGGGTATGGGGGTATGGGGGTGTCGGAGTGACAGAGTATCGGGGTGTGGGGGTGACGGAGGGTATCGGGGTAACGGGGTGTCGGGGTGTCGGGGTGACTGAGGGTAATGGAGTCTTAAAGGAAGTCGGAGTAGGGCTTGGAGTAACCATGAGTTCCTCCAGATCCACCCGGTAGGATTCCCGGGTCCCCAGGTAGTTCGGCCAGTTACTCAGATCGGCCCGGAGTTCGTAGATCCGATCCTCACTTATGCTGTAAAATTTCCAGGTGAAGCTCCCGGTATTGCTCCCCCCGGGACCGCTGGGGGGGCCAAAAAATGTACAACTGCCGTATTGACCGGGATTCACCACTACGAAGTGCATCCGGATCGTCCCCCCCGAATCATACCCGGCCACCTCATCTCCGGTCATGGAGGTCCAGCTCCCCCCGACTTCGCCATAGAGGATATCCCAGTAGAGTGTGGCTGCGGGGTCGGGGAATACGGTCGGACGAGGCGTGATGGTCGGTATCGGAGTAGCGGTGTATCGGGGTGTCAGGGTAGTGCTCGGGACGGGGGTAGGTGTGGTCGAAGGTGATGGCGATGCCGTCGGGATCGGCGATGGCATGGTCGAAGGTGATGGCGATGCCGTCGGGATCGGCGATGGCATGGTCGAAGGTGATGGCGATGCCGTCGGGATCGGCGATGGCGTGGTCGAAGGTAATGGCGATGGCGTCGGGATCGGCGATGGCGTGGTCGAAGGTGATGGCGATGCCGTCGGGATCGGCGATGGCGTGGTCGAAGGTGATGGCGATGCCGTCGGGATCGGGGTGGGCGGCGCGGACGGAGAGGGCGTCGCGCTCGGGAGCGGCGGGGGCGGCGGTGACGGAGGGTGTGGTGCGGTCGGCAGTTCTGGGGGCGACGAGGAGGACGGAGGGGGCGGGCGCG
>CAKZYZ010000176.1 GCA_937885075.1 uncultured bacterium | reverse complement strand
GTGAGTTATGATAGTAGGTGTGGGGTGCAGCAGGCGCTGGGTTATAATTTAAGGTCTTCTGTTATTGTTTGATATTTTGTTTTTTTTTTTGTTTGTTTTATTTTTTTTTTTTTTTTCAAGCAGAAGACGGCATACGAGATATATCAGTGTGACTGGAGTTCAGACGTGTGCTCTTCCGATCTTATATTAACTTATAATCAGTAGCCCGGATTTTTCTGTCTTATGAAGAATATGGGCCAGGGAGACAAAATGCCTATATATGAATATGCCTGTCCCGGATGCCGGAAGATATTCAGTTTTCTGGTCCGTAATCCGGCTAAACGCACAAAGCTCTGTTGTCCGCAATGCGGCGGGTCCGGATTGAAGAAGATCTATAGTTCTTTCGCGACGGTTCACTCGGAAGAGAGCCGTCTGGAAAAGATGGCCGATCCATCATTCTTCTCCGGTTTGGACGAGAAGGATCCCCGCTCCCTGGCCCGGTTGATGAGAAAGATGGCCAGTGAGACCGGAGAGGAGATGGATGATGAGATGAGAGAGGTCTGCGAGCGTCTGGAGGCAGGAGAAGATCCCGAGAAACTGGAAGCGATGATGGGCGCGGGCGACTCCGGGGGATATCGCCGTGATACCAGCGGGACACTCTATGAGTAATTTTATTTTCCCTCCGGAAAAATAAAATTTGAGCAAGCATTGAGTTTGTATTGCAGGGAAGGTATAACGTGAATTTATTCTTCAGAACATTACTTCGCGTTAACTCCCTAAAATAATCAAAATAATTTCTGACATTGCCTCAATAAAATTATGATGGTCGTGGGCAGAATATATAAGTAGCGGCAGAGCCGCTACCTTTATAAATGCAACGCCCGGAGCCGCCGGAAACAGAGGTTTACCAGGGCCTGAGGGGTTGCCGCGCGTTTTTTAAAGTCAGCTGTCCAGCGTTTCCGGTGCGCCAGGTAGAGTTGTCTCAAAACTTCGGATTTAACGCCCTTCCAGATCTTTTTCTTGGCGGAGACGAACTCCTTGAACGGGAGATTGTATTCTTGCGCCGGCCAGCGCTCATCCAATGCCTGCCGCATGGACATCCCCTGCTCGGCCTGGATAAGCATCTTCTCCCAATATGAGCGGACATCTTCCATGTACTCGGGTACATTGAAGGCCCGCGCGCCGCCGTCATAGATTACACATCGCTCCAGGGGATAGGCGAGGTTCTTGAACTGAGAGAGCTCAAACTCCGGGGTAAGAATAGCGGGATGACGGAGCAGGTCGGTCCCCTGGAGTTTGACGGCGACTTTGGTCTTGGAATCGGCCAGATGAAACTTCCCTTCCAGATAGATCAGGTAGGTATTGTTATATTCAGGAAAGGCGGCTCGGAAGAGTTGATCGTATTTGCGGAGCGTCTTCTCGATCTTATGGCAGCCGATCGTAAAAAATAAAACATTCTTTATTGGATGTCCCAGGTTCTTGGCGCGCCGGAAGATGATATCAAAACCGTTCTGAACGGTTACCCCGGTGGCGACAATCTCACCGATGAAGAGGCTGGATTCGTTGGGAAGTTCAAGTTTCCGGTATTGATCATCCCGGATATACCAGCGGCCGTATTGATTCCGCTGCCGCTGGGAGGTAAGGAATGAAGAGAGATGGGTGTTGAAACCGAACGCCTCATTGAGAGCTTCTTTGATCCCGAAGTTTAACCCGGAACGGAGGAAGTGAATTACACTGATACTGAGCGGATCCAGATCTCTGATAGACTCCTGCTCCGGGAAGTACTTGATAGCCATAGTTATGGCTTTCCGAAGGGCGTTGGTGAATTCACATCCGTAGATTCCGGTCTGGTTCAGTATGGAGCGGGAATAAGGGGTGGAGACAACGTAGGACCGGATATCTTCGGGATAATCGTGGGAGAGCCGGTAATAGCTTGTCTGCTGATTTTTGTTGAGTAGTTTTAGGCTCTCATTCATAGTGGCATAGTATGTAAAATGAGTCAGGGAGTCAACTTTTCTTGCTTTAAATAATTTATTTTTCTGCTATTCTGTTCCGCAATTAATAGAATTCCGGAACAGAAGGGAAAACCTTGTTATAAAATTAAAGTACAATTTTAATGATGTTATTTTGCTATACAGATAACAACATCGGAAAAATAATATCATATTTTTTACGGAGTAAAAATTATGAGTGTAATTGCCAAAAGTGAATTGAAGAAATTAATCCGGGATGGGGTTATCAAGATAGACCCATTCTCGGAGGACCAGATCGGACCCGGTTCGGTCGATCTCCACCTGGGCAGTGATTTTGTGATCTACAAGAAAGTAAGAGATATTTACCATATTACCGACAGGTCTGATTTCCGGGAGATCACCGAGGAGATCAAGGTGGAAGATTATTTTCTGATACTCCCGGGGGAGTCGGTTATGGGGATGACAGTGGAGAGGATAACGCTCCCGGATAACATCTGCGGTCGGCTGGAAGGGCGCAGCCGCTTTGCCCGCCTGGGTCTGCTGGTCCATATCACCGCCAGTTTCATGCACCCGGGGATCTCCAACCACCAGTTCTTAGAGATGTACAACGCCAGTCCGATCCCCCTGGCCATCCATCCCGGGACCCGGATCTGCCAGTTCGTTTTTGAGTATACGGTCGGGACCGGTCATTACCGGGGGAAGTTTGCTCGGCAGTAAGCGGTAATCAGAAGACAGAAGACAGAAGACAGAGGACAGAAGACAGAAGACAGAGGACAGAGGACAGAAGACAGAAGACAGAAGACAGAGGACAGAGGACAGAGGACAGAGGACGAATATCCAACAAGGAATATCCAATAACCAAATAAATGACAAATATCCAATAGCCATTTTTTGATATCAAGTGATGAAATGTGCGAGGTGGAGTCAACTTGGAAATTGGATATTCCTTGTTGGTTATTGGATATTCGAAAGGGGAGGAGGTGGAGGGGGAAGAGGAACAAAAATTAAAGGGTCAATTAACTTATGAAAAAAGAAAAAATTATCAGAGTCATAAAATCAAAGAAGAACCAGCCCCTGACCCGGAAGGATATTGGGAAGCTCCTTCGCGTGGAAGGGAAAAAGCGTTCTGATCTCTACCGGCTGTTGGAAAAGATGGAGACGTCGGGTGAGATCATCCGGGTTAAAAATAACCGCTACGCCGTCCCGAAGGAACTGGGATTAATTGTAGGGAAATTGGAAGTGAACCCCCGTGGTTTTGGTTTTGTCATCCCGCAAGCCGGCGGCGGTGAGGATATCTATATTCATAAAGAAGATATGGCCGACGCCCTTCACGGAGATACAGTTCTGGTCCGGTTAGAGAGTTCCCGCCGGGGACGGCGGCGGCCCCGGAAGAGCCTCTCGGGACAGATAATCCGGGTTGTCAAACGGGGAAATAAAGGGATTGTGGGGACACTGAATAAGAGCGGTTCCCGATTATTCCTGGTCCCGGATAATCCTTCCTTTATTCACGATATTTATATCGATCCCTCCCGGGGTGAAAAAGCCCAACCGGGGGATAAGGTGATTGTTAAAATCACCACCTGGCCGTCCCGCCGACTTAACCCGGCTGGAGAAATAGTGGAGCTGCTGGGAAGAGGCGATGAGCCGCAGGTCGGCGCGCTCTCGGCGATCCGGCAGTACGATCTCCGGGAAGAATATTCCCGGGGTGCCCTGGCCGAGACAGAAGAGATATCTTCCTCTATCTCTCCGGAAGAGATCGGAGAGCGGCTGGACCTGAGAGATCTGGTGCTCTTTACGGTCGATCCTGATGATGCCCGGGATTTTGATGACGCTGTATCGCTGGAGAAGAAGAAGGACGGTACGATTGAACTCGGAGTGCATATCGCCGATGTCTCCCATTATGTCAGGGAAGGTTCGGCTATCGATGTGGAAGCAAAGGAAAGGGGAACCAGTGTTTATCTTCCGGCCCGGGCTCTCCACATGCTTCCTCCCGATCTCTCCACCAAAATATGCAGTCTCCGTCCGGGAGAGGACCGTTTGGCCAAGTCGGTGATTATTACCTTCAGCCCGGAAGGCAAAAAGTTGAGGTATCGTTTTTACCGCTCGGTTATCAACTCCAGCCATCGATATACCTATAATGATGTAAGAAAGATTCTGGTAGAGGATGATGCTCAGGCCCGGGCGGCGGCTCCGGAGCTGACCGCCCGCCTGGACGCGATGGCGGCTCTCGCCCGCCGGCTGCGGGCGGCCCGATTTGCCCGGGGAGCGTTCGATCTTGATATGCCGGAGGCTAAGATTATCTTTGATGATGACGGCCTGATCTCTGATGTCCGCCTGGAAGAGTCGGATCTCTCCCACTGGCTGATCGAGGAGTTCATGCTGGCGGCCAATGAAACGGCGGCGGACTTTCTCACCGAGCGCAAGGCTCCTCTGATCTACCGGGTTCATGAAGAACCGGATGACCAGGATCTCTACGAATTCGTGGAGTTCGCGGCCGCTTTCGGTTATACGATTAAGAACCCCCGGGATCGGGATGAGATTCAAAAATTCCTGAAGGCGGTCCGGGAGACACCGATGGCATCAACATTACAGACCGCCTTTATCCGCTCAATGAAGCAGGCCGGATATTCTACCAAGAATATCGGCCATTTCGGTCTGGCCAGTCCCCGCTATACTTATTTTACTTCTCCGATCCGCCGGTATCCCGATCTTCATACCCATCGGCTGCTTGACAGTATCATTCAAGGCAACAAACCTCCGGAGTACCCGGAACTCAAAGCACTGGCCCAGCACTGTTCGGAGACGGAGCGGAACAGTGAGAAGGCTGAGAGGGATATGCTGCGGCTGCGGAAACTTCAGTTCTTTAACCAGGCTCTGGATTCAGAAGAGGATCAGATTTTTACCGCGGTTATTACCCGGGTGAAGAACTTTGGTTTTATGGTCTACCTGAACCGGTATCTCCTCTCCGGTCTGGTCCATGTATCCACTCTGACCGATGACTTCTATAAGATAGACCGGTCCGGGACCCGTCTTCTGGGGCGGCGAACCGGAAGAGAATTTACGGTCGGTGATGAGGTGCGGGTGAAGGTGGAGAAGGTGGATATGGAGCTGAAGCAGATCGACTTTATTATTTTTTCTTCGAAAAAATAATATTGGGCAAGCCTTGGACTGGCGTTATAGGTATATTTGAATTTATTTTCTTATGCTGCCTTATTAGACTGATACGGATTGTTGTTCATAACGTTGAACCGTTGCGCGGCTCGAAATGTCGAATGGGGTACGGTTGCGTGTGGCTCGGCCTCGCAACCGCAACCTTTCAACCCGAACGGTGCCCGAGCGCAGCGAGGGCTAAGTTCCTGTATCGGAGTTTCCCGTCTAAAGCCGGGTCTTCGACAATAACTGTTTAAAAATTAACCAATTTAATGCTCAGCTCCGTTGGCGAGGCGAATCTTTTAACTTTAGGCACTTAAGCGCACTTAAGGCACTTAAGGCACTTTAGAACGTTGCGCCGGAGGCGCTATGTTCTATGAAGAATAAAGTTATTATTCTGCTGGGGATACTGCTGCTGGCGGCGGCAGTCCGACTCTGGGGGATTGATTATGGGTTGCCCTGCACTTACTGCCGTCCGGATGAGGATCGGTTGATCTCAACCGCGCTGCGGCTCTCGTATGCTGATCCGAACCCCCATTATTTTATCTGGCCGGGTTTATTCTTCTACCTCACCCGGGGAATTCTTGAAGTTGCCACTCAGGGTTACCGACTCGTCGCGGGTGGTTTTACCGGTTCGGCGCGGGATCTTTATGTTGCTGATCCGGCCTATTTTCACCTGGTCCTGCGGTATATCTTCTGCGGGTTTGGAGTGGCCACGATCTACCTGATCTACCGCCTGGGACGGCAGCTCTTCTCGTCCTCCGTCGGGCTTATCGCCGCGTTTTTTCTTTCTCTGACATTTCTTCATGTCCGTGACTCTCATTTTGCTATGCTCGATATTCCGGCAACTCTGCTTGGAGTCGGGTCACTGCTCGCGGCCTGGATAGTCTACCGCCGGGGTAGATGGCGTGATTATCTTATGGCCGGGGTTCTGCTGGGTCTGGCAACGGCGACCAAGTATTATGCCGTAATTCTGTTCATTCCATTGATAACGGCTTATCTCTCCCGGCGCGGTCTGTCCCCTGTCGATAATGGAAGAGGGCGGGGTATCGTACGGTTATTGATCGCTTTAATCACCGCGGCGGGTGTCTTTTTTCTGACATCTCCATATACTTTACTGGATCTTTCCGCTTTCCTTCGGGAGATCAGAACCGGGATTATCTCTCCCCAGTTAGTCGATGGATTTCCCCTCCTCCCCGAAATGAATACTCCCCGGGGGTGGCTTTATCATATCACTTTCTCGTTTCGATATGGCCTGGGCTGGCCGCTGGAGATTTTGTCTCTACTGGGGGTCGGGTACGCGATCTGGCGCGTGGCAAAAGGGGCGGTCCCGGAGCGGCTGATCCTATCGTTTGTCCTGCCATTCTACCTGCTCCTGGCCTTCCAGAAATCTTGCTTCATCCGCTATACCACACTGCTCATTCCGTTTCTCTGCCTGTTGGGTGGCCATCTTCTCCAGTCTCTCAGGTCCCGGGGGAAGTCTTCCGCTGGAGTTGTCGTCCTGCTGGCGGTCGTGATTATGGTCGAGCCCTCTATCCGGGTGGTTGGACTGGACCGGCTGCTGAGCCGCCCGGATACCCGTAATCTGGCGGGAGACTGGATGGAGAAAAATATCCCGACCACCGCGATCGTGTTCTATCCCCAGCCTTTCATCTTCGGCCGGCCGGAAGGGTTCTTTCGTTATCCTAACCGGGTCAATCTCTCTCCGGGTATCGACCCCGAAACATTTCGAAAGATGCTTGAGTATGATTTTCCGGGGGAAAAATATACGGTAATCCATGAAAGTTCCCTATCTTACTCGTCACCGGATCCGGAGATAAAAAGGCTGCTTGAGGAGACAGGAGAGTGCGGGGGGGTAAGTACTTTCCTGGGCTCCGCCCGGGGTCCCGCGGTATTCGATCCTTTTGACGCTTTTTATGTTCCCCTGGCGGGATTTTCCGCAGTAGATCTTCCCGGCCCTACCATACGGATCTACCGATTCCGCTGATTAAAGAAATAAATATCCGCGGTTTATTCCAAGCCCAAAAAAGTAAGATAATCCGGCGGAAGCCGGATCAGTTCATAGAGTGTCGCGATGAGGCTTTCATCCGCCCCGGCCCGGTTAGGATTTACAAACTCCCAGACTATCCGATTATCTCTCGTGACCTCAAATGCCCTCCCGGTCTCCGATTCGGTGATCAGAGTATTTCCGTTTGGCAGCCGCTGATTGGATCCGATTATGCTGGAATAAAACTTGTTTTTCTCGTTTCCCCGGTAAGACCAGACGATCTCCTGAGTAAGGGGGTTGAACTCGAGAATCCTTGATTGTCCGGTCTTTTCGGAATTATCAAAGATGAGCAGGTTGCCGTTTTCGAGTACGGTCGGCTGATGCTGGACATTCCACATCCCCCATAAGAGCCAGCAGACTTTCTCCTCCTCCAGGTCGATCAGGGCGATGACGCTCAGGTTGCGGATTGAGATCAGGACCCGGCCTTTTTTAAAGATCGGGATCTTCTCTTCAAGTTTTCCGTCCAGAACCTCGATAGTATTGGTATGAAAGATGTCACCCTTAGTCCCCGCGGAGTTCATCACATAGAAATAAGGGGATTGGATGAAGCATTTTATCAGGGATACGCTCTTGATCTCTTTGCCTTCCGGGCTCAATATGGTGATAAAATCCTCCAGAATCGGACCGGTGAGGTTCTGTCCCGGGTATTCATCCTGTCTCTGATGGGTCAGTACATAGATCAGTCCATCTTCGGTCACAGAGAGGTCGTGATGACAGTTGCCCCGGTATTCCCATAATATTCGGGAATTTTGGTCCAGCTTGATCAGGGGGCCGGAGAGTTTTCCATCCCCCTCAAATATTCCCAGCAGTCCGCCGTCGGGAAAGATATCCGCCCGCCGGCAATGGCTCTCTTCGGGGAGGCCGATATCTTTGGGATTGATCATCCATTTATGAACGGTCTCTCCTTGCATGTTGATCAGAAACGCTCCCGGAACCGACCCGCAGATATAAAAATTCAATCCCGGATAGGCCGCTTCCCGCTCATAGCGGATGACCCCGGTCATCTTTGGAGCTGGTTTATAACCCTGCAGGTAGGGGAGGCTTTTAAGAATAGAGAGGGTATTTTTCTCATTAGAATTCGCGGATGGAGTTTCCTCCCCGCCCGATGTCGGCAGGACTGTTGCCACCCAGGCAAATATGGAGAGTGATATTAGTATTGCTATTCTCATTATAATTACAGATATCCACTTAACTATTTATTACCCGGGGCGGCCGGGTCAGACAAGTCGGACTGGTCGGACAAGTCTGACTGATCGGGCCTCATGGCTGGGCCAGCCGCCCATCGGTCTTCAACGATCTTTATCTTCAACGTCCCTCAGAAAATCAGCAATGGCTTTTCGATAGATCTCTTCCGACTCTAAAAATCCTTCATTATGTCCTCCCCGGATCTCCAGAAATCTTTTGGGGGGTGAAGCGGCCTGGAATAACCGTTCTCCCTGTTTGAAGGGTATTATGTCGTCTTCCCTGCTATGAATGAACAGCTTGGGGAGAGAGAGTTCTTTGACTTTAGAGATCGAATCATATTTATCGAAGATCAGCAGATCGGCGGGAAGGTAAGAGAAGATGATCTTTCCCATATCAACCGCGGAAGTGAATGATGATTCGCAGATCAATGCTCCGGCCTCTTTCTCTCCCGCCAGTTCGATCGCCACCGCTCCCCCCAGAGATCTTCCGAAGATAATAATCCTACCGGGTGATATTTCACGGTATTCCCGTAGGTAATCGTAGGCCGCGGCGGCATCCTGATAGGTTCCTTCCTCGGATGGTGACCCGGCGCTTTTTCCGTAACCTCGATAATCAAAGATAAAGACATTCAGGTCAAGTTGATGGAAGATCCGGATGCTCTCCAACCTGTGACTGATATTTCCGGCATTGCCGTGGCAGAATAGGATGGTGGACCGGCTATTCTCTGCCGGGATCCACCAGCTATTAATCCGAATCCCGTCGGAGGTGGTGAGAGTTATATCATTGTAAGCCAGCCCGATCGCGGCCGGTGACAGTTCAAGATTCGGGTCGGGATGATATATCATGCTCCGTTCAAATCTCCGGAACAGGAACCAGGCCAGGAACCCCGCGATTATTATCAGTGCTGTAATAACAATAATTTTCATAAAACTTAGCTTAGCAACTTTTTTGCCACAAAGACACTAAGACACAAAGGAAAGAATTAAAACTTCAATAACCAGGTCTCTTCGTATTTTATGTTTTTCTTAGTGTCTTTGTGCCTTTGTGGCAGATTTATTGTCCCGAGACTTAATATTAAACAACTCGGGATCCCGAAGGATTTCGGGACCCGGTAATATCAATTAAGACAACCGGGATCCCGAAGGATTTCGGGTCCCGAGACTTAATATTAAACAACTCGGGATCCCGATGGATATCGGGGAAATTCCGAAGCAGTAAAATAATCTAATTGAATTTTTTCAAGAAGTAAGTGTAATATATATCTTGTATCTGGTATTACTTTCAACTGAATTCCGAAACAGTTGAAAAGACATCGTAAGATTAAATCAAAGTATCATTCTAAGGTTATTGTTTTCTAACCACATATTAACATAGAACAAAAAACATTATAATTTTTTCGGAGAAAAAATTATAGGAGGGAAGAATATGGATTTAAATAGAGTAAAGACTCTGGCGCTCTGGGGAATTCCCACCCTGGCGCTTGTTTTAGGTGGGGGGTGCGGCAAGCAGGAGGATGGGGCAGTCTCTTCACCGCCTGAATCGAAATCGGCAGTTAAAACTGATGTCGGAGATATCCACCTTAGGCAGGCCAAGAGCGGGTCGGTATTAATTCTGGAGGAACCGGCGAGTGACAAAAAAGGTTCGGCCCCGGATGATGATAGTCTCTCCGGCCGCCCGGCGGAACCCCTCCCGGCCGGTTATAAAGCTTTCCGGGATCAGCATATTAAACTCTATGTGGAAGATATTCCGACCGGGTTGGATAAGGCGGTAGAGGTTGCCCGGGCTTCATCGGGCCAGGTCATCAACCACCCGATCAAGGGTTTTGAGAATATGGGGCCGAATGAGAAGACCCTGGTCTTCGATTCCCGGACCTATCCATCGTTTCTGGAAAAACTGAAATCCCTGGGAAAAGTGGACTCTCCGGAAGTCGGGCCCTGTGATTATGTTACAGTCCGTCTGACCCTGATAGAGAAACCGAAGAAACAGAAATAAAATAATCAATCTTGAAGAACAACAATTTAATCGCCCAAGGCGATTAAGGAGGGAGTTATGTTTGGATTCAGGTTATTGGCGATAATCTTGGGATTTATATGTCTGGCTGCCGCGGGTACGCTTGTCTTGCATTCTTGTCCGGAGATGGCGGAAGTGGATGCGTTCGTTATCGACAACCTTATTCCGGAAGGGCCTGTGCAGGCATTTATAAGATCAGGCGCCCCGGAGGATAGGGCTGTAAAGGATGTCGTAAAGTATATCTTCAGCGGTTACGCGATCTTTGCTATCGGTACGGGGTTGCTGTTTCTCTATTCCGCGATTAATCCATTGCGGATGCGCCCCTTTATCAGGGTGGTTATGATTGGATCCGTCCTCTGGATCGTGGCTGCGGTCTGGCAGGGTCTGCATCTGGAAATTTACAAAACCTGGTGGATCTCCGACGCTGTCGGTGCCTTGATTCTCCTGGTTCTTCTCTTCGCGTTGTTTCCCCGGGAGAAGAAGCCTGCCGGAGCGCCGAAATTGGATGAATTGGGTGATGATCAGGGGGGAGAATAGAGACAGTGGTTTATTGTCCCGCGGAGAAGTATTATATGCGGGACAATAAAACTACCTCGCCCCCTTTTATAGCAGGACTATTACAGGCAGGACTATTGGCCCCTACCTCACCCCTTTTTTATGACAGGATGATTGCGGTCAGAAAGATTGCCCACCACCTCGCCCCCTTTTTTGACAGGACCATTGCAGTCAGGACTATTAGCCTCGCCTCGGCCTTTAATTGTTTTTGCTTTTTAATAGTTCTGCCTGTAATCGTCCTGCCTTAATTTTTTTTGTTTTTTAATCGTCCTGTCCCTAAATCGTCTTGTCTATTAAAATTAGAAATTGGATATTCTCTTTTTATCCCCCACTCCCCCAACCCCAAACTGCGATCTCTTCCAGAACTTTCCTGGAGGCGGATCGCCCCCTTGTATCCGCCGGGTAACCGATCGGAATCAGGGCGACCGGATTCTCGTGCCGGGATAATCCCAATAGTTCGCTGACTCCTCTCCCGTTAAACCAGCCCACCCAGCAGGTTCCCAACCCCAGTTCCGTTGCCTGAAGGACCAGGTGTTCTCCGGCAATTCCCAGGTCGATCAGGGGATAGTGTTTTCCCTGGAATCGACCCGCCAGAGAGGGGAGACGTTTCCCTTTTGTGTTCAGAGCCACTATGATTACCGGCGCCTTTCCCGCGAATGCGCTATTTTTGTAGATGCCGGAAAATGCCGCCCGGCAAAGCTGTTCTTTAGCTTCCAGCTTCTCGAAGACGATAAACTTCCAGGGTTGCGCGTTACAGGCAGAGGGAGCTAAGCGGGCTGCTTCCAGGCAGAGATCGATCTTCTCCTTCTCCACCGGGCGGTCCTGATACTTCCGGACGCTTCTTCTTTTCTTTACGATATCTAAAAACATTTAAGTTATCGCCTCTGGCGCTAACTTACTGCTTCGGAATTTCAATAAGCTCGTAGTGCAGGACTTCAGTCCTGCCCAACGAAGGCAGGACTGAAGTCCTGCACTACGAAGTTGCGCCGCAGGCGCTAATTTATTGGAAGTGCAGTAAAGTTAACGCCGTTTGTTTGGTTTTACCTGATATATTTATTAAGATAAGGTTGAAATCTTATGATCCGGGATGATGGTGGTTTGTCAATAAATCATATTATATTGATTGATTGCGATTAGATCGGTATATTCTTTAGTTATGCGAAATAAATCGCCCGGATTATTTGGGAAAATTTATTGCCCCGAATGATAAAGGAGTTTGACTATGAGAAAGTATTGCCTGATCGCGATAGTTATTTCAATATTTATATTACAGGCCTGTGTCACCCCCCAGGGGCGTCGGCAGGATTATGTGGATGAGCATACCGATCTATCGGCCGATATCTCCTCGTCCATCTTAAAAGGAGAGATTGCCAAGGGGATGAATCGGGAAGATGTCAAGGCCGCCTGGGGAGACCCGGAGCGGGAGACTTTTTCCCTGACTAAGAATGAGAAACAGAATCAGGAGATCTGGTCTTACTATACCCCGATAGGAAGGTTTACCGAAGGGATAGTAATACTCACCTTCTCCGATGGGAAGTTGATCAACCTGGTCAATTAAATTTTCTGCTTTAAATTTATCTCTCTCCCGAAATCCTTCGGGATCCCGAGTGGTTTCACATTAAGTCTCGGGACCGAAATCCTTCGGGATCGTGATTGGTGTACTAATAAAATATCCGGGGGCGCTGGTCTGATAAAATTATGTTGGTCCTGGTTCAAGACTAATTTAGTGCCGGAGGCACTAAATTATTTAAAACCCTAGCGCCAGACCCAGCCTGATCTGCATATGATCGGCTTTGATTTCATCTTTCTCCGAAACCCCGGGGCCGGTGACTTTAAAATCGGGACGCATCAGATTGTAACGGAACTCTCCCCGAACCGCCAGGGTGTCGACCAACCCCACTTCCAGGCCGAGAAGTCCGCAGTAAAATACTTCATCATTCAGATCCGCTTTAAGACCGGCAGCTTTCATGCTCTCCGGGGTTTCTGAATCATTAAAGCTGTAGCCGATCCCGGCGCCGGCGTAGAGATAGACTAACTCCAGGTCAATTCCCGCCCGCAGGACCGCGGTAACTGGAATCATGGTAATCTTCGCATTGCCGGAATTCTTGATCTCGGGCTGAAGCCAATCACCGCCCAGATCGATTTTAACCCCGGCGACCAGTGGAAAGATTAGTGATCCGCCCCACCCCGAAGTATCTTTGAGGTCGTTATCCTGAAAAGCGAAGGCGTGCAGATAATGTCCTTCAATCCCAATTGCTTCCGCTCGCGGTAGCGCGGATATCATAAGAACGGTAAAAGTTACTATAAACAGCCCGACCAACTTTCTCATTGTTTTACTCCCGGTTAAATGGTTCCCTGAACGAACAGACTATCGAACAGAAAAAGGTTTCATCGATTAATAATTATGATAATTTTTTATATGATTATGGTAAATATTTCATTTCATAATAAAATAATCAAGATAATATTGTTTGGTATTGATTTATCCGAAGATGTTAATCAGGTGCTTTTTCATTAAGTTAGCGCCGTAACCGCTAACTCAATGATTCGGAATTTCAATAAATCTGCCACAAAGGCACAAAGACACTAAGAAAAACAAGGAAAATGCAGGTATTATTCCTTCAAATATTTTCTTTGTGTCTTAGTGTCTTGGTGGCAAAAAAGTTGCGAAGTTAAGTTCTAAAGGAGGGATAAGATGGACGCGGTGAAGAAGAAAATTTTAGATACGGTAAAAGAGAAGAATATCCGTCATATCCAGCTCTGGTTTGCCGATATTCTGGGACGATTGAAGAGTATGGAAATCTCTGATTCAGAACTGGCGGGAGCGCTGGAAGATGGGATCGGGTTTGACGGGTCTTCGATTGAAGGATTCGCCCGGATTGAGGAGAGCGACGTGATCGCGATGCCGGATACCGCGACCTTTCAGATTCTTCCCTGGACCTCGCCCGAGGGTCAGGTCGCCCGGCTGATCTGCGATATACAGGATCCCTACGGGAACCCCTATCCCGGTGATCCCCGCTATGTTCTCAAGCGGGCGCTCGCGAAAGCCGCCGGGATGGGCTATACATTCAATGTTGGCCCCGAGATGGAATTTTTCTACTTCAAGAATGACCAGTGGCCTGAGCTTTTGGATAAGAGCGGGTACTTCGATCTAATGCCTCCGGATCTCGGTACGGATCTCCGGAGAGAGACTGCTCAGGCGCTGGAGGCGATGGGGATGATGGTGGAATGTACCCATCACGAGGTTGCCCCCAGTCAGCATGAGGTTGATCTCAGGCACCGCGAAGCCATGGCCATGGCTGATGATGTGATGACCCTGCGCTTTGTGACAAAAGAGGTTGCCCGCCGCAATGGTGTCTACGCGACCTTTATGCCCAAGCCGATTTTGACCGAGAACGGGAGCGGGATGCATGTCCATCAGTCTCTTCTGCGGGAGGGGACCAACGCGTTCTTCGACCCGGATGACGAATATAATCTCTCGGATGTCGCGAAGCGTTTTATTGCCGGGATAATGAAACATGCCGCTGAGCTCATCGCGGTAACGGACCAGTGGGTTAATTCCTACAAGAGGCTGGTTCCCGGCTATGAAGCTCCGGTTTATAACTCGTGGGCCCGGAAGAACCGGTCGACTATGATCCGGGTGCCGCTCTATCAGCCCGGTAAGGAGATGGCGACACGTTTTGAGTTCCGGGCGCCGGACCCGGCCTGCAACCCTTACCTGGCCTTCGCGGTACTGCTCTCCGCCGGTCTGGCCGGGATAGAGGGTAATTATGATCTCCCCGATCCTATCGAGGAAAATATCTTCCAGATGACATCGGAAGAGAAGGAGAGACGGGGAATCATCGAACTGCCCGGCAATCTCTACGCCGCGATCTCTGAGGTAAAGAAGAGTGATCTGGTAAGAGAGACCATGGGAGATCATATGTTCGAACAGTTTGTTCGGAACAAAGAGATTGAGTGGGACAATTATCGGATCCATGTCTCCCGCTACGAACTGGAGAAATATCTGCCGATCTTATAGGTTCATGTCTCGGGATAATAACCCCTGAGGAAAGCAGGAAGGCAGGAGGAGAGAGTATTTCTAATTTTCCTGATTTCCTGCTTTCCTTAGAGGAGAATTTGCCCCCGGGCCGGCCGAGGGTCAAGCTCCTGCTTCGGAATTTCAATAAGTTCGTAGTGCAGGACTTCAGTCCTGCCTTCGTTGGGCAGGACTGAAGTCCTGCACTACGAGATTGCGCCGAAGGCGCTAAGTTCTAGTTAATTGTCTTTGTTGAGATAGGATATATTTTTAGAATTTGATCTGGATAGATATTTCGGTCTATGCGGGAAAAAGGCAATAATATGATTTATGATCCTACCCGCGAACAGGATAGCTGCGGGGTCGGCTTTGTCGCCCGGCTGGACGGCAAGCCGGACCACTCCCTGATCCGGGACGCGCTCACGGTCCTGGTCAACCTCGAGCATCGGGGCGCGATCGGAGCCGACAAGAATACCGGGGACGGGGCCGGGCTGCTAATCGGTATCCCGGATATATTTTTCCGCGCCGAGTTCAGTCATCTCGGGGTAGATCTGCCGGAATCGGGAGAGTACGCGGTCGGGATGCTCTTCCTGCCCTCCGATCCCGGGCTGGCCCAGGAGTGCCGCGGGCTCATCGAAAGGATTGCGGAGGAGGAAGGCTGCCGTCCGCTGGGTTGGAGGGAGGTCCCGGTCTTCCCGGATTGCCTCGGTGAACTATCCCGTTCCACCTGTCCCCGGATTGCCCAGATTGCCATTGCCGGTTCGGGCTTAGACTCCGGCGCTTTTTCGCGCGCGCTTTATCTCATTCGCCGCCGAGCCGAGAAAGAGATCCCGGGCCGGATCGGCGAGGGCGGTGATCTATTTTATATCTGCAGCCTCTCGCCCGTGACCATTGTCTATAAGGGTATGTTCACCGCTTCCCAGATCGCGCTATTCTTCCCTGATCTGATGGACGAGCGTTTTGCCTCCTCTTTCGCCGTTGTTCATCAGCGCTATAGCACCAATACTCTACCCACCTGGAGACTGGCCCAGCCATTCAGATACGCGGCCCATAACGGAGAGATCAATACTCTTCCGGGCAATATAAACCGGATGGAGTCACGGGAACCGGATCTTTCCTCCGATCTCTTCGGCGCCGGTCTTAATAAGCTCCTACCGATCATAGCGGCGGGGGGGAGCGATTCGGCCATCTTCGATAATGTCCTGGAATTGCTGGTGATGACCGGCCGCGATCTCCCTCACGGAGTTATGATGATGATCCCGGAGGCCTGGGGCAGTAAATATCATATGAGCGAAGCCAAGCGCGCTTTCTATGAGTATCACTCCGCCATCATGGAACCCTGGGATGGTCCGGCCGCGATGGTATTCTGCGACGGACGATATCTGGGGGCTACTCTTGATCGGAACGGCCTCCGACCGGCCCGCTATACGATAACCCGTGATGGGCTGGTGGTTATGGCCTCGGAGGCGGGGGTCCTGGAGATTGAACCGGCCAATATTCTCAGTCGGGGCCGTCTCCAGCCCGGGAAGATGTTTCTGGTTGATCTGGAAGAGAAGCGGATAGTTCCCGATAACGAGATCAAAGCCCGGATTTCGCGCCGTCGTCCGTATCGCCGCTGGATAAGTAAGAATCAGATAGAGTTGAGAGGACTGCTCACCCCGGCCGGAGTCCCCGACCTGGATTCGACAACCCTCCTTCGACGATTTCAGGCGTTTGGATATACCGATGAAGAATTTAAACTGATTATCGGCCCGATGGCGTCCCGGGGGCAGGAGGCAATCGGTTCGATGGGTCATGACGCGGCCCTGGCGGTCTTTTCTCACGAACCCCAGCTGCTCTTCTCATATTTTAAACAGCTCTTTGCCCAGGTTACCAATCCGGCGATCGACCCTCTCCGGGAAGAGCTGGTAATGTCCTTGATGAGCTGGGTTGGCCGCGAATCCAATCTTCTGGATGAGACCCCCCGTCATTGCCGCCGTCTCAAGCTCAGTCATCCGATCCTTACCCCTGAGGATATGGCCCTGCTCCGCCAGGCCCGCCATCCCGAGATCAAACCGGCGGAGATTGATATGCTTTTCTCCGCCGCCGGTAATCCGGGAGAGAGTCTGGAATCGGGGCTCTCCGGGATCTTTAAACGGGCTGAGGAACTGATCCGGGACGGGACGGACATCATTATCCTGACCGATCGAAATATTGAGAGCGAACGCCCCGCCATTCCATCCTTACTGGCAACTTCCGGTCTTCACCACTATCTGGTCCGGCGGGGACTCCGTTCCCGGGTGGGGATAGTGGTTGAGACCGGTGAGGTCAGGGAGGTGATGCATTTTGCTCTCCTGATCGGATACGGCGCCAACGCGATCTGCCCCTACCTGACCTTCTCCGCGGTAAGGAAACTGGCTGATGAAGGCCTGCTGGAACGGCCACTCCCGGCGGAAGAAGCGATGGACGCCTATATCACCGCGGTCAAGAAAGGACTGTTGAAGACATTCAGCCGGATGGGGATCTCCACTATCCGGAGCTACTTCGGGGCCCAGATCTTCGAAGCGATCGGGCTGAATAAAGAAGTGATCGGCCGGTATTTTGCAGGAACTGTATCCTGTATCGGCGGCCTGGGGCTCTCCGAGATTGCTCTTGAGGTGATCTCCCGTCACCGGCGCGGATTTCCGATTTCAGGAGATCCTGATCCTCTCCTCCAATCCGGAGGAAGTTATCGCCTCCGAAAACCCGGAGAGAAGCATCTCTGGACTCCGGAGAGTGTGAGTAAGCTCCAGCAGGCGGTCCGGGGTGATAGTTACGGAGATTTCAAGGAATATACCGATCTGATTAACGATCAATCCGCCTATCACGCTACTATCCGAAGCCTCTTCCGGCTTAAATCCGAAAGCTCTCTCTCTCTGGATGAAGTTGAGACGGAAGAGTCTATTCTGGCGCGTTTTGTCAGCGCCGCCATGTCATTTGGATCGCTGGGAAAAGAAGCCCATGAAACAATCGCTATCGCCATGAATCGCCTGGGAGCGCGCTCGAATTCCGGGGAGGGAGGAGAGGATCCGGAGCGATACCGCGTTCTTCCTAATGGCGATGACAGATCATCCCGGATCAAGCAGGTCGCGAGCGGGCGCTTCGGTGTTACGCCGGCTTATCTGGTGGACGCGGATGAACTGCAGATCAAAATCGCCCAGGGGGCAAAACCGGGGGAGGGCGGCCAGCTCCCCGGCCATAAGGTGAGCGCCGAGATCGCCCGGGTCCGGCATACCACTCCCGGGGTGACCCTTATCTCCCCACCCCCCCACCATGACATCTATTCGATCGAAGATCTCGCCCAGCTCATCTTCGATCTGAAGGCGATCAATCCCGCGGCTCGAGTGTCGGTGAAACTGGTATCCGAGACCGGAGTGGGTACCGTGGCGGCCGGTGTGGCCAAGGCCCGGGCCGATACCGTGATCGTGGCCGGATACGACGGAGGCACCGGCGCTTCTCCCCTTACCTCAATCAGGCACGCGGGATTGCCCTGGGAACTGGGTCTGGCCGAGACCCAGCAGGCTCTGGTCCATAACCGACTCCGGGGGAGAATTCGGGTCCAGGTTGACGGTCAGTTGAAAACCGGACGAGACGTGGTGATCGCCGCTTTGATGGGGGCGGAAGAGTTTTGTTTTGGAACCACGGTTCTGGTCTCACTCGGCTGCGCCCTGGTCCGCAAATGTCATCTCAACACCTGTCCGATGGGGATTGCCACGCAGGATCCGGAACTCCGGTCCCGCTTTAAGGGGCGCCCCGAGCATGTGGAACGTTTCTTCCGTTTTCTGGCCCGGGAGATTCGGGAGATCATGGCTGGTCTGGGATTTAAATCCATGGATGAGATGATCGGCAGGATTGACCGGCTCGAGTTTCAGAGGGCGGACGATCACTATAAGACCAGAGGGATTGATCTTTCCGGACTACTGGCAGCTCCAGCCAATAACGGAACTCCTCATCGCTGCCTCTCCGCTCCCGATCCGATCGGGTATCTCTTTGACGAGCAACTGATAAAGTGGTCAGGCCCGGCCCTGGACCGGGGGGAACCGGTGGAGATCAGCCTCCCGGTTAGAAATATTCATCGAGCGGTCGGGAGCCGGCTCAGCGGCAAGATCATCAGTAAATATGGAGCGGAGAGGCTCAAGGAAGATACGATCCGGATTAATCTTTCCGGTTCGGCCGGCCAGAGTTTCGGCGCTTTTTTAGTCCCGGGGATAACGCTTCGTCTGGCCGGAGAGGCTAACGATTATGTGGGGAAGGGGATGTCGGGAGGCAGGATCATCATTACTCCTCATCCGTCCGCCCGGTTTTATCCTCACGAAAATGTTATCGCCGGAAATACTATTCTTTATGGCGCGACCGGGGGCGAGCTTTATCTGGACGGTACTGCCGGTGAACGTTTCGGGGTTCGTAACAGCGGCGCTATCACGGTTGTGGAAGGGGTGGGAGATCATGGATGTGAGTATATGACAGGCGGAGTGGTTGTGGTTCTCGGGCGGACCGGAAACAACTTCGCGGCCGGAATGAGCGGTGGAGTCGCCTATGTCTTTGATGAATCGGAACTCTTCGATACCCGCTGTAATCTTGATATGGTTGACCTGGAGACTGTCTGGCGGAAGCCTGATCGCGATCGGCTCCGGTCTCTGATTGATAAACATTATCGGTATACCGGCAGCGGCCGGGCGGATTGGATCAGGAAGAATTGGGATTCTCTTCTTCCCCTCTTTGTTAAGGTAATGCCGA
>CAKZYZ010000175.1 GCA_937885075.1 uncultured bacterium | reverse complement strand
AACCGGGACAACCGGCTCGCTTTTAACGCGGGACGTCACCACCGACCCTGTGTCGGTGGAACGCGGAATGACAACCAACAACAACCCCACCACCCCACCCGCGTCCCCCCCCCCCCCGGGCGGGGCGCGGGGGGGAGGGGTTAGGGGAGGGGGGGGATTTCCGTTTTAGTTTTCAGTCATGTCTCCACCCCGATAAACGCTGCCCTTATCCCGTAAAATAAACTGGTAGAGTTCTATCATCCGCCAACAAAAACCCCATACACATTGTTTGCAATTGCGAATAACCTTTCCATATGACCTCGTGACCCGGCGGGGGGTCCTTGCCTCTCCCCAGGTATCCACCAAGTCGGCCTAACAAAATCACCGCATCACCGAGTGATGATGGTTTTTTCTGTTTTTTTTTAAGTGCATGCCGTTGTAAGACCTCGATCTCGATGTCCGAAAACAGAACC
Organism: uncultured bacterium; assembly: GCA_937885075.1. Lineage (GTDB taxonomy): Bacteria > Auribacterota > Erginobacteria > Erginobacterales > Erginobacteraceae > CAKZYZ01. The sequence goes on along the minus strand of CAKZYZ010000175.1, from coordinate 2,448 downwards.
TCTGCCGGGAGGTCCGGGACTTCTCTGCCTAACAATGTCATCATCATAATGCGCCAGGCTATCACCATGTTTATCGCGATAGCCCTCTTTAAGCGTTCGGCTGTTTTGTGTGCTAACCGTTCGATCTTGCATCCTGTTTTTAACACCCGGTGCCAGTCTTCAATTCGCCATCTCAGTCGATACCAGCGAAGACATTGGATTGCTTTTTCCTCTGAATCTATCTCGATGGTGGTGATTAAACGCCATTCGAGCGGCTGTATTCCTTTTGGTGGATCCTCTTCAACAATGTGAATAAACCACACCGGAACCGGGGCTTTGCCACTGTTCAATCCCCAACGAGGGGGGAGAAGATTGGCTGAAGTATAACGAACAGCTACTTCGGCTTGCCGCGCCGAACTTTTCTTCCGAGCTGAACGCCCGGCTTTTTTTCTTCGAGCGCTATAGCGGGGAATATCAATTCGTAACCGAAATTGAATCGGCGATTGTTCAACCATTTCAAACAAACTCAAATCTTCACCCGTGCGCCTATCATGTTGCGCTCGTATAAGTAGATCGACACGAGGGTTTTGGCGCCATTCATCAAACAACTCGAAGAAATCCCCCTCCCGATCCATTACCGCAACCCCTGAGGTGCTCGGCATATCTTTGATCACCTCCATGCAATCTCTCAATCCCTCAATCCAGCGGAAGGTCTCCTTTTCTTCAATTGGAATAGTACGACGATCCTTACCCTTTCGCTCAGGCTTCAGTTCCGGGGCATAACATTGTCCACGCAGAATTCCCAGTGGTAACCCATCAGTAGTAATAGCCATGGTCGAATGTAAGCGTAATCCTCTATTCTCGGTGCTGGTATTATTTTTGCCGATTACTCCCAAACCTTCACACTGCTGTAACTCCGTATAGTTAAGACTGGTGGTATCCTGAATACACAACACGGTTTGCTGTCCCTCCATACGCCTTATCGTACGTTCCCGGTGTGGCTTGAGTATATTCTCCATCGTCATTGCTTCCTCATCGGGATGTTCAATGAATCTATAGTATCCCTTGGCCGCAGCCTTGTTTCCCCGGCAGGCCGCCAGCCAGGACGCCCCCGGATTTTGCCCCTTGGTCTGAGCAATATCCACCAGCCTATTACTCAAACGATTGTCCCCTATCGGGGCACCTCCAAACTCATTCTCTGCCCAGCAATTATCGTCTAAGCCGGCTTCCGGACGAAGCGGTGTTCTGCCTGCATCTTCAGGCAACCCCATCTTTTGGCGAAAGTTATCTTCCAGAACATAGACATAAATATCTTTTACCGTCTCTCTCCGTTCCAGCTTTCGATCTTGCCGGCCCCGGCCTTGTGTTTGGCCGATACGCAACCAGTTGGCAGCCCGATAGCAGGTACCGGTATAACGACTGATATCGACAAAACTCTCCAATAACCACGGTTGATACCCGTACATCTTTTCAAAGTCGGTAGTCATATCCTTTATACACATAGCCAATACGCAAGACGCCAGATTTTGGCAATGAACCTGATTGCGGATCAAGAATCGACTTAAGCCGACTATTCGTTCCAGATAGGACCGTCTTATCTCCCAATCCCAGCCGATCCATTGATCCCGATCCTTCAAATGAAGCGCCGCGGCGGCAAAACCTATTGCCCCCAGCCATCCATGTTCGGACTTGATCAGATATCGCAACTGGCGGCCCACCAGGGGACGATGCCCTTGCGGATGCTCCCGAATAATCAGCTCATTCCAGACCCGCATCTGCTTCTCGTCTTGCACACGAACCAATCGGAGGTCCTGGATCGCGGTCACTTCATCCGGAACATCTTTAGCCTCGGGAACGGCTTTATCTAACCGCCGGGGAGACCACTCTCCTGTCGTCTTCCTCAGTGGAGCTGGTAGAGTTAGAAGGCCCTGTCGTTCCAAGTCCTTGAGCGCCTTCGTACAACTACCCAACTGCGCCTTGCCCCGGGCATCATAGAAGTCATACTCCCGGCATAAGATTTTAGCTAACTGATGTTGATTCAGCCCTTCATTGGCAGACAGTATTTTTTTGATATCCTTAATGACATCGGGTCTGCTAAGATTCCTTTTGATCTGATTTTGTGTTTTCATGTCGCCAATATAGGCGACCAACATAATTTTGTCCAGCTTTAATTACGGGATAAGGGCAGGGCGCGCCCGCCAGAGCAGCCAGATACAAATTAGGGCCAGCGCGGCATTGATCAGGAGCCAGACCCGGGCGGCCTCCGGAAACTCCAGACCGGCCAGGGGACGAAAGATCCAGACGAGATCGGAAGAGCACACGTCTGAACTCCAGTCACACTGATATATCTCGTATGCCGTCTTCTGCTTGAAAAAAAAAAAAAAAAAAAAGACAGAGAACAAAAAAAAAAAACAAACAAGACAGATATAACCACACAGGATAACCAGATACTAACAACCAGATACACGT
>CAKZYZ010000174.1 GCA_937885075.1 uncultured bacterium | reverse complement strand
GGATGGAGAGTGGAAAGATAATGTAGGAGGGAGTAATAGTGCGGGAAAGAAATTAGAGACACAGAGCAGCAGACATGTAGAAGAGAAAAAAGAGAAAAGAAGAAGGTTTTTTTTTTCAAGCAGAAGACGGCATACGAGATATATCAGTGTGACTGGAGTTCAGACGTGTGCTCTTCCGATCTCTTCTTCGACGGGCGCTCGGTCGTGATCAGCCTGGCGGGTCTCTTCGGCGGACCGCTCCCCGCGGCGGTAGCCGCCCTGCTCGCTTCGGGGTATCGCCTCGCTATGGGCGGCGGCGGGGCGCTGACCGGCGTCGGTGTGATCATCACCTCAGCGGTGCTGGGAACGGCCTATTACTATCTCCGGTTGAACCGTCCCCGGACTTTCAATCTTCCCGGTCTGCTGGGCTTCGGCTTTCTGGTCCATCTCTTTATGCTCTTATGGGTGCTGACCCTTCCCGGCGACCTGGCTTTTAAAGCCCTGCACCGGATCACCCTGCCGGTGCTCCTGATTTTACCGGTCGGGACTCTTCTGCTGGGCCTGCTACTCCGCGATCAGGAAATCGGGAGAAAGGCGGCGACGGCCCGGGAAGAGAGTGAAGACCGTTACCGCCAGCTGGTCGAGTCGGCGAACAGCTACATCTTCACTGCCTTCCTAAAGGATGGTCAACCGGTCCGGACCGTTTACAGCCCCACCTGCCTGCCCATGACCGGATATACCCCGGAAGAGTTGGAGAAGGATATCAATCTCTGGTACGATATGGTGCCGGAGGAGGACCGGAAAATCATCCGGGAGCAGTTCTCCGGCCTCTGGGCCGGAGATACTCCGGGGGAGTTCGAATACCGGATCAAGCGAAAAGATGGGGAGATCCGGTGGTTTTCGGCCACGCTATCCCCCACTTATGACGATTCCGGGAACCTGGTCTCCTATTACGGTCTGATCCGTGATGTTACTGAAAGGAACCAGGTAGAAGAGTTGCTGAAGGAGCACCGCGATCATCTCGAAGAAACGGTTAAAGCACGGACCGCGGAGCTGGAAAAACGGGTCCGGCAGGCGGACCTCCTTAACCGGGGGGTAATCAACCTGACCGAAGACGCCCAGATGGCAAACCGCAAACTCGAGGCTACCGCCCGAAAATTACAGAATGCCAATGTTGAGCTGGAGGCGTTTGCCTATACCGCCGCCCACGATCTGAAGGCTCCCCTCCGGGCGATTGAGGGGTATATAGACGCGGTGATGGAGGATTATGGTGACCGGCTGGAGGACGATGGCCGGGAGTACGCGGGAAGGATTACCGGTGTCTGCCGGAGGATGGAGGGTCTGATCGACGATCTCCTCTCCTACAGCCGCTTGAGCCAGATTGAGATCCGGGTGAAGCCGATTGAGCTCTCCCGGTTAATTGACCAGGCCATGGGCGATCTGGAGCGTAGTATAACGGAGAAGAAAGCCCGGATTGACATAGAGGAATCTCTCCCTATAGTTCTGGCCAACCGCTCCATTCTGCTCCATGTGGTAACAAACCTGATCTCGAACGCGGTTATGTTTGTCGCTCCCGGAGAAGTGCCCCAGATAAAAATTGGAACACAGATAGAAAATGGAAAGGTACGTCTCCTTGTGGAAGATAACGGGATCGGTATCAAAGAAGAGGATCGGGAGCGCGTCTACCACGTCTTCGAGCGCCTCCACGGGATCGAGACCTACCCCGGAACCGGGATCGGACTGGCAATAGTCCGGAGAGGGGTGGAGAAGATGGGGGGAGAGGTTGGTTTTGAGTCGGAGCTGGGGAAAGGGAGCACGTTCTGGATTGAACTTCCGGAGGCTAAAAGGACAAAGGATGAAGGGACGATGGACAAATAAAAGAACGAATATCCAATTTCCACTAATAGACAAGACGATTTAGGGACCCCGAAATAAATGTCAGGGGGGCCAGGACGATTAAAAAGCAGAAGAAATATACCAGACCAAACAATTGATCCAGTATTTAGCAGTAAATAATGCCAAAAAAATACAATATTCCAATATATCTCAGTTTGTAGGTTTCTCTCATAAAACAGTAAAGCACTACATCCAATTATTGAAAGAAACATTTTTGATCATGGAGGTCAGGCCATATTTTACCAACAGGAACAAGGAATTGACCAAGATCCCGAAGATATATTTTCTGGATCCCGGAGTAGTCAATTTTTTTATTAACAATTTTAATCCTCTGGAATTGAGAAAAGACACATCCTTTCTATTTGAGACCTTTATTCTAACCGAGTTGATTAAGAATGGATGGGCACTTGACGGGGTGAACTATTGGCAGGAAAAAAACGCTAATGAAATTGATTTCATTTTAAAGGATAAAGGCAGGATTACCGCGATTGAAGTTAAATATAAAAAAATTCTCAAGAACCGGGATTTTGCTTCATTGCGCCTCTTTAAAAAAGATTACCCGGAATCAGTTGGATTTTTAGTTAATCTCGACAGTCAGCGATTTCGTAATGGGACCCGACTTATATTACCTTACGCGGCGGCGGAAGAGGTTGGAAATAGGATTTCATTATCGACAACCACACTGCAATAAAGTACTTTAATAACTCAGGGGTTAAGTTCCTGTTTCGGAATTTCAATAACCCCTAAGGAAAGCAGGAAGGCAGGAGGAGTGAGTATTTTAATTTTCCTGCTTTCCTGCTTTCCTTAGAGGAAAAGTTGCCCGAGGCGAAGCCGAGGGCTAAGTTCTATGAACGAGACACAAGAGAACTCCAGAGATAAACAGCCCTCCGTGCCCTTACGGATCATGCTGATCGATGATGATCCGAATGACCGGACGCTGGTGATCAGGGCCTTAAAGAAGGACTTTCCGGAGGTGGTGGTGGAGGAGATTATCAATGCTGATGAACTAAAAAAGGCTCTGGATGAACATAATTTTGATCTGGTAATCACCGATTACCACCTCTACTGGACGACCGGGATCAAGAACCTGCGGGCGATCAAGGACCGGTTTCCCGACTGCCCGGTGATCATGTTCACCGGCACCGGGACCGAGGAGGTGGCGGTGGAGTCGATGAAAGCGGGGCTTGATGACTATGTCCTCAAGTCTCCCAAACACTTCGGGCGCCTCCCGGCCACAATTCGCTCCGTTCTGGATCATCTCAAGCAGCGCAATCGAACCAGAGAGGCAGAGACACAGGTCCGCCAACTCCAGAAGATGGAGTCCCTGGGAGCCCTGGCCGGCGGCATCGCGCATGATTTCAATAATATAATGACCGCTATCGGGAGTTACGCGGAACTCGCTCTTACTCAGATCCCGGAGGACTCCCCGGCGCATCCCGATCTTGAAGGGGTCATGAAATCTGTCACCCGGGCCATCACTCTCACCAGACAACTATCCTCTTTCAGCCGTAAGCGGGAAGTAAAGCTGCAGGAAGTGGACTGTAACATCCTGATCTCAAATATGCGGCAGATGCTGGACCGTTTAGTCAGAAAAAATATTGTTCTCAAAGATGAACTGACTTCAGAGTCAACCCTGGTCATGGCCTATCCGGGAGAACTGGAACAGGTTATCATGAACCTCTCCATCAACGCGTGGGATGCCATGCCGGATGGAGGTAAATTCATCATACGAACCATGGTCGTTCATCTGCCTTTTCCTCAACCCGGGCCGGAATCGCGGCTTCTGCCGGGAACTTATATTATGATCCAGGTCAGCGACACCGGGTGCGGGATGGACCGGGAGACTATAGCCCATGCCTTCGAACCGCTCTTTACCACCAAGAAAGAGGGAGAGGGAACGGGACTGGGCCTCTCCATCGTCTATGGAAATATCATCAGGATTGGAGGCTATATTGATATCGACAGCACCCCGGGCGAAGGAACAACCTTCCGGATTCTTTTGCCGAGGTTGAAAAAGACGAGCGGCGAATAAAATATGAAAGGTGTCATTAACAGAGGTTTTCAGGAGTTTATTGAGGATCGGTTGGAACTGGCCGTAACCGGTACCAATCTCGGTCTGTGGGACGAAGATATCGTTACCGGGAAAAGTTCCCGCAACCGACAGTGGTTCGAGATGATCGGCTATTCCCCGGAAGAGATTGAGCGAAAAACTGATGCCTGGACGATCCTGATCCATCCCGATGATGTGAGAATGGTAATGAAAAGATATACCGATCATCTCGCCGGTAAAACATCCAGCTATGAAGCGGAGTTCCGAATGCGGACCAAGACCGGAGAGTGGCGGTGGATACACTCAACCGGCAGAGTATCCAAACGGGATGAGGCCGGCAAGCCCCTACGGATACTCGGGATCCAGCAGGATATTACCGAGCGCAAACGGGGAGAAGATGTGCTCAAACAGGCCAAAGAAGAGGCATTTGCCCTGAGCGCGAAACTCCAGGAAGCGATCAAGCAGGCCAACCGGATGGCGATCGAAGCGAAGAGAGCCAACCGGGCCAAAAGCGAGTTCCTGGCCAATATGTCTCACGAGATCCGCACCCCCATGAACGGGGTTATCGGGATGGCCGAACTGCTGCTGGAGACTGAACTGACCACAGAGCAGCGGGAGTTCACCGGAATGATCAGCTCCAGCGCGGATACCCTCCTCCAGATCATCAATGATGTTCTCGACTTCTCCAAGATCGAGGCCGGGAGACTGGAACTGGAGATGATTGATTTTGAACTCAGGTCTGTAGTTGAAGAGACGGTCGAGATGCTGGCGGAGATCGCCCGACGGAAAGGGAATGAGCTGACGTGTCTGATAGCGGATGATCTCCCCACTGTCCTCCGGGGCGATCCCGGTCGACTCCGGCAGATCCTGATCAATCTGATCAACAACGCGATCAAGTTCACCGAGAACGGCGAGATCGCCATCCGGGTCGAGGCGGGAGGCGAAGAAACGAAGAACGAAGGACAAAGGGACAAGGGACGAGTGGGGGGTCCTCCCCCGTCAACTGTCAACCGTCAACTGTCAACTCTCCTTTTCTCCGTCACCGACACCGGAATCGGCATCCCCGGAGACAAGCTGGATATGCTCTTCAAATCATTCTCCCAGGTTGACGCCTCCACCACCCGTAAGTACGGGGGAACCGGCCTGGGGTTAGCCATCGCCCGGCAGCTGTCTGAATTAATGGGAGGAGAGATCGGGGTGAAGAGCGAGGAAGGAAAGGGGTCAACCTTCTGGTTCACGGCTGTCTTTGAAGAGCGGCCCGAACGGGGAGAGCAGCCGCGAAGAATTACGGTCAACCTGGAGGGGAAACGGATACTGGTCGTCGATGATAATCATACCAACCGAACCATCGTAAAAACCTACCTGACCAAGCGAGCGGCCCGGGTATCCGCCACCGGCAGTGGGAAAGAGGCCCTTCGCCTCCTCCGGGAAGCAAACTCGGCCGGTGACCCCTTCCACCTGGCTCTTTTAGACATGATGATGCCCGAAATGGATGGAGAGACCCTGGGGCAGGCAATCAAGGATGACCCGATTCTTCGGGAGACAACGATCCTGGTCATGCTCAGTTCCGATGCCTGGCAGAGCAGCGGCAAACGTCTGAAAGAGATTGGATTTGCCGCGCACCTGACCAAACCAATCCGACCGTCCCGCCTCTTTGAACGTCTGGCCGTTGCTCTGGGTCTGACAGTCAACGGAGTCGTAACCCGGAAGAAGATCCCTTCCTCCGCCCCGGGTGCCAGGATGGTAAAAAAATCCGCCGGGCCAACCCGCATCCTCCTGGTCGAGGACAATCCGGTTAACCAGATGGTTGCCACCCGGATACTCGAGAAGCTCGGCTACCACTCCGATGTTGTAGCCAACGGGAAAGAGGCTCTTCAAGCCCTGGAACTGATCCCCTATGAACTGGTCCTGATGGACTGCCAGATGCCGGTGATGGACGGCTTCGAGGCCACCAGGAAGATCAGAGAATCAGAAGATCAGGAGATCAGGGAATCAGGGGATCAGGAGATCAGGGGATCAGGGGATCAGGCGCTCAGTCGAAAGCCAACCGTCAACCGTCAACCGTCAACTGTCAACTGTCAACCGTCAACTGTCAACTGTCAACCGTCAACCGTCAACCATCATATCCCCATCATCGCCATGACCGCCCATGCCCTGCACGGAGACAGGGAACGATGCCTGAATGCCGGAATGGACGACTACATATCCAAGCCGGTCAAACAAGCGGTTCTATCCGCCACCATTAAAAAATATCTCCCGCCGGGGGAAGTCCGGATCCAGACCATCCTGATCGTAGATGATGATGAGAACATCTCCTCAATCTGTCGACGGGTTCTCGAGGAGAATGGCTACACCGTCAGGGTAGCCGCCGACGGGCAGAAGGGACTTGAGCTGATCGAAGATAGCATACCGGACCTTCTTCTCCTGGATCTTAACCTCCCTGAGATAAGCGGCCCCGAACTCCTCAGAATACTCCGGGATCGTGAGATCCCGATAATGGTAATACTAATTACCGCCTTCGGTGACTCGGTGTTGATGGAGCAAGCCCTGGAGTTCGCTCCCTTCACGGTACTCAGAAAACCGTTTGCCGCCAATGATATGCTCCGTATCATTGACGGACTACGAAAATAAGTTATCGCCTCCGGCGCTAACTTACTATATCCAAAGCCATCTGTGCTCAGGCGATCTGTGTGCATCCGTGTTCCTATCTGTGTAAATTTGTGTACTTTCATCTGTGTAAGGAGGATGAACTATGCCGACTATATTAAACCAGGAGACTCTCGATTCCCTGCGGGAATTGGGTGACGACTTCTTCGGGGAACTGATTGAGACTTTCTTAGAGAGCTCACAAGATCAGATAGAATCTGTCCGCCAGGGCGTCCGAAAACGTGATGGAACCGGCATCGAGGCCGCGGCTCACAGTCTCAAGGGCGCTTGCTACGGCATGGGAGCGGAAGAACTCGGTATACTATGCAAAGAGGTGGAGGAGAGAGGCAGAGAGAATAATCTTGCGGAGATAGAAGGACTCATGGCCAAAGTAGAGAGATCATACGAATTGACCACCGCTGCTTTGAGGGAGATTTTGAAGGATGGTAATCAGTAAATGGTAATCGGTTATCGGTGGCCGGGCGAGGCGCACCGATTACCGATCACTGATCACCAGCACTGATCAGGCCCGCACCACCCGCGCCTTCACCCGGCCGAGGGCGGCCATGGCGTTGCGGGTATCCACGATCAGAGAGGCGTTCTCGCCGACCATTCGATAATTAACACTGGTATGCTCGGTAGCGATCAGGACCGCGGACGTCTTCCGGATCCGGGAAGGGGTCAGAGAGACGGATTTCAGGTGATAACGGTACTTCCGGGTCCGGGGCAGGACCGGAACATAGGGGTCGTGGTACTCCACCTCCGCGCCCCGCTCCCGGAGAAGCTCGATCAGGCGGAGGGACGGGGATTCACGCATATCATCAACATCCTTCTTATAGGCCACCCCCAGCAGAAGAATCAGGCTTCCCTTGAGGCTCTTCTCTTCATCGTTCAATGCCCCGGCCAACCGGTCGATCACCCGCTCCGGCATCGCGGTATTAATCTCGCCGGCCAACTGAATAAACCGGGTAGGAGTATCGAACTCGCGGGCCCGCCAGGTCAGATAAAATGGGTCGATCGGGATACAGTGTCCGCCCAGACCCGGACCGGGATAGAAGGGGGTAAAGCCGAAGGGCTTGGAGGAGGCGGCGTTGATCACCTCCCAGATATCGACCCCCATCTTCTCGAAGACAACTTTGAGTTCATTGACCAGCGCGATGTTGATCGAACGATAGATATTCTCCAGGAGCTTGGTCGCTTCGGCCGCGTCGGGACTGGAGACAGGGATGGTGGCCGGGACAATCGCTTCGTAGAGCGCCCGGGCCACCGTAAGGGATGCCGGGTTTATCCCCCCCACTACTTTGGGTATGGAACTGGTGGAATAGTCCGGGTTGCCGGGATCTTCCCGTTCCGGGGAAAATGCCAGGAAAAAATCCTTCCCCGCCTTCAGTCCCTTCGCTTCCAGCGGCGGACGGACAATCTCCCGGGTAGTCCCCGGATAAGTAGTGGATTCCAGGATGATCAGCTGACCAACCCGGAGGGATCGGGCAATCACCGCCACAGTAGCCTCGATATAGGTCATATCTGGTTCCTGGTGGCTGGTGAGCGGGGTGGGAACACAGATCAGGACGCAGTCGGCTTTACGGAGGAGATTGAAGTCGGCGGTGGCGGAACATTTCTCTCTCCCGGAGATCTCCCGAACCGCGGCCGGGGGGATATGCTTGATATAGCTTCGCCCACCATTGACCGCCCGAATTTTTTTCTCATCAAGATCAAATCCGGTCACCGGGAAACCGACCCGGGCAAACTCAATCGCCAGGGGAAGGCCGACATAGCCCAGGCCGATTACGCCGACTACGGCCGTTCTGTTTTCGATCTTATTTAATAGCTTCTGGGCTATCTGATTTCTCATTCTAATTAAACAAATGTAAGCGGTGAGCAGTGAGCAGTGAGCGGTAAGCGGTACGAACAAGGCCCGAGCGCCTCGTCGACCGCTCACCGCTCACCGCTCACCGCTTACTGCTTACCGCTTACCGCTTACCGTCCCAAACTACTTCGGCGGCTGGGCCGGCGGAAACTGCCCCATCGAAGGCGGAGCCTTAGGCTGAAAGTCTTGGCCGTACTCTATCACGGCTGATTCCCTCAGCTTCTGAATGTACTCACCAATAACTTTCTGCTGCTTCTGATTATTGAGGTATAAGGTCACCTGTTCCTTAACCTCCTCCAGCGGGACCACACCGGCATCTCTATGACCGGTAACCTTGATCAGATGATAACCGAACGTGGTCTCTACAATATCACTGACCTCGCCGGTTCCCAGAGTGAAGGCTACTTCCTCGAAGGCCGGGATCATTCTTCCCCGTCCAAAATATCCCAGGTCCCCGCCCTGGGCGGCGCTGCCTACATCATCGGAGTTGGCTGTCGCCAGTTCGGAAAAATCGGCACCTTCATCGATCTGTTTCTTGATCTCGGCCAGCTTCTCACGCTTCTCCGCCTTCTGCTCTTCAGTATCTTCCGGTCCGAATTTGATCAGAATATGACTGGCTTCGACCTGTTCCGGCTGCTCAAACTGCTCGGTGTTTTCAGTATAGAAAGTCTCAACTTCCTGGTCGGTCACTTCCCCCCCCTCGGGGATCTGCTTATCAATCAGCATCCGAATCTTCAGATTACGATTGAGATCACTGCGAAGATCATCGGTGGTGACCCCGGCCTGGGCCAACTGAGCGTCAAACTTCTCGCGGGAAGGGAATTGTGCGATGATCTTATCGATCTCGGCATCAACCTCTTCTTTGCTCGGGGTCAACCCTTCCTTATCCGCCTCTTCCAGCAGTAATTCCTGGTTGACCAGAGCTGCTACCGCCTGCTGCCGCAGCATCGGCTTAAGTTTGCTCAATTGATCGGGCGGGACCTGCTGGGCGTATTGCTGCATCATCACGTTGAGCTGCTGATTCAGCATCGCCGCGTTAATCTCTTTCCCGTTCACTTTCGCCACCATTGTATCGGGAGCGATCGCCGTGGCCCCTACCGTCGGGGTTGTCGACTCGGGCTCTTTATCCCCGCAACCGGAAATTATCCATCCGGCGGCAAAGAACAACATCAGACAAATCAAACCTTTCTTCATCATATTCTCCTTTCTTATTTTAGTGATTAACCCGGATTACCCTGAAAACGGAATAACCCGGGTCAGTAATTACTCTTCAATTCAATTCACTGCGTTATTATCAGTAAAGGGCAGATTGTTTATCATGTCTCAATGGATCGGTCAAACATAAACTATTACTTTTTTTATAATTATAATGTACATTCTTAGACGACAGAGATAGAATATCTGTTCAATATTATTTTCTTCGAAAATAATATTATGCAAGAATTGAACCAGATTCAAATTAACTGCGAGGCTAAGTTCCTACTTCGGAATTTTAATAACCCCTAAGGAAAGCAGGAAGGCAGGAGGAGGGAGTATTTTAATTTTCCTGATTTCCTGCTTTCCTTAGAGGAAAAGTTGCCCGAGGCAAAGCCGAGGGCTAAGTTCTTTTTAAACGTCTTTTTCAGCGTTATTATTTTTCAACGCCTGTTATCTTTAACGTAAGTTAGCGGTTCCCGCGCTAACTTATAAGGAGGTCATCGATGATCATTCCAAAAGCAGTACTCTGGGCCATCCTGATCGGGTTCTTCGTCTTCACCGCGGTAACTATCTACCTGGTTAACGAGAATGTGCGGATAGCCGGAAGAACCCCGGTGGGAGCCGAGGTCGAAGTTCAGGATCTCTGGTAGGGAAGCAAGAAGTTGTAAGTGCCTAAAGTTTGAACTGCCTAAAGTTGTCGCGTTCGACGGGGTGCTCAGGTAAGAAATGCCCGAAAAGCCAGGCGAGAGCCGCAACTTTAGGCACTTTCAACTTCTTTCTATCCTTTAGGCACTTACAACTTTTTTTTACTCCGATAATGATCCCTGCGGGCACTTACCGACTTCTCTGGCATCAGTGGTGATTCAACAGCAATGAGGTCCTTATGGCCTCCGGGGTCGAGTTAGAAGCGGGAGAGATAACGGAAGTAGAATTAAACACCGGAGTAGCCCTGATCCCGTCTTCCCCTGAGGTGGAACCGCCTTACCGCTGGGTTCTGACAGATCCGGGAAGCGGTGATGAAGTAATAACCGTCAATAAGAACTGGGGACCGATCCCGGTTCCACCCGGAGACTACGGACTCAGTTTTCAGCAGACCAGATTCGGGCATTCCCTAATCCAGTTGGTCCCCAGTTTTCCGGTTAAAGAAGGGCGACTGGTAGAGCTGGAGCTTTAGGAAGAAAGAGTAATCAGTAAACGGTTATCAGTAATCGGGGATCGGTAATCAGTGAGGCTGGCTCTTTCCCGATAACTGATAACCGTTTACTGATTACTCTTCTTTTATACCGATTACCACTTACTGATTACTGTCCTTAAAATATCCCCAGAAATCCTGAACTTTTCTTCTCCTCCAGTTTTCCCCGGCAGCGGGCCAGTTGCGCGCTGTATAAGATGGCCCGTTGTTTTACCTTTCGGGCCACCTGGATGAGCCAACTCTTCCCCCGGTAGGTTCTGCTATTAAACCCGTTCTGCCCTTCGTGGTAAGCCAGATAAAGGTTATACGCGTCTTTCCGGGAGATGTAGCATTTCCGATGGCTCCGATCGCAGTACCAGCCGATAAAGTCCATCACGTCCCCGAAATCATCCCGGTCAGCCCCCCGGTTCCCGGTATTCCTGATATAAACATCCCAGGTCTCCTCCAGCACCTGCCCGTAACCATAGGAGGATGAGGGACGGGTCCAGGGGATAAATCCGAGCAGTTTGGTCCGGGGGGGAAGGGCATCGGACTGAAACCGTGACTCCTGATGGACAATGGCCATCATGACCGGGATCGGAATCTTCCACTTCCGGTAGGACTCTTTGGCCTCCCGGTACCACTCCGGTTTCTCCTCGAAGATCGAGCAGATATTATCCAGATTCTTCGGCGGCGAGGTCGCGCAACCGAAGAGCATAACTGCCGCGAGTATAGAGAGAATAATCTTCATATGTTCAAGAACTTAGCCCTCGCTGCGTTCGGGCGACTTTTCCTCTAAGGAAGGCAGGAAATCAGGAGAATTTAAAATACTCTCTCCTCCTGCCTACCTGCTTTCCTTATGGGTTATTGTCCCGAGACTTAATATTAAACAACTCGGGATCCCGAAGAATTTCGGTCCCGGTATTCTCAATTAAACAAACCGGGATCCCGAAGTATTTCGGGAGAGAGAATTCCGAAACAGGAACTTAGCTTCGCAACTGTTTTGCATCAGATTGATGATTGTCCCCCCCACCCCCCAACCTCGCCCCCTTATATCAGCACCTGATTTTTACCCGGCGATGCCGGAGGCATTTTGCGGGGTCACTGATTTATGCCCTGTGGGGACTTTGTTTTCATACTTGCTCACTCTTACGCAAATAACAATCCACCGCAGACGCGCAGCGGCGGCCCTGATCTATCGCGTGAACTACCAGAGAGGCGCCGGTCACGCAGTCCCCGGCCGCGAATACTCCCCGGCGGCTGGCGGCAAACGAACTGTCAACGCTGATATTCCCGTCTTTATTGAGTTTTAATTCCATATCCTGAATTAACGGACCGACTCTGGTATGGGTGAATCCCGCCGCGATTATAACCAGATCAGCGGGAAGCTCAAACCGGGAATCGGGGATCTCTTGAGTACCGGCGGAAGGTTTATCAGCCGGAGAGTTCCGATCAAGGTTTACAGAGCTGAGCTTCTCCACCCCGGTCGGTGGACCGATAAATTCCCGGACCGAGGTGGACCAGATACGTTCACACCCTTCTTCTTGGGAAGTCGAGGTGCGGAAGATATTGGGCCAGGTCGGCCAGGGGTTATCGGGCGATCGACGATCGGGCGGACGGGGCATAATCTCAATCTGGATAATACTATCCGCTCCCTGGCGGCGGGCGGTACCTACACAGTCCGAGCCGGTATCTCCCCCTCCCAGGACCACCACTTTCTTGCCGGAGGCATTCAACTCCGGGTCCGGTCGGGTGAGTTCACCACCATTTAATCGATTCTGGTGGGATAGATACTCCATGGCAAAATGGATTCCCGGCAACTGTCGACCGGGGAGGGAGAGATCCCTGGGAAGACCGGCCCCGGCGGAGATCAGAACCGCGTCAAAGCTCCGGGAAAGATACCGGGCCGAAAGATCCAGGCCGGCTTCCACGCCGGTCTCGAAGATAACCCCTTCTCCTTTCAGTTGCTCCAGACGCCGATCCAGGACCAATTTCTCCAGCTTAAAATCCGGGATCCCGTAACGGAGGATACCTCCCGGACGTTCCGCTTTCTCAAATACAATTACCTCATGGCCCATTCGGGCAAGTTCCTGGGCCGCCGCCAGACCCGCCGGACCCGAGCCTATTACCGCGGCCCGAAAGCCGGAAGGAGCGACCGGGGGCAGCGGATTGATCCAACCCTCTTTCCATCCTCTTTCCACCAATTCCAGTTCAATCCGGCGAATGGTCACCGCTCCAAAATCAACCGCGAGAGTGCAGGCCGTCTCACAGGGGGCCGGGCATATCCTTCCGGTAATTTCCGGGAAGTTATTGGTGGCATGGAGCAGCCGCAGGGCCTGCTCCCACTTGCCCTGATAGAGCATATCATTCCAATCCGGGATCCGGTTAGCCAGGGGACACCCGAAACTGTGGCAGAACGGGATTCCACAATCCATGCAGCGGGAGGCCTGGCCTATAAGTTCATCCGAACTTAATTGCCCGGGAATCTCATTGAAATCACATATCCGCTCCTCGACCGAACGATTTACAGGCTCTGTGCGGGTCAGTTCGAGAAACCCGGGTATCTCAGATCGGAAGAGCACACGTCTGAACTCCAGTCACACTGATAT
>CAKZYZ010000173.1 GCA_937885075.1 uncultured bacterium | reverse complement strand
AGAAAATCCGTGAATCCGACTTGTTATTTAAAGTCGCAAATGGGATTAAGGTATATCTTGAGATGATGAAACCTTGTCCCCGTGCGGTATGAATTCGAGCAAATTCAAGGTGATTTGGTTATCATAGACCTTGTGTCACGGGTGAATAAGTTCACAGGCTAATAGTTACCTTTTATATTAAACTTTCTCCCCTGCCGCATAAAGCGGCAGGGGCCGTTTTTGGTTTTTGTTCCATTCGATTAGCTTACTGAACTTTCATTCCCCGGGGATAAACCCCGGGGGGATGTGCCTTATATGTGACATTATTTGGAGATTGGTTATTGGCCATTGGATATTGGACATTCCAGTCCCCCCATCCCCTATTCCCCCTCAATTCCATATTGCTCGCCAATTCTTCGGTCGGCTTCGGGGAGGGAGTCGACCGGGAGGATCAACTCCTGGTCAAACTCTTCGAAGGTAAATCGATGGAAACCATCTTCCGGGTAATTTAACGCTTCTTTCACGTCTCCGATTACGGAGATCGGGCGGCCGTTCACTTCGGCCAGGACCAGGTCGGCCTTCCCCTGATAACCAAGGTTAATCCGGTCGGGAAGGATCTTGTTCAATATAACCATCCGCCGTCTTTCCGGAGATGGCCGTCGGGAGAAATAAGTATAGTAATAGATAAACTTCTTGTTTGCCTTGGTCTGCCACTTATCTCCCCACTCCTTCAGGTAATCAGCCGTCAACTCCTGGAAGATCAGGCCTCCGACAATCAGATACTCCGGCGGTTCTCCACTGCCGGAGGGAGGAATCAGATAGTTTGACCGGTCGAACCGGGAGAGCTTTATCTTCTTTTTCAGTTTTTCACCGCCCCGGAATATCTCGACTTCAATCTCTTCTCCCGGAGAATGTAAGCGGGTGAAGAGATCCCGGTAATCAATGCTCCCCCAATCCGGGTTTTTATAATACCCGTCAACATCGATCGGGAACCCGGCAGCCGAGAGGAGAACATCACCTTCCTGAAGAACTCCGTCCGCCGAACTATCGGGATAGATGGAAGAGATATACAATCCTCCGCTATCGGGAGGTAGATGGAGATATTCCCGAAAGACAGGATCCCTCACCCCGGCCCCGACAAACCCGTGATGAGGAAAACCAATATATCCCCCGGGAAGATCCGCCTCCAGAAAACGGCTGATGATAGAAGCCGGGATAATGGTCGCGTACTGCTCCTTCCCGCTATATGACATCGTAATCCCAATCAATTTACCCTGAGAGAAGACCGGCTCGCTCCAGCCCCCTCCCCGATCCTCAAAGTTGACCGCGGCACCATAGGTAAGATATTTATCCGGCCCCAGGAAATAATTCTCCACCGAGATCTTGACAATCTCTCCCGGGATAGCCCGAATCTTATTCGAATTCTCCATAACCAGGAATTTAACCGGCTGATCGACCCGGATGTCAGGATCTATCTCAACCGAATTCAGCCCGTCAAAGAAGGATTCATCTTCAACTGAAACCACCGCCAGATCGACATCATAATCGATCACCTCAACGCGCCCCGGGTAGAACTTCTTCCCGTCGGGTTTCTCCAGCTTGATCATAGTCGAATCCTTCACAATATCCGCCGTGGTCAAGATCCTCCCGGAAGAGAGTACGCACCCGTATCCCGAACGGCTCCCGGCTTTCTTCTGCTTCCAGGGACTGGAGTAATTATTCTCCTGATAAGTAACATGAAGCCGAACCGGAGTATTATCCCCCAGAGCCAGCCCCCCCGCAGAAACCGGTCCAGCCACAAGCAAAAAAACCAGCGCAAGAAAAATAGGGGTCAAGTCTTCCCTTTGCTCTTTTGCATTCTTCATATTCATTAATCAACCCCTACGGAGATAGATACCGATCCCGGCTAACCCGGTATTGCTTCAGAATCAGCTGATTATCCCTATTAACATCTTCGGCATTTAGAACACAGGGAGGAAGATCGCCATCAAACTCAATAACATGATAAGGACCGGTCTGAGCTTCGAAAGCTCCAACCAGATCATTAAGAGATAGTATCCTGATTCCGTTTACCTTCTTAACCACCAGATCAGCAAGATCGGCATAATACTGATTAACTCTGGCGGGGAGAACCCGGGAGAGAAGTATCACCTCCGGCATCTCCCGGCAGAGTTTATCCTGATTATAATATTTAAAGTAATAGAGAAGCCGGGGGTCAGCCCGGTTCCACCAATCCCCCATCCAGGTCTTCAGATATTCCAGTGAAAGTGGCTGAAAGAGAAGACCCCCAAAGAGGAAGTACTCCGGCTTCTCTTCATATTCTTTCCAGGTCTTCAGCAGTTCCTTATTCTTCCTGAGGGGGACCCGGCACTTGATCTCCTCCCCTCCCCGGATGATATCAAAAACTACTTCATCACCTACCTGTTTGCGCTCAACCACTTCTTCCAGTTGATAACTCTCCCCATCGATGAGTATCGTGCCGTCATTCCCGATCGGATTGCCGTCAATCGACAAAATTATATCTCCGGGCTGAATAATGCCGACAGCCGAATGTTCCTCCACCAGAGACGAGGCCACCACTCCGGTCCGCCCCTCCGGGAGATTTACATAATCCCGATAGGCGGGGTTGAGGAGATTTGAGGTGACAATCCCCAGATCCGGGTAACCGTCATATCGGCCGTCCTTAATATCATCTAAAAAATGATCTATTACGGTGATCGGTATTACATGCCCGACATTCTCCGAGGGTTGGACAGCCTGAAAAGCAATCCCCACAATCTCCCCGTCCTGCAGAACCGGACCGCCGGAATTTCCCGGGTTGATAGCGGCATCAATCTGAAGAATAAGGTGATAATCCCGGGAGGAATGGCTGTAGAGGGTATAATCAATCCGGGATACAACCCCCCTGGTTACCGAGATCCGGCGGCCTCCGCTGGGGAATCCATAGACCAGGACCAATGAACCAAGTTCGGGGATTTGATCGTTAAATGAGAGAACCGTCGTATCTTCGAAGAAGGAGGGATCAAGCAGTTCAATTATAGCCAGATCACAGTCATGAGCGATATACGCGACTACTCCCCGGTAGGGCGTTCCGCTATTCTCTTTCTCTATCTCAATATATTTTGAATCGCTCACCACATGAGCACTGGTAAGAATCCGATTCCCGGCAATAATAACTCCGGTCCCGCGACCTCCCGAAAAATCTTTATCTTCCCAGGGAGAATCATAGCTGGCCCGCTGGCTGATATTCTTGATCTTCACCACCGCCGAACGGATCCGGTCGGTAGAGTTCTCCGTTCTCCCGATCGCGGGGATAAACGACCCTGATATACCAGTAAGCAGCAATAAAATTAGCCCCGCCGTCGACGGGGTTGCTTTTATGTTTTGAATAATAGTCATCGTGATCTTATTGACTTGAGAGTGATGAGTTCTCGTCTACTTCTGCCCCTTCTTCTTAGCAATGTCCATTGTAAGCTTGGAGTGCAGGATGGCAAGCTCAATCCATCTGTTGACCATTTTTTTGAACCGTTTATAAGT
>CAKZYZ010000172.1 GCA_937885075.1 uncultured bacterium | reverse complement strand
AGTGGCATCGCTACGTGTCCGAACCGGGCAATTGACACGACGGGACTTGCTTCCAGCAATATTCTTTTGCTAAAAACTCACCCGCTGGACCGCAGCCTTGTCGGCTGCTCCCCGAAGCAGTAAATTATCTCACGCAGTCTACCCCGATTTATCATGGTTCGCTACTTTATCCGGCACCGGTTGATTCAACCGGTGCAATAATTTTTACTTTGTAAAAATTATTATGTTTTTAATTCTATATTTTTTTGTTGCTTGAAAATCAAGAAGGCAAACAGTAGGCAGTGAGCAGTAATTAAATGAAAGTAATCAGTAAACAGTGATCAGTGATCAGTTGGCCTGGTCCCCGGCTGTGGTTTTCTGATCACTGCTTACTGATTACCGATTACTGATTTCCTCTCCCTCCCCTCTCCGTACTCTCCTAATAATCGCGTCAGTTGAAGAATCGTGATCCAGGACCGGATCATCCGGCGCGGTAAGTTCAGCGAGAACCTTCTTAGCCAGCACCTTTCCCAGTTCCACGCCCCACTGGTCGAAAGAATAGATATCCCAGATATGCCCCTGAACGAAAATCTTGTGCTCGTAGAGAGCGATCAACTCTCCCAGTACCCGGGGGGTGAGACTTTCGGCCATAATGGTATTGGTGGGTCTGTTCCCCTCAAAGGTCTTGAATGGAACCAGTCTCTCATCAACCCCCTCCCCCCGTACCTCTTCCGGGGTCTTGCCGAAGGCTAACGCCTCAGGCTGTGCGATAAAGTTGGCCATCAGTTTGAGATGATGATCGCTTAACGGGTTATGAGAACTGCAGAACCCGATGAAGTCGGCCGGGATCAGCTTGGTCCCCTGATGGATTAGCTGGTAGAAGGCATGCTGTCCGTTGGTCCCGGCCTCCCCCCAGACAATCGGCCCGGTCTGATAGTTTACCCTGCGCCCTTCCCGATCGACTGATTTGCCGTTGCTCTCCATATCCAGCTGCTGGAGATAAGCCGGGAAACGGCTCAGGTATTGATCATAAGGAAGCACCGCGTAACTCTGAGCCCCGAAGAAGTTGTTATACCAGATTCCCAGAAGCGCCATGATCACCGGCATATTCTCCCCGAATGGAGCGTGATGGAAGTGATGGTCCATCACCCGGAACCCCTCCAGCATCTCATAAAAATGTTCCGGACCGATCGCTATCATCAGAGAGAGCCCGATCGCCGAACAGAGTGAATACCTCCCCCCTACCCAATCCCAGAACTCAAACATATTATCGGTATCAATCCCGAACTCCGCGACATCTTTCGCGTTGGTGGATACCGCGACAAAATGCGCGGCCACCGCGGCTTCATCTCCCAGCGCCGACAGGCACCAGGTTCGGGCGCTATGGGCATTGGTCAGGGTTTCCTGGGTGGTAAAAGTCTTGGAGCAGATGATAAAGAGCGTCTCCGCCGGATCAAGGTCCCGGACTGTCTCCGCGAAATGGGTCCCATCAACATTGGAGACGAACTCAACCTTTAATCGCGGATCGGCATAACTCCCAAGGGCCCCGACAGCCATCGCCGGCCCCAGGTCCGATCCACCGATCCCGATATTGATCACGTTACGGATCGGCTTACCGGTAAACCCCTTCCACTCGCCGGACCTGACTTTTTCCGCGAACTCACTCATCTGTTTCAATACCCTGTGAACGCCGGGGACCACATTCTCACCGTCCACCAGAATAGAATATCCCTCCGGTGCCCGGAGCGCGATATGGAGAACCGCCCGGTCTTCGGTCCGGTTGATCTTCTCCCCACCGAACATAGAATCAATCGCCTCCCGGAGCCCCAGTCTCTCCGGGAGAGCCAGCAATAGTTTCATGGTCCCTTCGCTCACCCTGTTCTTGCTGTAATCCAGAAAAAGATCATCCGCCGTCATGGAGAACCGGGATGCCCGGTCGGGATCCACCTTAAAGAGCTCTCTCATAGTCAGATCTCTGACTTCGTCATAATGCTCCCGCAGCGCTCGCCATTCCGGTCTTTCTGTCAATGTAATGTTATTCATTCGGGTTTCTTCCTCTGGTAAATGGTTTGAATATCTGAACGAAGCAATCCCTCTAAGGAAAGCAGGAAGGCAGGAGGGTGAGGATTTAAATTCTCCGTAACACTTTAGCTATTTGAAGATCCACCCAACCCCTCGTCACGATGCTCGGCATCGTGACGAACCGGCTCGGCGCGTTCCCACGCAGAGCGTGGGAACGAGGGGAAAGGGCCGCTAAAGTGTTACAATTCTCCTGATTTCCTGTTTTCCTTAGAGGTAAAGTTGGCCGACAGATAGCCAATGGCTAAGTTTTTAGCCATAGTCGTCTTTTGGCAGTCTTCAACGATCTTTAACGTCTTTTTTCTTCAACGTCCTTATTTTTTAACGTTAGCGCCGGAGGCGCTAATTTCACAATTCAGGTTTCCGCTTATGAAACTCGGTATTCCGCTCAAATGTATAAGCCGCCCGGAGGATCTTACCTTCCGCGAATGGGGGCGCGATTATCTGGAGACCTACCGGCAGGTCTTCCCGGTCAAAGCCGCAGTTGATCGATATCGCCGGCAACCCTGCCAGGTTGACACCGATGGTAAAGATATCGGAGAGGTACATCTGAAGCGGGTCAGCCATTCTGGAACCTAATTTGAACGCCGTGCAGGGGGATGTCGGCATCACCACAGAGTCACAGACGGAGAAAGCGCGGTCAAAGTCATCCTTGATCAGCCGGCGGACTTTCAAAGATTTGGCATAATAGGCATCATAATACCCCGCGCTGAGAACATAAGTCCCGAGAAGAATCCGCCGCTTCACCTCTTCCCCGAACCCATCCTTCCGGGTTGATTCATACATACTTAGCAGGGATTTCTCCTCCCGATTCCGAACCCCATACTGCACACCATCATAACGAGCCAGGTTGGAACTTGCTTCGGCGGTGGAGAGGATATAATAACAGGCAACGCTATAGGGGATCCGGGGAAGTTCAATTTCAATAATTTCAGCTCCCAATGAACGAAATACTTCCAGTCCGGCCCGGAACATCTCTTCCACACCCTCTTCCATCCCCTCAACAAAACATTCCCGGGGGACGCCTATCTTCATCCCCGCGATATCATCGACCAATGAATCCCGGAAACGCGGAACCTCAACCGGAGCGGAGGTGGAGTCAAGAGGGTCATACCCGGAGATTGCCTCCAGCATGAGAGCGATATCCTCGATATCTTTCCCGAACGGGCCAATCTGGTCAAGGGATGACGCGTAGGCGATCAGGCCATAACGGGAGACTCTACCGTAGGTCGGCTTCATTCCGGCCACACCGCATAGAGCCGCGGGCTGACGGATAGAACCGCCGGTATCCGACCCCAGGGAGGTAATCGCCTCGTCAGCCGCCACTACCGCCGCCGACCCCCCGCTCGACCCGCCCGGAACTCTGGTCGGATCCCAGGGGTTACCGGTAGGCCAATATCCGGAGTTCTCGGTCGACGATCCCATGGCAAACTCATCCATATTGGTCTGCCCCAGAAAGACCGCGCCGGCTTCCCGAAGTTTTCGGACTACGGTAGCGTCATACGGTGCTGTATATCCCTGGAGAATCTTCGAACCGCAGGTTATTTCTTTTCCCTCAACTGACAGGATATCCTTCAAAGCTATCGGCACTCCGGCCAATATCCCCGGGTTCTCTCCGGCCGCGATCCTCCGATCAATATCTCCGGCCATAGAGAGAGCCCCTTCCCGATCCACCCGGATAAAGCTCCGGATCACCGGTTCGACTTCATCAATACGAGAAAGGCAAGACTCGGTCACCTCGACGGCGGTTACTTTCCCATTCCCCACCATATCAACGATTTCATGTGCTGTCGGTTTATTGAGGTTCATTTTAATTTTTTTCTTTGAAAAAAATTAGTCTATAGATGTCTAAACGAAATTAAGTGCGTCTTGTTAAGGAATATTTATAGTCTTTCATCGTTCGATATTCGAGGTTCGCCTTTCATCCCATTCCCAATTCCCTATTCCAACACCAACGGCACCTTGAATAACCCATCCTTTTTCTCCGGAGCATTCCACAGGGCTTGCTCCTGTGATAACCCCTCGCGAACCCTATCCTCCCGCAGAACGTTCTGGAGCGGCAGGATATGAGCTAACGGCTCAATGCCGGAGGTCTCGAGCTCATCCAGCTTCTCCATATAGACCAGAATATCGTTGAGCTGGCCCCCGAGCTTTGCCTTCTCCTCCGGGGTGAGACCAAGCCGGGCCAACCCGGCCACTTTCTCCACATCCAAAAGGCTTATTTTCTTTTGCTTCTCAGTCATATTTCTCTCTTTCTCCCAGGGCATTTGCCAGTTGGATAAAATTTTTCACCGAGAGCTGCTCCGCCCTCCCCCGGGGATCAATCTCCACCCGATGACAGGCTGCTATAATCTGATCTTCACTATAACCCAGCTGTCGGTCGGCGGCCAGAGTATTTTTCAGCATCTTCCGCCGTTGAGCAAAGGCCGCCCGGACCAAATTCTTCCAGCGCGCCGGATCGACAATCGAAGATTTACCCGCAGGGTAAATCTTAAACCGAAGAATAACCGAATCTACCCCCGGACGGGGGAAAAAAGAGTTCCGGCTGACCTGAGAAATGATCTCTACTTCGCTGTAAGTCCGGCAGAGTACACTCAGCCGACCGTATTTCTTATTTCCGGGAGGGCTGACAATCCTCTCTCCTACCTCCTTCTGCACCATCAGTACCAGGATACTGAAACCGATCTCTGATTCCAATAATTTTACCAGCAGCGGCCCGGTTATCGAGTACGGCAGATTAGCAACGACTTTCAGCCCGGTCCGAAGCGTTTTCTCGTTCCTGAGATTATCGGCCAGAGCGGGAAGATCGGTTTTAAGAAAGTCCGCCTGAATAATCTCCAGGTTATCATATTCATTGGCCTGCTCCCGCAGGATCCGGACCAACCCCCTATCCCACTCCACCGTGACCACCTTCCCCGCCAATCGGCATAGTTCAAGAGTCAGAGCCCCCGGCCCGGGACCAATCTCCAGTACAGTATCAGCGTCACTGAGATCGGCCGCACGCAGTATCTTATCAGCCACATTGCGGTCAATAAGAAAATTCTGCCCCCGGCTTCGTCGGGCAAAGATCCCTTCCTTCAACAGAATATCTTTGAGATAGACCGGACTGAATAGAGGATTATCGTTCATCTGGGGGTACACACTATTAACTATCTTCTGAAGAAGGCATCATTAGAGTCAGGACAGTTTTCCCCCTACCTCGCCCCCTTTTTTATGACAGGACCATTGCAGACAGGACGATTAACCCCCTACCTCACCCCCTTTCAGGAATATTCAAATCAATCTAACTTTTAAATCATTCTGCCCTAAATCATCCTGCCCTTAATCGTCCTGTCTGCAATTGTCCTGTCTCAATTCTTTTTATTTTTAATCGTCCTGCCTGTAAATCGTTCTGCTTTTAATAGTCCTGTCTGTAATCGTTCTGTCTGATTGGTTTGTTCCCTGGAATTTGGGATTTGACCTCGTAGGAGGTCAGCAAACAGGCAGTATTAATAGCTTCTATCATCGAATCGGGATTTGCCTTGCCTTGCCCGGCTATATCGTAGGCGGTTCCGTGGTCGGGCGAGGTCCGGACAAACGGCAGCCCCAGGGTGATATTTACCCCCCGATCAAAAGCTAACATCTTCAGGGGGATCAAACCCTGATCATGATACATCACCACCGCGACATCATACTCTCCCTGGAGCATCTTATAAAAGAGCGTATCCGGGGGAAGCGGACCCTGAACCAGCAGCCCTTCTCCCCGGCACTCCTCAACCGCCGGAGTGATAATATCCAGCTCCTCCCTCCCGAAAGCCCCGCCTTCTCCGGCATGCGGATTGAGCCCGGCGACCGCGATTCTTGGTTCCCCTATCCCGAATCGAAGCATGGCATCCCGGGCCAGATAGATCTTTCTGACAATCTCCTCTTTATTTAGAGACGAACTCACCTCAGCAAGGGGGATATGAACGGTCACCAAAACTACCCGGATATCCCCACCGATCAGCATCATGGCATAGTTATCGGTACCGGTAAGATATGCCAGATAATCGGTATGCCCCTGAAATTTATATCCGGCCCGGTGAATCCCCTCTTTGTTGATGGGACCGGTAATCAGAGCCGAGACTTCTCCCCTTCCGGCCAGTTCAACTCCCAGAGCCACGGAGTTCATCGCGGTCCGGGCCCAGCCGGCATCAATCTTTCCCGGAATCGGAGGCTTCTCCGGCGCACCCTCCACTTCCAGAAGGAGGATCTCTTTTCTGCTCCAATTAATACGGTCAAATTCCCGATAAACTTTAAGAGGAAGATCAATTCGGAGTGAACTAAGGAGGGGAAGAAAAACCCGGGGTTCACCAATAATCAGGGGGAGAGAGTGGTCGGTTAATCGGGGAGAAACAATCGCCTTCAGGACCACCTCCGGTCCTATCCCGGCCCCGTCCCCCATACTGATGGCTACTTTATTCTTCAACTATCGATATACGCCCTGGATTTTAACTCATCAATCCATATGTCGTAACGCCGCTGGTACTCTTCCTGGAATAATTTATTCTCTATCTCATCCCAGAGATCTTCCAGTGGTTTCTGATATGCCTCTTTCTTCCCGGTGCACTTTAGAATATGATATCCGAGATCCGTCTTGATGACCCCACTATTCTCCCCCACCTTCAGTGAGAACGCCGCTTCATCCAACTTGGGGCGCATCTGGTCTTTCTTGTAGTAACCCAGATCACCGCCCTGCTCGGCCCGGGGTCCTTTGGAATACTTGCGGGCCAGTGCGGCAAAATCAGCTCCGGCATTCAACTCATCGAGAATCTTCTCCGCCTGCTTGCGGACCGCCTCATTGTCATCTCCACTCTCCGGAGCAGGCAATAATATATGACTGACTCTTACCATCTCCCCATCCCGATATTTATCCCCATGATCCCGATAATAGTTCATTATATCCTCAGGGGATATATTTATGAACCCGCCGATCTTCTGATACCTTAAAGCCTGAACTTTATACTGATCTTCCAGATTTTTCTTATACTTTGCCTCGTCGAGACCTTCCATTCTCAAGGCCCGATCAAACTCCTCCCTACTTTCGAAACCGGTCCGGGCCTTATCAAACCGCTTCTCAACTTCCATCTGATCTATCTGGAAGCCCTCCATCCCTTTGGCTTCCTGTAAAATCAACTGGGTCTCGATCCAGCCGTCAATCGCTGACCGTCGGGCATTCATCTTCCTGAATCTCAATTCTTCTCCCCGGCTGGTCTGTTCATACTGGCGATATACCTGTTCAAGCCTCATATTCAATTCGCTGGTAGTCAGGATAGCATCATTGACCCGGGCCTCTATCTTCTCATCGACCCCGGAGAGAGCCAGGGCTGGAGAAAGAACCAGAGAAAGAACAACCGCGATTTTTAATAATTTTTTAATCATATCGTCTGTCTGGCTTGCGCCATCGCTTTGCGCTGTTCGGACTTGAGCCGATTGAGCAGATCGGTATTTTTTTTGATTTCAGTAGATTTAGACAGCCTGGCCTTAACTCTGTCAAACTTTGCTTTCCTACTCTCGGCCAGCAGAATCGCGATAATCTCTTCCTTGCTCTCATCCAGGGTCTTATCCCGGGATGGTTTCCGATCGGTAACAACAATAATATGATACCCATAGTCGGTAGCAATCGGATCGCTGACAACACCTATCTCCAGATCTTTGGCGGCGGACTGAAACTCAGGTGAGATCTGACTGGGACGATAAAATCCCAGATCACCGCCCCGATTAGCGCTGCTCCCCTCGGAGACCTCACCGGCGACAACCGCGAATGGTTCGCCATCATCCAGTCGTCCTTTCACAGCCTGACAGCGGGCAAGAACCACATCTTCCTCCTCCCCCTCCTCTCCTTTAATAAGTATATGACTGAAACGGGTCAAGGGCGGGACAACAAATTGATCCTTATTCGCGCTCCAGTACCTCTCTATCTCAGATTCAGTAGGATTTTTTACCTGCAGTACTTCCTTATTCAACAGGGTCTCCACCATCAGCTGTTCGCGGTATTTTTCCACCTCAGCCTTGAACTTCTCCCCCTGATCAATCTTCCGGCGGCGGGCTTCGACGATAAAGAGTTTCTCCGCGATCATATCATCTATAAATTGATCCACATTCTCCATCGGAGTTCCCGGCCGCTGCGGCGGCTGTCTCCTCCACTCACGCTGAAAATCATCTAATGTAATCACAGTATCACCCACTGTAACCAGAACATTTTCCGGGCTCTTCTCTCCGCAAGCGGTAAGAATAATTCCCGCTGTCATTGTTATAATAAGCGCCATCGCGCTCCGGCGAATAACTTCCTTCATATAATATTCCTCCAGGTTGATTTTCCGTTTTAACCTGTATTGTATAGCAAGTACTCATCTTCAGTTCAACTGTTTTTAATCATTACTTTTGTTGGGAACATTTCTGCTTCTGGGAAATATCCACCACCGACCTTGCGTCGGTGGAGATGTGATTGATTACTAACTACATCGACACTTCCCCGTCCTCTCTCCTCCCGCACCTATAAAAGCGGGGGGAGAGAGGGGTTTGGGTGAAGCAAATTAGCTATCAGTCATATCTCCACCGACACAAGGTCGGTGGTGGATATATTTCAATCAGAAACAATAGACGTGTTATTCCAGTTTCATCTTCTCTTGACAATAACACGAAAAATTCATAGTTTACCATTCCTTCTAAAAAGTAATCATAGTTTTAAAGAGAGCGAAGCAGATATTATTTTTCCCACCGGGAAAAATAATAGAGCCGAAGTGGTGGAATTGGCAGACACGCATGGTTCAGGACCATGTGAGGGAGACCTCATGGGGGTTCGAGTCCCCCCTTCGGCATTATTTTTTTGCTTTGCAAAAAAATAGTTTTGAAAATTTAGTTAGGGTTTAAGATGGTGCGCATTGGGTGCACCATTTTTTGTGTCTGGTAGAAACATAATTACTTTCCCCGACTGGCAGATGGCACTCCGCCCCGACAACGTCGGGGTGGTTCAGGACCATGTGAGGGAGACCTCATGGAAAAAGGGTTCTGCGCCAGAGGCGCATCAGCCTCCGGCTGAGAGTCCCCCCTTCGGCATTATTTTTTTGCTTTGCAAAAAAATAGTTTTGAAAATTTAGTTAGAGTTTAAGATGGTGGGCATTGGGCGTACCTTTTTTTCACGTTGAAAATAATTCCTTTTTCCTGCGATTTATCAGAACCTGCTTACTCACCCCTCTGCAAGCAAGGCCCATTTTAAACCTCGGAGATATATCTAATATCGTTGCCCCCAACGATTCCGCTGAACAGGTACAGCTCATATTTCCCGCGGCAACGAAAACCACTACAACCAGTGATAAAATCGAGTGGCCATATCTGGCCGATCGGCCAGATATGGCCAATGGTCGAGATTTGATAGGGTAGTGTAATAAAGACTTCTTGGACCACCTCGCGATCAGAGGCGGGAAAGTCGAGCGAAGGCACGGCGCATCTCGTAGTAATCCACCTTGCTTTTGTTTAGCATCTCTTCCAGGAGGGTGATGGAACGGTCGTAGACCTCCCGATCGACCGGGTATGGAATCCCGTCTTTTCCGCCGTGGGCAAAACTGTATCGGGCCGGATCCCGGGTCGCGGCCCGGGTGCCGTAGATCAACTCCGAGAGGAGGTTCAGTGCCCGCATACTCTTGGGCCCCAGCCCCCTCACCAGTAACGCGCTCTCGAAGGATTCGGGGCGCTCCTCCTCTATCTTCCGGACCAGCTTAATCAATATTTTTCTCCTTTGGAGAAAAATAGTTTTGAAAATATATTAAGGATTTTTTGGACCACTTCATCCACCGGGGGAATTTAGACTGCTGGCGATTCTTTTCGCCAAGCCTCGGTTTAGTCCTTTGACCTCTGTCAGGCCTTCCAGGGAAGCATCTCTAATCGCTTCAAGGTTCTGAAACTTAGCGAGGAGACGGGATTTCAGGACCGGGCCGATTCCGGGGATTCTGTCCAGGGGAGAGGTGAAGCTCTCTTTCCTTCTCAACTTCTTATGATAGGTAACCGCAAAGCGGTGGGCCTCGTCCCGGATCCGCATAAGAAGATGAAGGACCGGAGAACCTCTCCGGAATAAAACGGGATTCTTCCGGCCCGGCAGGAAGACCCGGTCCCGGACCACCCGGCCGGTCTGCAACCGTTTCTCCTTGGCCAGGGCGATAATATCGGGATAGTCGATCCCCAGATCCTCCAGAACCCGGATCGCCGCGTTGAGCTGACCCTTGCCCCCATCCACCACAATCAACTCCGGGAAGACGCCATCTTCCAGCGCCCGGCGGCAGCGGCGGCTGAGAACTTCGAAGATCATTCCATAGTCA
Organism: uncultured bacterium; assembly: GCA_937885075.1. Lineage (GTDB taxonomy): Bacteria > Auribacterota > Erginobacteria > Erginobacterales > Erginobacteraceae > CAKZYZ01. The sequence continues at coordinate 7,740 of CAKZYZ010000172.1, read as the reverse complement.
TCGGGCCCCTCAACTGTTTTAATACGATAGCGCCGGTAATCCCGGGCGGATTTCTTTCCTCCCTGGAATACCGCCATCGATCCGACCGCGGAGCTGCCGCCCAGATTGGAGATATCAAAGCATTCGATCCTTCGCGGCACTCGCCGAAGCTTGAGCCGATCCCGCAGCTGCCGGAGAACCTCCTCCGGGAGTGGTCCGGAAAGCTTCTGCCGGAGAACCGCCCGGGCATTCTTCCGGGCCAGCAGAAGGAGCTGCTTCTTCACCCCCCGGACCGGAACCGCCAGACTGACCCTCTTCCCCTTGCGCTCCGCCAGCAGTTCCCTTACCGCCCCGGAATGAGCGGGGAGAAATGGCAGGAATATCTCACCGGGGATCAGAAACTCATCGCTATAATACTGCACCAGAAATGAACTCAGCGCCTCTCCGTCATCCGGGAAGAGATGATTAAATGATACCGTTCTCCCCTCCCCCATCCTGCCAGCCCGCATTGAAAGAACTTGAAAAACAGTCATCCTTTCCCGGGTTTCGTACGCGATGATATCCCGGTCCTTCTCTCCCAGCCGACTGACTTTCTGATGCTCCAGCGTCTCTTCGATAGCCCTGATCCGGTCCAGAGAAAGAGCGGCCTTCTCATACTCCAACTTCGCCGATTCATCCTTCATCCGCCGGCGCAGAGCTGTCAGGAGAGGTCTCTTCCTCCCTCTGAGGAAAAGGATCAGATCATCCAGGATCTTCCGGTACTCCTCCGGGGAGACCCGGCCCAGGCAGGGAGCCGGGCAGCTTCCAACCTGGTGGTAAAGACACGGCCGGCTTCGATGGCGGAAGAGATTATCGGAACAGGAGCGAAAGGGAAAGATCTTCCGGAGCCAGCGGAGGGTACTACGAGCGGAACTGGAACTGGTATAGGGGCCGAAGTAGAGCGCCCCATCATCCCGGGGGCGGCGGACAAAGACAGGCCGGGGATATTCTTGACTGAGATCAATCCGGAGATGGCAGTAAGTCTTATCATCCCGGAGATCAACATTATATTTCGGCCGATACTCCTTGATCAGGTGGTTCTCCAGTATCAGAGCCTCTTTCTCGGTATCGGTAACCAGATAATCTAAATCAGCTACCCGGGCCATCAGGGAGGGAATCCGGGGACGGTTATCTCCCGATCGCCGGAAATAGTTCAAAACCCGGGATCGGATATTCCCGGCCTTCCCGACATAGAGAACTTTCCCGTCCGCGTCCTTCATCAGATAAACACCGGGAAGGGTGGGAAATGTTTTAATCTTTTCTTTCACCGCGTTCAGATTACATGCCTCTAAATTTGGAGCTTAGTTTCGTCACCTTTTTGATTGAAACTACTTGTTCATCACCCCCCAACCTCTCCCCCTTTTTTGAATATCCAACAACCATCAAGGAATATCCAATATCCAAGTGCTTGTATCCAGAATTCCTTTCGGGAGCTTGCATCCCGAACTTGTTTCGGGAGCGGATCCTTTTTCATTGGATATTCCTTGTTGGATATTGGATATTCTGAATCCGGCATCGACGTTCGATGTTCATCATTACACCTCCCCCTACCTCGGCCCCTTTTGTGGCAGGACCATTACAGTCAGAACTATTTGCCTCACCTCAGCGGCTATTAAAGGCAGAATGATTTGGGGCAGAATGATTAGCCTTCCCTCACACCTACTTTTATTAATTTTTTACAACATCCTACTTGTTATTTTGGTCCCCCCCGAATTATATCTGGGGCCGATTTTTATTCCAACTTTAAACAGGCTGTTTTTTTAATCATTCTGCCATTATTTCTTTGCCTTTTTAATCGTCCTGCCTGCAATCGTCCTGCTAAAAATAGTCCTGCCCTTTATCAGTTCAAACCCAGTTGAGATTCCTGAAGTCGCAGCCACTCATCCCGAACTACAACCGCTTCCTCAAACTTATACTCCTTGGCGAACCGCTTCATCTTCTTCTCCAGCCGTTTCAGTTCCTTCGCCAGCGCCTCCCCGGAAAGATAGATCTCTTTCCCTTCCGCGACGATAGGGATCGTAACGTAGTCGGCTTCATAGACGGATCCCAGGATATTCGAGATGTTTTTGGTAATGGATACCGGGGTGATCCCATGTTGATCATTATACTCCGCCTGAATTCTCCTCCGGCGGTTAGTCTCCGAGATGGCGTTCTTCATGGAATCCGTCTCTCCTCCGGCGTACATGATCACCGTCCCGTTGATATTCCGGGCCGCCCGGCCGCAGGTCTGAATCAGAGATCGTTCCGAGCGGAGAAAACCGGCCCGGTCGGCATCCAGGATAGCCACCAGGGATACCTCGGGAATATCCAGCCCTTCCCGGAGAAGATTGATCCCGATCAGGACATCAAACTCCCCCAGACGGAGCTCGCGGATAATCTCGGTTCTAGCCATGGTCTTAATATCGGAATGAAGATATTTAACCCGGACCCCTTTCCCCTCATAATATTCCGTCAGTTCTTCCGCCATTCTCTTCGTCAGTGTGGTTACTAAAACCCGCTCTCCCTTATCCACCCTGAGTCTGATCTCAGCCAGGAGATCATCCACCTGATTCTCAGCTCCTCGAACCAGAATCGCCGGGTCGATCAGCCCGGTGGGACGGATAATCTGCTCAACTATCGCCCCCCCGCTCCGTTCTATTTCATATTCAGCCGGTGTGGCTGAAACATAGATAGTCTGTCTGATCCGCTCCTTAAACTCCGCGAAATTCAAGGGTCTATTATCCAGGGCGGAGGGGAGCCGGAATCCGAACTCAACCAGGGTCTTCTTCCGGGAACGATCCCCCCGTGACATCCCTCCGATCTGGGGGACGGTGATATGGCTCTCATCAATAAAGAGGAGAAAATCATCCGGAAAATAATCCAGCAGAGTGGAGGGAGGATCGCCCGGATTACGGTTGTCAAGATGAAGAGAATAATTCTCAATCCCATTACAGAACCCGATCTCCTCCATCATCTCCAGATCATAGTTGGTGCGCATCTCCAGCCTCTGGACCTCCAGCAGCTTTCCCCGCTTTTTAAGAAACTCCAGCCTCCCCTCCAATTCCCTGCGGATATCTCCAGCAGCACGTTTCAGATTGGCTTCGCTGCTGACATAATGACTCCCCGGAAAAATTACCGCCCGACCGCATTCCCATGATCTGACCGGACGGAGCGGATCAACATAGGAGAGCCGTTCAATCTCATCCCCCCAATATTCAATCCGCAATACCCGGTCTTTCTCATAGGCGGGAAAAACCTCCACCACATCCCCCCGAACCCGGAAGGTGCCCCGATGGAGATCAAGATCGTTTCTCTCATACTGGAGGTGAATCAGATCCTTGAGGAGCCTGCGGCGGGGATACTCATCGCCCGGCTTGAGTTCAATAACCTGTTCCCGGTATTCCTCGGGGGAACCGAGACCATAGATACAGGAAACACTGGCAACAATAATAACATCCCGTCTGGTCCAGAGGGAATAGGTAGCCGCGTGCCGCATCCGGTCGATCTGTTCGTTAATGGCCGAATCCTTCTCGATATAACTATCGGTGGCGGGGAGATAGGCTTCCGGCTGATAGTAGTCGTAATAACTGACAAAATACTCCACCGCGTTCTCGGGGAAGAGCTCCGTAAACTCTCCATAGAGCTGAGCCGCTAAAGTCTTATTGGGAGCGATTATCAGGGTGGGCCGGTTGACTGCGGCGATAACATTGGCCATGGTGAATGTCTTTCCCGAACCGGTCACACCAAGCAGAACCTGGTCTTCTTCCCCTTCCCGCAACCCCCGAACCAACCCCTCGATAGCCCCGGGCTGATCCCCCCGGGGAAAATAATCGGTTACCAGTTTGAATGGATTGGTGGTATCAATCATAGCTAGCCGGTTTAGAATTTACATAACCCCTAAGGAAAACAGGAGGGCAGGAGGGGAAGTGTTTTAATTCTCCTGATTCCCTGCTTTCCTTAGAGGTAAAATTGCCCGAGCGAAGTGATGGCTAAGTTCCTTCTTCCGGGAAATAACTCCGGATCAAGCTCTTATACCCATCCTCTTTCCGTAATGCCGCCAGATCGGGGTCTTCCTCCATCCAATCCAGATCTTCATAGCCGAGATCAAGTGCTCTCTTCAAGGCCTCCAGGGCCTTCTGCTCCTGGTTTAAGAGAGCATAGCTGCAGCTCAGATTATATAGTATGAAGGGATCGGATGGTTTCAAACCGGCCAGTCTTTCATCCAACCGCAGCCCTTTATCAAACCAGCCTTTCCTGGTATAGGCATCAGCCAGAGGAATCAGAGCGTCAATAAAATCCTGATCATCCCGAATCAGATCCTCAAAGAACCGGATCTGAAAATCGAGATCTTCTTGAATAGTTTTTTCCAAAATATCATCCTTGCAAATATTTAATAGTTAATGCTATAGTAGCTTGCATAATAATACAATTACAGCTTTAAAATTTTCCCGATATTCATCGGGATCCCGAGTTGTCTCATTTTAAGTCTCGGATCCCGAAATCCTTCGGGATCCCGGTTGTCTTAATTGATATTACCGGGACAATAAATTCTCATAAAATATAACACTCGCGTAAGGAATCAGAGTAACCATTCACAATTTCCCATTCCCTATTCCCCATATCTATCATGAAAATTAGACTATCTGCATCTCTGGCAATTTTTATGGCCGTATCAATCGGAGCAAGCCTGCCCGCCGCCGCCGGTTATCACCGTGATTCCCGACCGGTAGACCGAAAAAATATGATCTGGGAACCTGAGCTCCCGATCAGCGAAGATGTCATCATCTCTGGTTTCTGGCGGCCACGGATCAGAAACGGATACCGATGGATCGAAGCCGTCCAGGATAACGAGGGTCGCTGGCAGTCCGGTTACTGGGTCCCGATAAATGCCCACAAGATGACTGATCAGGTTGTTTTCCCGGGATACTGGGGTCCGAAAAATCGGGCCGGGTTTGTATGGCTCAATCAGGAGGATCGCGCCGGGGAGTATCCGGATGGCTCGTGGCAGAAGATGAACTCCTATCAGGTTGTCACCCCCCCTCTAAAATGGGTCCGGGGATACTGGGACGGCAGGCGATGGATGGACGGCTACTGGCGCATCCCCAGGAAAGACGGCTATATCTGGATCGAAGGCTATTATAACTCCAGCGGCCGCTGGCAGGAAGCCCTCTGGATGCCGAAACCGGAATCCCAGCTGGAATAACTTGCTTCTTAAAACTTAAATAACATATCCCCCAGCCTCGACCCCTTTTATCAGCACCTGATTACTATATTTTTTGCCCTGAGGTGATCTGTGTGAATCTGTTTTCACATCTGTGTGGATCTGTGTTACAGGTCTTTACCGCAGATAATGCCATAGTATCAATCCCACCGCGACCAGGATAATAATCCCCCCGGCTATCATGAGACGCTGCCGGCGGACCAGATCACTCCTGAATTTATCCCGGGAGATCTTATGGAAACTCCCGGTACTGAGATAACTGGCTAACCTCCGGGTATCATCGCTTTCCCGGGCCGCCCTACCCGTCTTTTTATCAACCTCATCCCTGGTTACGGAACCGGAAAAGCGCTGTTCCTTCCGCAGGACCTTCTCTAATTGCCTGATCTCCCGGTTAACACTGCTGATCTCATCATTGATCCCGGAGATCCGAGACTGCAAATATCTTTTTTTCAGTAACATAATTGGCTCCACAACTTTTTGCCACTAAGACACAAAGGCACAAAGAAAAGACTAATAAAAAAGACTCTTGCCCCGTATTTTACGAAGCGTCTAACGGTCTTCAACGATCTTTAACGTCTTTATTTTTCAACGTCCTTATTTTTTAACGTTAGCGCCGGAGGCGCTAATTTATTTAAAAAGGTAGATCAGGCGAACCGCCAGGGCGACCAGGATTGCCAGCAGGGCGGCGGGGATGGCAAGAAAGAATCCCCGGCGTAGTAATTCTCCGGGGCTCTCAGGAAGACTCTCAGCAGGAGCGATAACGGACACAGGCTGACTCCCCGTTTCTTTCTCGTCCGGTGTAGTCAGGGCGTCTATCTTCCCTCTGGCCTCTACATAACCTCTCTTCGCTTTAGCGACTATTGCCAGTGCCGAGGCCAGTTCTGCCTTCAGATTCTCTTCCGGCCAGGTCTTCTCTTTGATTCCGCGGACTTCAGTAATTATTCTGTCAAACTCATCCCGGGTTATCTTTACTAAAGAATGCTTCCTCTTCAGTTCACTCTCTTCCTTATCCAGAACCGCGATCCCCCGCTCCAGATTGACCAGGACCTCCCTCTTGACGGAATCCAGTTCTTCCCGCTGACGCCGGAGTTCTTCCAGGTCCGCTTTCTGCTTCTGGAGATCCTCCTGCTTCTTCTTCAAAAACGATATCCGCTCGGTAGTCCGATCGACCATATCGGTCAGACTGGAGATCGGAGCGGACGGAACTTCTTTCCCTGCGACCGGTTTCTTATCCTCGGTCTTATCGCTAACCTTAACTTTTTCATTCATAAGTTACCGCCTTTGGCTTTATATTTAAGAGTTCAGTTTAATATTTTCCGTAGAATAATATGATAGTATTATTATTTACAGTTGTAGTCAACATTACTATCCTAACCAACGCCAATATTATTATTGAACAAAAATTCTGCTACCCTGGCCGAATAAGCAGTATTGAGAAAAATATAATTCCTGAGTTGTAAAAATGAAGAAAGCCAGAGCTTAATAAGGGAAAAAGTATATTGGGGGAAAAGTATATTTCATTTGCTTATTACCCCCAATCACATATAATATAATTAGTGTCTGAATGAAAACCCCGAAAACTAATTATTGAATTTTCAGGTACTGATTTAAATCTTACTATGAGAGAGATAAAATGAAGCAGATTGTGTTAAATATTAAAGATGATTCAAAAATATCGGTCGTTAGGAATTTTTTTAAGACTATCAATTTTATTGAAGTAATTCCCGAAACTGAGGAGGCCGAAGAGAAAGGAGAAGGTAATTTTGAAGATCTTTTCGGTCTATGGAAAGATCGGGATATTTCTATCGATGATATAAGAGCAAAAGCGTGGGCAAGAAAATGATTCTCTGTGACACGAATGTTATAATAGAATCGTTTAAAGGCAATGACATTGCCATTGCTGAATTGAAGTCCATTGGCATCAGAAATATCGCATTAAGCGCGGTTACCGTAATGGAGTTATATTATGGAGCCTATAACAAAAGAGAACTGTCTCGAATTAAAAGAGATATTCACTCAATTGCTATTTTGCAAATAAATGTAGATATTTCCGGTAAAGCCATAAGTCTGATTGAGAGATATTCAAAAAGTCATAACCTCCAAATACCTGATGCGATTATAGCCGCGACTTGTCTGATTTATGGTATCAAAATACACACATATAATCGCAGAGACTTTGAATATATCTCCGGTTTGAAGCTATTTTTACCGTGATTATCCAGATTTCTCAAATTGAATCGGAGGGAATCCCCCATCCTCTCGTAGCGGCTGCCTTCAGGCTGCCACACGATGGCCCCGCCGGCAGGTCCCCTGCGAGCACGGGGTAACGGGATTTACTGAAACTGCTTTTGCTTGAAAGTACTGAGCATATAAGATAGCACTCAACCCGGGAGGTAATCTATGACTTTAATGAATTGGCAGACCAAAAATATTTTCCATTTTCTTAAAAACACCATTCTCGCTCGCCCCCCTCCCTAGATCGGAAGAGCACACGTCTGAACTCCAGTCACACTGATATATCT
>CAKZYZ010000171.1 GCA_937885075.1 uncultured bacterium | reverse complement strand
GGGGGAAGTGGGAGAGAAGAGGCTGGGGCCAGGCCCTGGACCTGATTGTTAACGGCGGGGAGATTGCCGGACGGAAGGTTGAGGGACTCAAGGCGCTGCGGGATGCAGGCCACCCGGAGGAGTTCATGTTCCACTACGGCAGGATGAAGGGATCGAGTTCAAAGATCATCAAGAGCCACTTCCTGGCCGCCTATGGTACGAAGACCATCGGCAATCACACCGCGATCTGCGAGGGCGCGAAGTGGACAGCCCAGGAACTGATCTGGGGGAAACACTACGATGTCAACGATCTTTCCCATACGAAGATGATTCTTAACTTCGGCTGTAATTTCTACGAGGCGCACACCTCCCACGTCCAGATGGCCCAGAGGGGCGTCGACGCGACTGCCGGCAGGGGTGTGAAGCTCGTCACCTTTGACGTGCGGCTCTCCAACACAGCCGCCCGATCGGATAAATGGTTCCCGGTCAAGCCCGGAACCGACGCAGCCGTGGCCCTGGCCATGGCCAACGTGGTCATGGAGAAGGGCCTCTATGACCGGGACTTTATCGAGACCTGGACCACGACCACTGTGGAGGAGCTAAAAAAGCACCTAGCTCAATACTCACCCGAATGGGCCGAGGGAGTAAGCGGTGTGCCCGCCTCGGAGATCAGGGAACTGGCGATCGAGTTCGCTACCACCAAGCCCTCCACGATTGTTTCTTACCGGGGCATCGCCGCCCACTACAACGGCGTGGAGAACGAACGTATCTTCAAGATGCTCGACGGCATCTGCGGCAATATCGACGTTAAGGGCGGGACCTGCCATGGCGTGGGGGCGAAGTGGAAAAATTCGTTCAAAACCCCCAAGGGACATCCTAAAAAACTCAAGATCCTCGATGGGTTTCCCGGTAAGTCTGTCTTTCCCACGCATCATGTCAACGAGATGGTGCTCAGGATGATTAAAGACGGGAAGTTCGGGCGTCCCAAGATATACATGATCTACTGCTACAACCCGGTATACGTCAACGGCAACTGCCAGGAGAACATCGATATCCTGAAAGATGAAAAACTGATCCCCTTCCTCATCTCCTCGGACGTTGGCTATAGCGAGTCGTCCGCCCTGGCGGATCTCATTGTTCCCGATGCCACCTATCTCGAGAGGTGGGACTGGGAGGACATGGTCTCTTACGCCATGATCCCCGAGTTTTACATCCGGCAGCCGTTGATTAATCCCCTGGGTGAGGCCCGGAACTTCTGCGATGTCATCTGCGAGATTGCCAAGCGACTCGGCATAAATCTCGGGTTTGGTTCGGCGGAAGAGTTCGTACGGGACGCCTGCGAGCACACGCCGGGGGTGAAGGAGGCCGGTGGTTTCAAGTACATGAAGAAACAGGGTGTCTGGCACGATCCGGAGGCCAAGCCGAAGTACAAGGAGTATGCCAAGAAGCTGAACAAAAAGGACTATACCGGAGCGGACATCCTCCTCGACCAGGAGACCGGGGTATACTGGAACTGGAAAAAGTCAAAGGCCAAGAATAAGGAAGAGGCCGTATCCAAGGGCTATACCAAGACCAAGAATGCCTACAAGGGCTATGTGGGCCAGAAGGTGGGAGACGCCGTTTACAAGGGATTTAAACCCGATAAGCTTAATAAGTCGGGTCTATTTGAGATCCGCTCCCGCCTGCTCGAGGATAAGGGATTCAATCCCCTTCCCAACTACGTTCCGATCCCTGAGCACAAGGCTGTGGGAAAAGATGAGTTGATACTGACTACATACAAGGTCAATGTCCAGACTCACTCCCGGACCCAGAACTGTAAGTGGCTCACGGAAATCTATCATGACAACCCGGCCTGGATAAATCCCGTGACCGCCGCCGCCCGGGGGATACAGGATGGCGACAGTATCGTTGTTTCCTCGAAGGTCGGGAAGAGAACCACCACGGCGCGGGTCACCGATGGAATTGTGCCCGGAATTATCGCCATCTCCTACCATTGCGGCCACTGGGACTACGGGGAATATGCCTCGTTGACGCCGAGTCCCGGCCATACCTGCGAGCCCGATTGCCAGCTTATCTGGTGGAAGAATAAGGGTGTTCACCCCAACTGGGTTATCCCGAATTCTCCCGATCCTATCGCCGGACAACAGAGATGGATGGATACGGTGGTTACGGTCAAGAAGGCTTAAACCTAAATTGAGCCCAGTACATAAATTATGTGCTGGGCTCAACTTAGGCCAAACAATTCTTGAGGTCAGGCATAATGACTAAGACAACCATGATTAGAGGTCGGGGAGAATGGGCTCGGCTACGGAGCAATATCTATGGCTTCTTGGTCCTGCTTTATGCTCAAGAACCCGGTCTGGAATTACTCCGTCGATTGCGGGAACCAGGCTTCCTTAAGACGTTTCAAGAAGGATCAGGTTTTCACCTGGATGAGAATTTCCTGATTAAGCCGGAAGAAGAGCTTCTTCAAGATCTACGCCTCGAGTATACCCGACTCTTCCTCGGTCCCGATCAACATATTTCTCCCCACGAGTCGGTCCATCGCCAGGGAGAGGGATTACTCTGGGGTAAGTCTACCGGGGAGGTTAAGCGTTTTATCGAAAGCTCCGGCCTTGAATATCCTCTTGACTGGGAGGGAATACCGGACCATATCAGTGTGGAGTTTGAATTTATGCAGAACCTGACCCGTTACGAAGCGGACGCCTGGGAGCGGAAGGATCAGGTTGACGCAAAGCGGTCGCAGGAGTTGCAGAAAAAATTTATCCAGGAACATCTTATCCAATGGGTACCTGTATTCGCGGATATGGTGATGCGAGAGGCCCGCCTGGACTTCTATCGAGATATGGCTGAACTGATGAAGGCGTACATTACCTTCGAGGCCGATAGGTGCAGGACCGTTACGGAGAATTAAATATACGTTTGTCTGAGATGAATCAAAATGAGAATCGATTGATAGGTTGAACTGAGGAAAAATCAATGATCCCGATCATTTCCGTTGTTGGGAAGACCAACGTTGGCAAAACCACTTTCATCGAGCAGTTGATCCGGGAACTGAAAACAAGAGGCTACCGGATCGCTACTATCAAGCATGATGTCCATAAGTTTGAGATCGACCATAAAGGGAAGGATACCTGGCGCCATACCCAGGCGGGGGCGGATACGGTGATAATTGCCTCCTCGAGCAAGATGGCTATGATCAAGAAGATCGACCGGGAATACGGCTTGGATGAATTGCAAGAATGGCTTCTTCAAGACGTAGACCTGATCATTACCGAAGGATACAAACGCAAGGACAAGCCTAAGATTGAAATCTCGAGAAAGGCGGTGAGTCAGGAACTGTTATGCCGCCGGGAAGAACTTTTGGCAATCGTTAGTGATCAATCTTTCACGATCGGGGTTCCGATCTTTGATTTGGAAGATGCCTCCGGGGTGGCAGATCTAATTGAAGAAAAAATCCTAACTTATCATAAAGGAGGCTAAAACATGTAAATCGTGATTATGCTTGGGTAGCGGAATAACGGTCTTTAATGTATGCGGAAAGAAAAAACTCTTTTGAATATAAAGCGAGGCAAGAAATGAAAAAAGCGGTATTTATTATGGTCCCAGTTCTGGGGCTGATGATATTGGCCCTGGCGATGCCGACCGGCTCCCGGGGATCAATCTGGCACTTCTGGAATACGGACTCCATCTCCGGCAAAATCACCGACCGGGTGAAGGTGGGCACGGAACTGGAGTTTCGCTGGAGGGAGGATAAGGATAAACACTTCTACTACAAACATGCTCAGATTGGCCTTGAATACAAGGTGAACGATTATTTTTCCGCCGGGGCGGCGTACCGCCAGGTGGATGAGAACACCAAGGATCCCACGGGAGAAGACTGGTTTACCGAGTACCGTCCGATGGTCAACCTGACCGGGCAGTATACACTGGAGGGGTGGAAGCTCAAGGACCGGCTCCGGATCTCCTATCGGGTCTTCGACATCGACAAAGACGATGTCTGGCGATTCCGTAATAAATTCTATATCTACAGCCCCTGGAAGTTTACCTCTCTGAAAATCAACCCCTACGTGGCCGACGAAATATTCCTTGAGGAACATAAACCGGGCATCTACCGCAACCGTTTTTATGTCGGTGTTGGGCTAAAAATCGTCGAACATGTCGGCGGGGGTCTCTTCTACCTCTGGCAGACGGACAATAAAGGCGACGAATGGGCCAGTTTCAACGTCGCCGGACTTCAGGTGAAGTTCTCTTTTTAACCCGGGTTAAGGGGATTTTACCGGGCTCCCTCATCGAAATGGGCGGGGCTCAAGGGATTATATCAAAGGGCTGTTGCCCAAATCGTCGGGGTCGTACTGAAAGCTCGGATGGGAAGCTTGTAACCAGCGACTTGAGTTTGGGCAACAGACCTTCAATCTCCGGCAGATTTGCCATCTTCCGATTCCATCGGGGGGAAGGACTGCTTACGAGACAGTTCCACAGCCGGTGGCAGTTCTTTCCTCGGGATCTTAATTGAATCTTTCTATGAAGACGAGTTCCGAAAATCTTTCTGGCCATGCTATGACCGCCATTATTATCGCGGGGGGTAAAGCTAGGCGGATAAAAAAGAACAAAGCTTTTTTGAGGGTCGGCAAATCAACCATTATTGAAAACCAGATCGAAATCCTGAAACAGATCTTCGGCCATCTCCTTATTGTGACCAATCAAACCCGGGCCTACCGGGGACTGGGAGTCAGAACAGTCTCAGATATCATCCGGGAGAAAGGATCCCTGGGGGGAATTTACTCCGGCTTGATCGCCTCTAAAAACCTTTATAACTTCATCCTCGCTTGTGACATGCCCCTCCTTCAACCCGCTTTGATCACCTATATGATCAAGGAGATCGGTGATCATGATTTGGTCATTCCACAATGGGGGGACAATCTGGAACCTCTCCATGCTATTTACTCTAAAAGGTGCATTCACCCCATAGAACAACTACTGGAGGAAGATAATTTAAAGATCATTGACTTTCTTGGTGAGGTGAAAACCCGGACGATTAAACAGGAAGAAATATTAAAATATGACCCGAACCGGTTTTCCTTTGTCAATATCAATACCGAGGAAGACTACAGAAAAATTTGCTCCTTTGGCCTCCTTTGAAATCAACTTTTTTACTCGGGATAAATTACAAGGCCTCACCGATCGAGAAAAACACGTACTTTTGGGACAAGGCCTAAAATTTAATTTAATACTATATCATTATTGCTGGGAAGCAATAATAGAGGGGAAGTCTTATGCAAAGCCTACCTTTACTCCTTTTCTCTGGTTTGGGATGGCCAGAGATTCTGATTATTTTACTAATTGTTTTGCTGCTTTTCGGAGCAAAAAGGATTCCGGAGATTGCCCGTTCCTTGGGCCAGGGCATGAAAGAGTTTAAGAAGGGTATTAAAGAAATCGGCCACGATCTGGAAGAAGAGGAGGGGAAAAAGAGAGGATCTTCCCGATCAACCGAAAGCCAGGAGAAGGCAAAGAAGGAAAAGTCGCTCCCGAGAGAGGAAGCCTAAACCGGGGAACAGGCCGAGCAAACCTGTTGTCAAGCTTTTCACGGCTCCTCCTTTTTAAAATTTTTCTCCGCCCCGATTCATCGGGGCTTCGTAAAATTTTAGTTCTTTGAAAATATCGACCCTCTACCTCGCTACCACGCTCCGCAGCGATTTTATAACGTCTATTTATTGCCCTTTTTTTAAACATATATTCCACTTGCCATCTTATTTATAGCCGCTATATTCTCCTATGGGTCTAAAAAAATATGGCGGTTATGGCCCTCCTCTCCTTCTCGCAAAATTCATCCAATCGCTTTATGCTACCGTAACATAGGTTATTGGTAGCCTCCCCTATTTTTATACTCTTATATAAACCGCCATAATTAAATGGACTTTCTTCGGGATTTTGATATTATAGTTCCTATTGCAAACCGCATTAAAACAATTACCATAAAGAGGAGGTATAATATGTTTGAGTATGATCGCAACAATTCTGTCATCATTGGTCCTGCCGGCAATTTGAAAATATGTTCCGGTGACGAGGTATCATTAAAATTGGCTATGCTTTTACAAGGAGAGTGTACCAAAGTCGGCCCTCTCCAGGCCGCTAAAAATTTCAATTATTCAAAGGCACGTTACTATCAAATCCGCAACTCCTTTGACCAGGAAGGAGTCGATGCTTTAATCCGCAAAAAGACCGGTCCAAAGACTAATTACCGCCGTACTCCCGAAGTCACTAAACTGGTCATTCGGGCCCGATATCTTGATCCCGATGCTTCCGCGGAAGTAATCGCCTCAAAACTCCGCCAGGATGGCTATCAGATTGCCACTCGCAGTGTTGAACGGATCATTTCTGAATATGGCCTTCAAAAAAAAACTCCATATCCCATTCCCCCCCGAAAAATCCCCCCCGGATCGAAACCCGGAGAACCGTAAAAACCCGCCGTCTGGAGCCCTGTGATCCGAGAAGTATTGAACGATAAGTTCGCCAGCTCCTTTGTGATAAGATCTCCGGCAACTTCACTGGCATCTGGATGCTTATTCCGGAGCACCTGCGTCTCGGGACCTGGGATCTCCTTTGTGGATGGACCGGCAAACAAACCCCGGAAGTTGATCCCCGGGTGGCTTTGCAACTGGTTCATGAAGCGGCCCTGTGTGTCACCGGGAAACGACAGTCCCGAGCGCTCAGCCAGCAGGGTTTTGAAGTGGCCAACGGATTGCCTTTTGTTGTCAGTGATGTTGCTGTCCATAACCTTCTTAATCCTCACACTATGATTGAAGCGGAAGCTCTCCAACTATCTCTGGGCAAGCTCCGTCAGGCCCTGGGCCACTACAAAGGTAAAATCCTGGCCATAGACCCTCATCGCATAACGAGTTACAGTAAACGTCAGATGGTTCGCAAGAAAAAGGATCACCACTCCCGGGCTACCAAGCAACTACAGACCTTCTTTGCCCTGGATGCCGATTCTCAACAACCTCTATGCTTTACCATTGGTTCATCATCTAGAACTGTCTCCCAGGCAACTCCACCGCTGCTCAATATTGCTGCTGAGATTCTCACGCCCCGAAACTCTGCGCCGCTGGTTCTGGCCGACACCGAACACTACAGCATTGATCTCCTCGAAGAAGTTCGACTTAACTCACCCTTTGATCTTTTAGTTCCCATGCCCCGACAGAAGGAAATTGTTAAACAACTTCAGCAAATTCCCCCTGAGGATTTCAATAGACATTGGATCGGCTATGCCACTGCCCAGCGTCCTTATTATTCTCGCAGGGGAACCGCTGGCCCATATTGCCAAATCATTCAACGTTGTGGCGAACGAGCCACTGACTACGAACTCAAAGCATTTCTTTGCACTTCCGATCACGCTACTATAGACGATCCGGTTCAACACTACCCTAAACGTTGGCACTGCGAAGAGTTTTTCAACGCGAACCAAGCCCTTGGCTGGCACCGGTCCGGAACTCTTAATCTCAATATCCGATACGGTCACATGACCATGGCTCTCATCGCTCAGGCCGCTATTTATATGCTGCGTCAACGATTAGGCCAGCCGATTGCCACCTGGGATGCCAAACATTTAGCTCGAGACTTTTTCCATGGACTGGAAGGTGATATCCGGGTTCACCGAGATACTATCATTGTCACCTACTACAATGCTCCTAATGCAGACCTCCTCCGTCGACACTATGCCAACTTGCCGGAAAAGCTAGCCCAAGAAGGGGTCAATCCAGCTATTCCGTGGCTCTATAACTATAAACTTGATTTTCGCTTCAGATAGATGGTAACTTTATTTTTGGAGCTACACAGGTCCAATAAATTGCCCTCTTAAAATCGCTGCTCCGCCTGGTAGGGGTTTTTCGTGGGAAAGTCGGAAGAAGCGGTAAACCCGGTGACATAGGCCCTTCCGTCCGTCCCCAGGCTGATTCCATACCCCCGATCAGAGCCGCTCCCTCCGAGGTAGGTGGAATAGAAGAGGGCCGAGCCGGTGGAGGAGAGAGCACTCACGAAGACGTCATAGGTTCCACCGCCATACCCCGCCTGGTAGGGGTTTTCCGTGGGGAAGTTGGGAGAACCGGTATACCCGACGACATAGATCCTCCCGTCCGTCCCCAGGCTGATTCCATACCCATAATCGGCGCTGATCCCCCCGAGATAGGTGGAATAAGAGAGGCCCGATCCGGTGGAGGAGAGTATACTTATAAAAGCGTCATCAATTCCACCAGATCCCGCCTGGTATGGGTTCTCCGTGGGAAAGTCGGAAGAACCGGCTTCTCCGGTGACATAGACTTTTCCGTCCGTCCCCAGGCTGATTCCATTCCCGAAATCACCGCTACTCCCCCCCAAGTAGGTGGAATAGAAGAGGGCCGATCCGGTGGAGGAGAGGGCGCTCACGAAGCCGTCAAAATTTCCGCCATAACCTGCTTGGTATGAGTTTTCCGTGGGGAAGTTATAAGATTGGGTTTCCCCGGTGACATAGGTCTTCCCATCCGTCCCCAGGCTGATTCCATACCCATGATCAGGGCCGCTCCCCCCGAGGTAGGTGGAATAATCAAGTCTCAGGGTTTGCGCCCGAAGCATGCCGGGATAAGCACCGGCGACCAAGACCGCGATAATTAAAACCAAACTTTTTGGTATCGTTCAAATGTTGACGCCTGCTTGAAAAACTTGAAAAAAAAGTGTCCGCTCCTTAAGTTGTTTTTTGTTAAAACAACCGATCGGAGAGATCAAAAAGGAGCGGACAAGTATATGAAAGTACAAATCGAGCTGGGTTGCAATTGGAAAGTTGGGAAATTGAATTTGAATGAGCTGGCTTATCGGGTAGATGAGCTGGCGCCGAAGATTCTGATACAGGTTATGGAGCAGTTGGCAAACGCGTACCAACGTGAAGTGGTAGAGCGTTTGCTTCCGGGGCACAGTAACCAAGAGCAGACGGGGTTGGGTAGGCACGAGGTCAAAGGGCAGCCGGGAGTGCTTTGTTCTTGCCGCCGAGTGAAGCGGAAGGGCTTTCGAAGTCATCCTCGGTGCATCAAGGGTAAGTACGGGATGATGCGGATCCGGTTGCAGGTAGTTGAATGTCTCGACTGCGGCAAACAGTTTTGTCCACTGCTCAATGCCTTGAAAATCGAACCCTACATGGGCCATGAGGATGTGCTGGAGAAAGCTGTGCTCGATGCGGTCATTGATACGAACTATCGGCGATTGATCGACGGCCATTCGTTGGATGTATCGTTGGGCGGAGTCCATAATTTTGTGGCGGGCAGCGATGTTGATGAATTGCTTGCTGAAGATCTGGAGCTGGACCACTACCGGGCCGTGATGGCCGATGGCTCGGGGCTGAAGAAAAAAGGCGGCAAAAAGGGAGAACTGCGCGTATTGGTAGGCATAACGGCCTCGGGACACCTGGAACCGATAGGCAGTTGGGTTGATACTTCCTGGGAGGAGATTGATCGGCAAACCAGGGGTCGAATCAAATTCGATCCTCAGCAACCGCCACTGCTTTTGTACGACGGAGAACCGGGCCTGGAGGACTTTCTGGCTGGAGTGGTGAGAGCCCCACAACGCTGCACCTGGCACGCTCCGCGAGGTCTTTATCACGCGATGTGGGAAGATGACTACAGCAAGAAAGATAGTCGACCTTATCAAGAACAATTGGCAAAGATCGTTGCCGTAGAAATTCCCGAAGGCGATTATGATCAACTGAGCCCCGAGGCCATTGAAGTCGTTCGCAAGAAATACCGGGATGCCAAAAAAGATATGGACGCTCTTATCAGAATCCTTAAAGCGAAGAACTGTCCTCATGCGGTAGCCTACCTGAGGAATCTTGTTAGAGGCCTGTACCACCAGATCGATATGTGGCTGGCTACAGGTATCATTGCCCCGAAGACAACCTCTCGACTTGAAAGGCTCTTCCGAGAGTTGGCTCGTCGATTGAAGAGAATCGCCTGGGGTTGGTCCGATCAGGTTGCTACCAAACTTTCGAAAATGATCATGATTAAGAAGTATAGACCAGACCTCTGGAAACAATATTGGCTTAAGAAGATGGGCATTCATGGTTATCTCAATATCTGGGTCCAGAGTGTCACAGTAGTCTCAGGCGTCAACATTTGAACGTTACCAACTTTTTTTCATAACACCCTCCTTTTGAAATTTTTCTTTCGGAAAATTTTACAGTGTCAGGTTAAAAGTGTTAGGTATCAGGATTTCCTGATTGCCATGACTTTCCCTTATCTCGTCACCGGAATATCCCCGGAAGTTCCGAAGTAAACTCTTGAGATGTTCCGGATCGCCCGGATAAAAACAGTAATCAGTTGTCGGTAAGCAGTAAGCGGGAAAGAACCCGGCTATCGCGTTACCGGAAGATCGTCTCCGGCGCCAAAATATACCCGGGTAACCCCTCGCACCGCCCAGAGGCCGGACGCTTCCCGGAAGATGCCGATGTTATCGGTTCCGCTACCGCTATAATCAGCTGGGACCGGTTGATCGGAGCTGCTCCCGAAGTAAATCCTGGTCACTCCCCGGAGCGCCCATAGACCGGATGCCGGACGGAATATCCCGACGCCCCAGGTGCCGTTACCATCGTAGTCTCCGGGGACGGTCTCGTCCCCGGAGGTCCCGAAATAGATCCGGCTGATTCCCCGGAGCGCCCAAAGGCCGGACGCGGGCCGGAAGATCCCGATCTCCCGGGAGAGACCTCCCGCGTAATAACCGGGGATCGGGATATCGGTAGAGCTCCCGAAATAAACCCGGGTCACTCCTCTGATCGCCCAGAGGCCGGACGCGGGCCGGAAGATACCGACCGACCAGGTCCCGCTGCCGTCGTAATCGCCCTGGACGGTCTCGTCGGCAGAGCCGCCGAAGTAGATCCGGCTGACGGTGCGCAAGGCCCAGAGTCCGGAAGAGGGCAGTAATAATACCGTTCCCATTGAGATAAAAAAAGTTGGGGAAGTGGAATAACGACATCGGGTCCATTTATCTGTCACGATGAGTGCAACGCCTCCGATTACCTGAATAATATAAACACATAAAACCCGATTATCAATTATATATAAATATCATTTCAAAGTATTACTGTCAACATGGGTAAAAAGAGGATGGGGGAAGAGGATGAGTAAGGGTGAAATGGTAGTGGGAGAAAAATAACAGTATCCGGCTTGACAAAGAAAATTTACAGGATATATTTATTTTAGTTAGTGCTAATATGCTTATATTAAAACGATAGCTCAAGTTGAAACCGGAAATGCCCATCGGAGGGTATTTTAAAAATAAAGGAGTGAATAAAAATGATAAAAAAGCAAGGAGTGGGATTTATAACCCGGGAGAATCCTCTCTGTGGTGATGAGTGTATTTCTTCGGTCATTAAAGAAGAATATCCGGAATTGGAAGAAAAAATAAAAAGGATCGCTAAGTCAATGGCAAAAAGGTATGCAGATCGAATTTTCAACTGGGAGGATATCGGTCAGGAAATGTTATTCAAGTTATGGAAGTTGTGCCGGGAGGGGGATCCAAAATTGAAGACCGCCAACCAATATTTCATCCTCCTCATTTTAAAATATGTCGCTCGGGATCGGCTCTACCGTAGGGGCAAAAGTATTGAGAAACATACCAACATGCTCAGCCTGAATGACAAGTTTGACGATGATGGTCGGGAGTTGGAGGAAATGATACCTGCTTATGAGGAGCTATCCCCTCAAAATTTGGCGAGTTTCCGGTTATTAGAAGAAGAAATTAGAAGCAGATTATCTAAAAAACAGGGCGTGATCTTCGATTTAATCTTGGAAGGATATAACCAGGTAGAGATATCGGAGAAACTAAAGGAGAGTCATCAGAACATAAACTATCACCTGAAGAAGATACGGAAACATGTCCACCTGGTTATCTTTTCCGTAAAGAGATAAATAAATTTTGCTTTTTGGGGTCAATTATTCCATTTGTATAGTAGAGATGGAATAAGACTAAACTAAAGGGAGGTGATTCAGATGTGTGGTAGTAATGATGTTAAATGTGATGTCAGGGTAATTGAGCTTGAAGATGGCTATCAAGTTCAAATTACTGGAGGTAATGTAAAAGATGCACTTAAGCCGGAGAATTTAAAGAAGTGCATCGAAGCCTGCTGTTCAGGCGAGGCGCCATTTAAGGATATATGCCCTCGCTAAATGGCACTAAGTCTGGGTAGCCTTTGTGAGGCTACCCAGACAACCTAATTGAGGAAAGGAGATTAGATCTTATGGAACGTAAAAAGAAAATTCTCTATGTTCAAACCAGCAGTGTTGAAACGCCGGAGCGAACATACGCTCCTTTCATTCTTGGTGTCACCGCCATTGCGATGGGAATGGATGCCTCCATTTTTTTTGGAATAAAGGGAGTTACCATCGTCCAAAGGGGCAAAGCCGACAAAGTCAAGTTGCCCCAGCCTTTCGGTTCATTGAAAGCGGCAATTGAACAGGCAACGGAAGCTGGTGTCTCTTTTCTCGTATGTGAGGAGAGTGCACGGATGCTTGGTATCGATCTGGAGGAGGGTTTAATTAATAGTATCAAGATAGTCGGCGCCGCAACTCTGAATACACTTGTTATGGAGTCCGATGCCGTTATGTATTTTTGAAAACCAGTCCGTGTTTTGAGGGAGGATCCTCTTATCGGAAAAAAGGGATATAGATGGCCTTCTCTACAGTAAGAATTTGGAGGCTTTCTTCTGATGAATAGTATTTATGTAGATCATGCAGCCACGACTCCAACGGACCCGCGTGTTCTGGAGGCGATGAGACCTTTCTTTACGTTTCACTTTGGCAACCCTTCTAGCACCCATAGGGTGGGCACTACCGCAAGGGAAGCCATCGAAAAGGCTAGGTCGCAGATCGCAAGCTTGATAAATGCAGCGCCTGAAGAAGTATATTTCACCTCTGGAGGAACAGAGGCTGATAATCTGGCGTTGAAGGGATATGCTCTTGCAACTTGTGCCAAAGGAAGGCACATCATTGTCTCTTCTATTGAGCATCACGCTGTACTTCATTCAGCAGAGACCTTGCGCAAGTTAGGTTTTGAAGTATCCATCCTTCCCGTGGATGGTCTTGGCCGTGTTGATCCTCAGGATGTCAACAGAGCGCTGCGGAAAAATACAATCCTTATTTCGGTCATGCACGCCAACAATGAAGTCGGCACAGTTCAGGATGTGGCCGAGATCGGTCGCATAGCCAAGGAGGCCGGAGTTATCTTGCATACCGATGCAGTGCAGACGGCAGGGTCAATCCCTGTTGATGTTAATGGGCTTGGAGTAGATATGTTAAGTCTTTCGGCACATAAGTTCTATGGCCCTAAAGGGGTGGGTGCTCTCTATGTTCGGAAAGGAGTAAAAATTATTCCCTTGTTAGATGGTGGAATCCAGGAGCATGGACTTAGAGCGGGGACGGAGAATGTACCAGCTATAATTGGGATGGGTGTAGCGGCTCAACTATCCCAGACGGAAATGGTATCGCGTTCTACACATATCAGCAAACTTAGAGACCTTCTGATCGAGGCTATTCTGCATCTTGATTTAGATATTACGCTTAATGGACATCGGTATGAACGACTCCCATGCAACGTAAGTGTATGTCTTGGCAAAATACGTTATCAGGAAAGTTTACAAGCGTTGAACTCAAAAAGTATTTGTGCGTCGAGCGGGTCAGCATGTACTTCTCATGCGCTAAAACCTTCTCATGTATTAACTGCGATGGGTATTCTTCCAGAGAAAGCCATGAGTGTGCTCCGCTTTACTTTTGGCAAAGATAATACAGAAACAGAGGTCGAGCGTATTGTAGAGGAACTGCGTAACATAATGAAATTTGCGTCTATGCCATTTCAACATGCCTCCATTGTAAAAGAGGATAGCAAGCTGATACAAAGCGAAGAGAAAAAGATAATAACTGTGGATGCGAAAGGTTTGTACTGTCCTATGCCGGTTCTAAAAACGAGGGAAATGTTCGATTCAATGAACATAGGAGATACACTGCAAGTTATAGCAGACGATCCGGCGGCTGAATCCGATCTCCAAAATTGGGTTAGATTTACGGGACAGAAAGTCATTAGTGTACAAAGGCAGGGTGCGGAAATTCGTTTTTCCATAGAGAAAGTTAGAGTCATTTCATGAGAAAGCGTAATAGGTAATCTGCTATTCTGAGGCCGTACGAGCTACTGGCAGGAGGTAATAAAGTTTCATCTTTAGAAAGAGCATGATTCAGTATATTTTCCGGCAAGGAGGTGGTTAAGATGTGCGGTGGTAGCAATGTTGAATACGAATTCGAAGTAATTGAGCTTGAAGAGGGAGTCTTTGAGACTACCTAGACAACCAAATTTAGGAGGTAAATAAAATGGATTTGAATTTGAGCAAAGACCATAAGATTGTCAAAGAAACAGTTAGTAAAATTGCGCAAAAGGAATTAGTTCCAAGAGCGTCTGAAATTGACAGAACCCATTCTTTTGTTTGGGAGGGTCTTAAGAAATTGAAAGAGGCCGATGTATTAGGTTTAGTAATTCCTTCTGAATATGACGGAATGGGAATGGATACTTTATCTTTTGTCGTGGCAATAGAAGAAATCGCTAAGGCCTGTGCCTCTACAGCCCTTGCAGTTGTTTCACACTCGATCTGTTCATATATTATTTTGTGTACAGGGAATGAGGAGCAAAAAAAGAAATATCTCCCAAGTATGGCAAAGGGAGAAAGGCTAGGAGCTTTCTGTGTTCATGAATCTAATTGTGGTTCTAATGCCTTAGCTCTTGAAACAAGAGCAGTATTAGAAGGAAATGACTATATTGTCAGTGGTTCAAAGATATTTATAACTAACGCACAAGAGGCAGAGATCTATACAGCTCTGGTACGCACAGATCCTTCTAAAGGACCTCAAGGCATATCCATGCTTCTCATAGAGAAAGGCCCTGAGGGTTTTTCGTTTGGCAAGAAAGAAGAAAAAATGGGGCTTAATGGAACATCCAGCCGGGAACTCTTTTTCCAAGACTGCCGAGTTTCCAAAGAAAATCTTTTAGGTAAAGAAGGAGAAGGCTTAAAACCGGTGGGTCAGGCGATTATTGGATTTGGTTTCTTTGGGGCAGCCGCTATTTCGTTGGGGATCGCCCAAGTTGCTCTAGATGCATCTATCAAACATGCAAAAGAAAGAGTTATTGCGGGAAATCCTATAGGTGCAAATCAGCTAATACAATCATTAATTACAGAGATGAGTTTAGGTGTCGATACAACAAGGGCCCTTCTCTATTCAGCCGCGTTAAGAAGAGATACAAACCCTCCTTCTCCTATCGTGGATGCTTTGAAAGTGAAACTTTATGCCTCTGAAGTAGCAGTCGATGTTACAAACAAAGCCCTGCAAGTTTACGGCGGACATGGTTATTGCAGAGATTTTCCTATTGAGCGATATTATAGAGATGCTCGGGGGCTTACCCTACATTTTAAAACTACGGAGTTGCTCAAAGCAGATATAGGCAAAATGCTTGTAGGGTTATGAAAATTCGGGTACTATATTTTACCATGCGGGCAAGGAACATTCATGAAATGAACACCGCTACATCCCTTCGTGCCGGCGCGCTGATCATACTTCGCCGAAGTAGCCTCGGCTACGTAGGCTGAAAGCGCTACGGCGCGCAAGCGTGAACTTCGTGCCTTTCGTGATGATTTGGGAAGTGGGCATTAGGCAGTGGTTACCATACGAGACATGCGGGAATATACAGAATGAACCGCAAGGATAACCACAACCACTCCGTGGTCTCCGTGGTCTTTGTGGTAGAAGTTAGCGCGTCACCGAAATGTCCCCGGAAGTTCCGAAGTAAACTCTTGAGATGCTCCGTATAGCCCAGATAAAAACAGTAATCAGTTATCGGTAAGCAGTAAGCGGGAAAGTACCCGGCTATCGCGTTACCGGAAGATCGTCTCCGGCGCCAAAATATACCCGGGTAACCCCTCGCACCGCCCAGAGGCCGGACGTCTCCCTGAAGATGCCGACATCGTCGACGGAGTTTCCGACATAATCAGCCGGGACCGGCTGATCGGGGCTGCTTCCGAAGTAAATTCGAGTTGTTCCCCGGAGCGCCCAGAGACCGGAAGACCCCCGGAATATCCCGACGTCCCAGGTTCCGTTGCCGTCATAATCCCCGGGGACGGTCTCGTCACCCGACGTCCCGAAATAGATCAGGCTGATTCCCCGGAGCGCCCAGAGGCCGGAACTCTCCCGGAAGATCCCGATCTCTTTGGCGCCGGCGCCATCATAATAACCGGGGACCGGGATGTCGGCGGAACCTCCGAAATAAATCCGGGTTGTTCCCCGGACCGCCCAGAGGCCGGAAGTGGGCCGGAAGATTCCGACCGACCAGGTGCCGCCGCCGTCGTAATCGCCCGGGACGGTCTCGTCGGCAGCGCCGCCGAAGTAGATCCGGCTGACGGAGCGCAAGGCCCAGAGTCCGGAAGCGGGCCGGAAGATACCGATATCGGTGGTCCGGTCGCCATCGTAATCGCCGGGAACAGGCTCATCTTGTAATCCTCCGAAATAGACTCGGGTTACAGACCGGACCGCCCAGAGGCCGGAGGCGGAGCGGAAGATCGCGATATCCGAGGTCCCGTCGCCATTGTAGTCGTAGATCCAGGGCGGGGCCTCGGCCGGGGTAATAAAATTAAGTTTGAAGACAAACGCATCGGAACTGCCGGCGATACCCGGCTGATAGGGATTAGCGGTGGGGAAATCGGAAGAATTGGTATAACCGGTGACATAGGCATTATCAGTCGAGTCGACGGCGATACCATAGCCTCTTTCATCGGCACTTCCGCCCAGATAGGTTGAATAGATCAGAAGAGAGCCGGAAGAGGAAAGCGCGCTGACGAAGGCGTCTTCGGTCCCTTCAGCAAAACTTGCCTGATAGGAGTTCTCGGTGGGAAAGTTAGTAGAAGAGCTATAGCCGGTAACATAAGCGGAATTCGCTGAGTCAAGGGCAATGCCATAGCCGTAGTCACTGGCACTTCCGCCCAGATAGGTGGAGTAGAGAAGACTGGAGCCGGTGGAGGAGAGCGCGCTGACGAATCCGTCGGTCCCCCCGGCAGGACCTGCCTGGTAGGGATTTACGGTGGGGAAATCGGAAGAGATGGTCATGCCGGCAACATAAGCGGAATTTGCAGTGTCGAGGGCAATGCCATAGCCTCGGTTATCAATACTTCCGCCCAGGTAGGTGGAGTAGATAAGAGAAGTGCCGGTGGAGGAGAGCTTGCTGACAAAGACGTCCCGGAAGCCGGCAAGACCTGCTTGGTAAGGATTCTCGGTGGGAAAATCGGTGGAAGAGGTATAACCGGTAACGTAAGCGGAATTGGCGGAATCGGCGGTGATGCTCCAGGCGATGTCGGTGTCGCTTCCGCCGAGATAGGTGGAGTAGACCAGGGAGGAACCGGTGGAGGAGAGCTTGCTGACGAATCCGTCGGTCCCCCCGGCAGGACCTGCCTGATAGGGATTTAAGGTGGGGAAATCGGTGGATGTGGTGTTGCCGCTGATATACGCGTAATTATCCGAGTCGAGAGCGAGACTCCGGCCCATGTCGGAGTCGTCACCTCCCAGATAAGTGGAATAGATTAGAGCAGAGCCTGATGAGGAAAGCTTGCTGACAAAGGTATCGTAAGCTCCTCCTGCGTAACTTGCCTGATAGGGACTCACGGTCGGGAAGTTATTGCTATAACTGGTGGTACCGGCGACATAAGCCGCATGAGAAGAGTCGATGGCGATGCCCCAGCCTTTGTCCGTGGCACTTCCGCCCAGATAGGTGGAGTAAACCAGGGAGGAGCCCCCGGGGGAAAATTTACTGACAAAGGCATCCTCAAGACCGACAAGACCGGCCTGATAAGGGTTTTCGGTGGGAAAGTCGAAGGATTTAATCCCACCGGTGACATAGGCGCAATTCGCCGAGTCAACGGCAATGGCCCGTCCATAGTCATCGCCGCTTCCCCCTAAGTAGGTGGAATAATCAAGGACCAGGGTTTGCGCCCGAAGCAGGCCGGGGTGAGCGCCGACGGCCAGAACCGCGATAATCAAAACCAAACTTCTTTTCATGGTATCCTCCCTTTTAAAATTTTCCTGTCGGAAAATTTTAGTATGTAAGGTGCAAAGATTTCATTACTGTTATAACTTTCCTCTATCTTATCATGAGGCTGCCCGTGAGATGGTTTGCCGGCAAGCCTATCTCATCGGGGCTACTCGCCGCTTGACCTATGAGTA
>CAKZYZ010000170.1 GCA_937885075.1 uncultured bacterium | reverse complement strand
GTTTACTGAATGCTTCCCTCATATGAATGTTAAACTTTTTCTCAATTCCATCGTTTATATATTATTATAGATAAAAATATGAGATTAAGATGGTAGAATTATTTGTGGTGTTGCAGCAATCTAATTAGTTGTTTATGTGCAAGAAAAATCCGGAAAAAAACAAGGTTTAGGGGTAACACTTTTCTCCTTGGTTTAAATTAATATCGTCTTCCGTCTAAAATCAGAATTACGTCTTATTTTTCGGTTCTATTGACCTCTAAAAGGATTAAAATTTGATCATACTTTCCTCTCTAAACAGATTTAGGGGCAAATATATGATTTGAAGATCTTTCAGGTCGAAACGGAACACTCAGTTCGCCTCTAAGCGATTTTATCGCCCCACTCCATACCTTAACACCTCCCAATTTTGTCGTTTTGGTTAAATTAAGTAGCTTTCAACCAGCTGAAAAGCTTCTCTGCGCTGGGCGAGGCTCAACTCACTGAGCTCTCCCAGTGCATCCAGTATCTTCCGTTTCAAAGCTCCTGTGTATTGATACTGTTTTCTAAGGATCTGAACCAGGTGCTCAACTTGCTTGAGACAAAAGTCTCTGATAAACCCGGTACTGGTAGTTACCGCTTCTTCCACCATCCCGATCAAATCATCCACTGTTATTATCTCTCCGGCTGTTTCCTTCTGCTGCCTTTCCTTCTTGCACATTTCCCCATAATGGTAGCGCTTGTGGCAGTAAGCCTGATATACCGCGACATCCAGATCGTTCTGGATCCGTTTCAGGATCCCAAAAAAATACGGAAGAACGCGTCGGCCCGAATTCCTCCGGATCGCCCTGATAAAAGCTTCTTCTGATTTGTTGATGGCCTTGAGGTCATAGCCGACAATGCACTTGCGCGCCCGATCCAGCGCATATTGATCAACCTCCAGGCCATGATGACTGATGATCCAGTCAATCCGGTCCCGCTTGATCTGTCGTTCCGGATCCTCTTTTTTTCTTCGTCTTGCCCGATAACGTTCCCGATACAACTGTCGTTCTTCCTCGGTCATCTTTCTTGTGATCGCCTGGTCGGGAGATATGCTCTCCCCGATTCGAGATGTGCGATTACGCATGGTAATGTAGACCTCGATAATTTTGTTCAGTACACTTCTTGCCAGCGCCCGGCGCGAGCTCACATCGAGGATGATTGGTCCAATCACCTTTTTCATCTGAGAAAAGGCTCCCTCGTCAGTGCCGTTCCCTTTGGGATTGCCCGGTCCGACCGGAACCAGTTCTATGTTGTTCTCTTGAAAATACTTTCCGCTGGCCTGTGATAAATTGGCCGTGCCATGGTCCATCAAAACCCCCAGGGGCGTCCCCCATATACTTTTGCGCTTTTCCACCACCTTGATCACCCCTTCTGAGATCTCCGTGTCGGTAATATTGTACGCATCATGATGGAAAGTTTTTACATCTGTTGCTAATTCCACGTTAAACTTGTGATATTCCTCTCCCATTTTAATTATGAAATCACTCCCATCCAGGCTGAGTAATCCATTGGGAATGCTCTGCTTCAGACTCTGATAAAACTTTGGTCGTCTCCTCCTGCTGGAAGGCTGGTAAAGATCGTTGGCAATCAGAATCTCGATTATCGTCTTCTTGCTCAGATCAATTTGATGTTTTTCCCTGAGCCACCGGACAAATGACTTTATCCGGATATGCTTTCCTCGATCTCTGATCTCTTTGGCGCTCGTGATTATCTTTCTCACTATATCGGCGGTGACTTTGCCGGTCTTCCCCCGCAAATCAAGATTAATCAATGGCTTCATCTTCTCATCAAAGATTTGATTCCATTCAGATAGAGTGCTGATCTTTAAAGAAAGCATCCAGGCTGTCTCCCAAAGCCGACGGCCCAGACGACGATAAAAACTTACCGCTTCTCCTTTTTCTTGAGCCTGGAAGTGTTTTTTTTTAAGCGGATAAGCTCATCTACCCCATGTAACTTCCAGGCCAGCTTGCGCCCCTCATTCTCAAAGCTGATATCATCATAACGCTTCTCCAGTTCTCTCTTCTCCGCTTGCAGTTGCGCCAACTCCTCTCGAAGTTCGTTCTCTCTCTCCTGCGTCTCCGGGCCGAGTTGATTGACCCATTTATAGCCCGTCTTGCGCGAAATACCGGCCGCCTGACAGATAGTTTTAACATCGGCATCCAGTTTAAGCCCTCTGGCTCTTAGAACCTGCCTCCCCCTGATCAGCATTGCCGCTTCTTCCGTGTTTAAGATCTCGCTCATCGTTGCCTCCCAGATATGTTATGGCTTGCCCGAACAGATAGATAACTATCCTTCCCCCATCCTCCAGCACAACGTTAAACAGACTGCGGGGAATTCCTTTAATACCATAACAGTTTTCTCCATCCGGGTCGATCTTTTCCGCGATCGCCCTTAGTACCTCCTCCTCCCGGCCATGGAAACGATCGGCTGGCACCAGGCAACCTCCCAGCCCCTGATGGGTGCGCTGATAGTTATAAAAGTTTACCCATTGTTCAATGGCTGCCCGCGCTTCAGCCATACTATTGAACTTCTCGCGCCTCAATAGCTCCTTCTGGATCTGCTTGTTGACTGCCTCTACCTTGCCCTGAGTTTGCGGATGATGAGGACTGGCATGGGTCTGATGGATCCCCTCCACCTCCAGAAAACGTTCAAACCGGTTGGCCCCGTGCCAGGAGTAAAAAACAAAACCCCGGTCGCTTAATAGTTCCTCCATCTTCCCGAAACGGGAGATGGAAGGTTTTACCACCGCGATCACCTCATCAATGGAGGTCCTGGTCACCAGTCTCCAGCCGGTGATGAATCGGGAAAAGTCATCCAGCAGGATGAACAGGTAAACCTTCTGTTTGTGGATATAAAACTCCAGGATGTCTATCTGCGCCAGTTCCAGCGGCCGACTTGCTTCAAAACGTCGGCTGGCTGATCCCTCATCCCGCTTCCTGCAAACTCTACGGTATCCATTGGCTTCCATTATCCGCACTACCGAACGGGTGGAGATGGTCATACCCTGCCGACGCAACTGGTTGCGAACCTGACTGGGGCCAAATCCCGAATGACGCTCCCATGTCTCAAGGACCGCCTTCTCCTTCTCTATACTGATCTTTTTGATCCCACGACCGGGTGATCTCGCCCGGTCAGCTAAAAATCCCTCCTCTCCTAATGCTTCCAGCCTCTTGCGCCACTCATAGACCGTTGTGTAATGCACTCCAATATGCTTGGCCGCATCTCTTACCCCGATCTCACGGGCGCTCTCCAATACCACCAGCTTTTGCTCTTGCGTGAAGCTTTGCTTATGCGTCATCTCACTTTCTCCTTCCTTTTGGCAGGAGAAAGTGTTACCTTCATTTAGCCCATTTATTCCGGATTCTTAGTATCAAAAACAATTAAAGAGATTGTAGATACATATATTGAACATCAACTGATGCCCAAGGATCCGAAGGGGGATGCTCTGCACCTCTCCCTCGCTTCTTATCACCATTGCCAGTTTTTGCTGACATGGAATTGCGCCCATCTGGCCAACGCGAATAAACAAGAACATATTCGACATGTTAATGCGTTGCTTGGGTTATATGTACCCGTATTAACAACGCCCATG
>CAKZYZ010000169.1 GCA_937885075.1 uncultured bacterium | reverse complement strand
AAGCTGATTCATTATGATCAGATCGTAACTGTTATCCGGTATGTCGGCGGTCTCGGCGGCGGTTTCGGTTATTGAGATACCTCTCTCCCGGCCGCGCCGCTGAATCTCCGGATCGACTATAATATCAATCCCCTCCAGCTCTACCTCCGGGAATGCTTCTTTCAGGGAAAGAAGCAGTTCACCGTCTCCGCAGCCCACCTCCAGAATCCGGGATCCGGGCTGAAGATAATCACTTACCGGTGCCAGCCGCCGGCGAATAATCCTCTGTTTAAAAGCGGCAATCAGTCGGGAAGACTCCTTAGTATGTCGACCGGAGCGGGTATAGTAATCCGGAGGATAGATGAGATTCGCGGCTTCCATTACAGGCCGGGGGTTCTGATAGAGATGGCCGCAATTGCCGCACTTTACGAAGAAAAATAACTGTGGACTGGTCCAGTACTGATAATCATACCCCCGGGCAATTATCTTGGGGCGGGAACTACCGCAGAGGGAGCAGGTCGTCTCCTCCATCGGGATAATGGTTTCCGGTTCCTTTTTCTGTCCCGTTTTCAAATATCTGTTCCCAGCTACCCCGCAAGTTGTATTTCTCTGGATCCGCGCGGGATATGACATGCCTCTGGAATTGAGGGTCTTCGGCGGCAATACAGATATCCTGATAGGAATTAAAGTAGGATATTTTTCTCATGCGCGCGACAATCTCAGCCAGAGTGATTTCTTTTATATTCCCGAAGGAGACATGAATAAAGGGACAGGGAAGAACCTCTCCTGACGGCGTGATATAAACCTTCTCCATACCGGCTGGACAGCCGACTATATTCCGTCCCGGTTCGTGATCGGTGGAAGTGCGGGGATATCTTTCCATAAGCCGGGCAAGATACAACCGGTCGTCCCCCCGGAGGCAGAACTCGTCTTGCCCGAGCCAATTACCGCAGGGGATGGCCAGGTTGAATAACAGGATTGCTCCGGCTTGATTGCTCTGTTCAATCAATCTCTCCATTTTTTTCGTACGCAAATTTTGATGGGTCAAGGTCGCCCCGATCAAGACGGACATCCCGGCGGACTTAGCATTTTCTACTCCTTGGAAAGTTAAAGCATGGGCGTTCTCTAAGCCCCGGAACTGATCATGTTCGTCGGGGTCGGGAGAATCAATGCTGGTGGTAATGCAGTTGACTCCGAGTTGGGCCAGTTTTTCAGCTTTCTCAGGGGTGAGAAGCAGGGCGTTGGTCTGAACGGAAATATAGTGTCGGGACGGCTCAAGGATGGGGATGAGATCTTCCAGCCAGTCTACCAGCAGAGGTTCCCCCCCGGTAATATTCCATGAGAGCAGGTCGAGGTCCCGGCTCTGCCGGACGATCTCC
>CAKZYZ010000168.1 GCA_937885075.1 uncultured bacterium | reverse complement strand
GCTTATTGGAGTAGTGTGTTTGTGTGATATGTTATGTAATAGGTGTGTTTTTTTTTTTTTTTCAAGCAGAAGACGGCATACGAGATATATCAGTGTGACTGGAGTTCAGACGTGTGCTCTTCCGATCTCCTTTTTATGACAGGACCATTGCAGTCAGGACTATTAGCCTCGCCTCGGCCTTTATTCCTTTTTGCTGTTAATCGTCCTGCCTGCAATAGTCCTGCTAATGTCCTTTTTGCTTTTAATCGTCCTGCCTGCAATGGTCCTGTCTAATGTCTTTTTTGCTTTTAATCGTCCTGTCTGTAATCGTCCTGTCTAAATTTCTGGAGATTGGATATTGGTCATTGGATATTGGATATTCATCCTCTCCTCACCTATTCCAGAAAAAGATCCTCTTCCCGATCCATCAGCCAGCGCGCCCGGCGCTGGTAGATTAAGTTGGCTAACCGCCACTCCGGCCTCTCATCCGGATCGATCGCCAGAGCGCGTTGGAGGAGGGAGCGAAATTCCTCCCGATCCTGGTTCGGGATTGAAACCGCTTCGGCCAGAGTAACAAAGGGAGCGGCCAATCCGCCGGAACTCAACTCCACCGCTCTATTAAAATGCCGCCGTGAACGTGCCTCCGGATCCCCCTCACCCCCGGAACGGTTCATCTCATAAGTGATAAGGAACGAATGGATCGCTCCATCCCCGTAACTTTCGTCCAGCTCCAGCGCCCGATCGATCAGCGCTTCAACAACCGGCAGATCCCCGATCAGATCGGGATCATCTCCGGAGAGGGCGATCGCGGCGGCCCAGGAGACGGATGTCCAGTAAAGGAATCCAGTATCATCGGTGCGGACCTGGCTGAGGGCCGCGGCCGGATCATGACGCAGCTCCTCTCCCAGGCCGGGATGGTCAACCTCCAGGCCCCGGATACCATAATCCCGGGCCCTGAGATATAGACGCCGGGCGCGATCACGAAGTGCCTCCGCTCCGAGATAATCTTCATCTTCAATCTCATCCGCCTCCTGCTGGACAAAGGCATAACCGTACTGGGTAAAACCCCGAGAGAGAGAGAGGAGAAGCCCCTTATGTTCCGGGTTCTCGGCCAGCATGCTCTCCATCAGCTTAAGGCTGAAGGGAGAGGCAGCCTTAATCAAATCCGGATCATCATCAGTCGCGTAAACATCTCCCCCCGCCGCCAGCGCGTCACTCATCTCATCAATCGCCATCTGCCGGATGGAACAACCCGGAAGAAATATCTGGGAGAGGATCACAAGTGAAAACAATACAAATACTACCTGCTTTTTATTAGGCTTGTTCATAGTGGTAAATTCTCAAATCCAGCACTATTATTGTATCGCATATTGCATCGGCAGAGGGGGCTTTTTAACAGACGATTGAATGTGATTGGATGTGAGAAATAATAAAAAGATCAATCTTGTTTGATTTAATTTGAAGTCTCTTCCTTTTTTTCAACTTTCCAAATTGACTTCGCATTTGGAAATTGGAAATTGGAAGTTGGATATTGGACATTCAGTTCCTGCCCACTGCCCATCCTCACATTTCCGGAAAGACAAGCGGCCTCCCTGATTCAGGATGAGGCACTACCTCTACCCTGGTCTGAAAAAGTTCAGAGAGATACTCCCGACGGATCAATTCATTCGCCGATCCATCCTTCCAGATTCTTCCCTCTTTCAGATATATTAACCTATCACAGTAGGCCGAAGCGAGGTTTAAATCATGGAGTATGGTAAATACTGTCAGTCCCCCCTCCCGGTTTAATCTCCGGAGCAGGCGGAATATCTCCACCTGGAAACTAATATCCAGATGAAGTGTGGGTTCATCCAGCATCAGCAACTCCGGTTCCTGGGCCAGGGCCGTCGCTATCATAACCCTCTGCTGCTCCCCTCCGCTCAGGTTCCGGAAGTTCTTCCCCCGGAAACCCGCCGTATCCGTCGCCTCCATGGCCCATTCCACCATCTCCCGGTCCCGACTGGCCGGCCACCACTGGAACCTACGAAAATAGGGGATCCTACCCAGCATTACCAGGTCTTCAACCGGGAGATCGATATGCTCTCCCCTGACCTGTGAAACCACCGCCAGGGATTGCGAAAAAGAAGACGGATTATCCTCGTAAAGCCGACTTCCCTGCCAGGTGACAGTCCCCTGATGGCGAGGGATAACTCCGGTCAACGCACGGACCAGTGTAGTCTTCCCCGAACCATTCGGACCCGCCACCCCGATAAACTCCCCCTTGCGAGATCGGAAGAGCGTCGTGTAGGGAAAGAGCGTAGATCTCGGTGGTCGCCGTATCCTTAA
>CAKZYZ010000167.1 GCA_937885075.1 uncultured bacterium | reverse complement strand
GGTCGGAAAGATGGAGAGATGCGATGCTTGAGGTGGGTTGGTTTTATTTTCGATTTTTTTTGTTTGTATGTTTTTTTTAATGATACGGCGACCACCGAGATCTACACTCTTTCCCTACACGACGCTCTTCCGATCTCCCGGAGGACTTTATCCCTGGTCTTCTGAATCTCCCGGTAACGGTTCGGGACTACCCAGGTCCCGTTGGAGTGCTCGGAAAGAAGTTCTTTTTCGGGATAAACGCCAAGCGCCTGGTCGATCCATCGGAGGGCGATATCGTAGTTTCCCCGGCTGGCTTCATACTTGCCCCGCTCATTGAGCATATACATATAGGCATGTCGGACAGCGTCGGCGTCTTTATGCGGATAAGCCAGTTCCCGATAAGAGAACTCCCGATAAGGAAACTCATGAGGCGCCTCCCCCTCCCGGTAGAGCCGCCAGCATAACCCCTCCGGAATCCGGTAATAACCGGGATGAAAATATGGGTTCTGAACCGGATTGAACTCTGAAGTAATATAGATCGGGCGGTCGGGATTATGAGTGATGATGCTGAAGAGCATCGTGAAATATTTCTTTTCCAGCACCCGCGGATCCGCTCTCTCCCCCCGTTTAAGATAACCCCGGTAATCCTCGATCTCCCGGTCCGATCTCCGGTATATCTCCGGATAATGGTCTTTCAGGCGGTTGGCGAACCACCCCTTCTGCAGACCATGATTGGGGAGGACCAGAACATCATCCCGGAAATGCTCGACCGTCTGATAATAATATAACGGGTGGAGGATAATCTGGCAATCCAGGGCGAAGAGAATCGCGTTCGGCTCGATCGCGCTGAACATATTATAAATATAATCTTCCACGAAATAATTATCCGACTCGTCGACCCGGGGATAGTTCCTGACCAGTTCCGGGAGCGGAATAATAATTATTAACATCCACACCGGCCAGACCGCATGGAATCGGCGGGAAATATACTGAAACAGCGCGTATACCCCCACTCCCCCGAAGATGAAGAGCGCGATATAGGCGGGATTAAAATAAAAGATATTATCGCCCACATTATAGGTCGCGGCATAAGCCAATGAAGGGATGATGACGGCGAGAACAAAAAAGAAATAACTCCTCACCTTTTTATATAGCAGCACCATCCCCCAGATGATCAGGGGGATGGGGAGGTAGCCGACCCGACCGGGAAAACGGAGGAAAAAATCCAGCAGGTTCTCCCCCTCGGACTGATGGGTAAAGAGACGACTGGAAAAATCAGCTACGGTCAAATTGTCCCAGATCGCGCCTAAAGTAGTCGGTTCTCCCCACATAATCATCGGATGTCCGGCCGCCCGGATCGGAAGGTAGAGATAAAACGCTATTCCGATCAAAACCGGGAAGGTCACCAGAATGATTCGGGAAAACGGGGTTTTTTGTGAGATATATTTCACCAGGAAAAGCAGCAGGAAAGCAGGGAAGAGGAGACCGGTGGTGAGATGATTGGCCAGGCTCAACCCCAATACCAGGTAGAAGATCAGGCCCAGCCGCAACTCCCGCCCGGGATTATTCTCCTGAGCATACCTGATCGCCAGGGAGAAAAGAAGTACGGTAAAAAGAGCGTGGAGAGAATATACCTCCAATGTCGTTCCCGTCTCCCAGAAGACAACGGTCCAGCAGAGCAGGAGTCCGCCGGTGCCGGCCGCCAGCCATTGTAACTTTTCTCTTTGAGCAGATTGCGCCTTTTCCTTCTCCCGGCCGGATGTGACTTTTGGCTTTTTCCCCCGCTTGCCCCGCTTCTTTGCCCCGGCTATCTCCATTATTTCGAAAAACTGTTTAAGCAGTATGGTAAAAACCCCCGCCCCCAGGCCGGCAAAGAGCGCGCTCATGATATTTAACCGCCCGATCACTCTCCCGGCCACCGGGAGATGGGAGAAGAGATATCCGATCAGGGTAAAGAGCGGATAACCGGTGGGATGAGCGATCCCCAGGGTAGCGCAGACCGCCCCGAATTCGCCGCTGTCGATAAAATCAACCGTTGGCGTCAGGGTTAAAAGGTAGGTAGCAAACGCTATCAGAAAGATTACCACCGGTACAACTCGAAAATATTTCAGCATCTTAATCTTCTTCTTCATATCCGGGATTAGAAATATTTTAAGTACATCATCATTACTATACACGACACAAGTTATTATTTAAAACTTTATTGACAAGACGTACACCATCTCATACATTGTACGCCATGAACATAAAATTGACATTACGAATGGATGAAGCTCTGGTACTTCGAGCCAAATCTGAAGCGAAACAACGTGGCAAGTCGGTTTCTCAGATGGTGGGAGAGTTTATTGATTCATTGGGGACTCCAAAATCGATCAAACAGGAATTGCCCCCGATCACTGCCTCGCTGATCGGCCTGTTGAAAGGCCGGCGCGCTTCTGAATCCGACTATAAGAAATACCTACGGGAGAAATACCTCTGAAGGTAATTGTCGACACCAATGTCGTTTTAGATCTCCTACTGGCTCGGAAACCATTCGTCCAAGCCGCAGCCAAGGTCTTTAGCCTATCCGAACATTCTAAGATAGATGCTTTTTTGTGTACCACAACAATCACCACTGTTGACTACCTCCTGATTAAATCTTTCTCACGATTAAAAGCTCGTGAGTCACTCCACCGGCTGCTTGAAATTTTTGAAATCGCACCGGTAAACCGCTCGGTAATAGAAGAAGCACTTCAGAGCAAAATAGCTGATTTCGAAGATGCGGTTCTATCTTATGCGGGAAACCTGGTTGGTGTAGATGCAATCATCACCCGAAACACAAAAGATTTCCAACAAGCAACAATTAAAGCCCTCGACCCAATTGAATTTCTCTCCATTCTCCAATCTGGTTGAAAATATAATGAGAACCCAAAAAACAATCGGAACCCGGAAGCCGAATTCCGGCGGGCTTGAAAAAACCAATAATCTATTTGAATTGGTGATAGGTTTACGAGGAGATAAGCCGTTTCATCCGCGGGGATTGTTCAAATTCAAAACCTGGGAGGAGAAGGCAGAATGGGACAGGAAACTAATGAAACGTTAGAATCAAGACCGTATAATTTTTACGGAGTAAAAATTATCAATAAATATCTACCAATCGTATTAATCCTGACTGTAATTAGCGGATCTCTCTTCTTCCCCACCAATGGAGAAACCGCCCGGGCCCGGATCACTAATAAGACCGCCACTCCTTACCGGGGCGCGATCGTGGTTCGAGATGATACCGGGGAAGCTGTCTTTGAGAAAAACAGTGATATCTCCTGCTACCCCGCCAGTATAGTCAAGCTGATGATGCTCCTGATCATCCAGGAGAAGATCGAGAACGGATCTCTCCACCTTGACGACCAGGTGGTCTGCACCGCCGCGGCCGCCCGGATGGGCGGCTCCCAGGTCTATCTGAAGGAGAATGAGATCTTCTCCATTGAAGACCTCCTCTACTCTCTGATTATCCAGTCCGCCAATGACTCCGCCGTCGCCCTGGCTATCCATGTCGCCGGATCCAAGGACGGCTTTGTGGAGATGATGCGGAAAAAGGCCCGCGAGCTGGGGATGAAAAACACCGAGTTCCACTCGGTCCATGGGCTCCCGCCGGGGAGAGACCAGGAGCCGGATATCAGCACTCCGGAAGATATCGCGATCCTGAGCCGGGAACTTTTAAAGCACCCTGATATTCTCAACTATACCTCCACCCAGGTCCGGGGGTTTCGGAACAACACTTTCGAGATGCGGAGCCATAACCCGCTCCTGGGGAGCTTTGACGGATGCGACGGTCTCAAGACCGGCTACTTCCGGGCCGGGGGTTTTTCGATCGCGGCCACCGCCGACCGGGACGGTCTCCGCCTGATCGCGGTAGTGATGGGATCAAAGAAGAAGGAGGATCGGAACAGTTCCGTCCGGAATATCCTGGCTCAGGCATTCTCTTCCCTCCCCGCCCCGGGACCGGGGAAAGAGTCGGCTAAGACCGTCCGAAAAAAAAACAGACCACCTGCCGTCAAATCCCGGGTTTCCGCCGCTTCACCGGAAACCATAGCTCTTCCTGATAATACCCAACCAACTGACAATGTGGAAGAGGACCCGGCAGAAGAGAATAATGATGAAGGCGCGGGGTTCTGGACAATACTCCTCTACGTCATACTCTTCCTTATCCAGGCCGGATTATTCTTCTGGCTAGGACGAAAGAGCAAACCGGATAGCTCCTCCGGATTCCCCCCCACCATTCTCAGTAAATAGTATTGAACCTTTAATTCTTTTCTTAGTGTCTTTGTGAAAAAAAGTTGCGAAGCTAAGTTCCTACTTCGGGATCCCGAGTTGTTTCATATTAAGTCTCGGGACAATAACCTCTAAGGAATGCAGGAAGACAGGAGGATGAGTATTTTAATTCTCCTGATTTCCTGCTTTCCTTAGAGGTAAAGTTGCCCGAGCAAAGAGAATGATATGGACCTTCGGCGAAAAATATTCCTGCGGGTAGTCCTGCTGATATTCCTTCTGATCGCGGCAATCGTCGCTGTGATATGGGTTCTGAAACAAGATATCCCGCCCCATAACGCGGGTTTCGCGGTCATCATCATCGCCGCGATCGGGGTAGTGGCTTTTCTGCTTGGCATTCTGTTAGACAGGGCTATCGCTCGCATGACAATCCGTGAGGTAGATCAGCTGACGAAATCACTGCGCGAGAACGAAGCGCGGCTTAAGGGCATCTTCGACAATATGAGCAGCGGTGTCGCGATCTATGATGATGTGACGGAGCGCAAACAGGCCGCGGAGACGATCGAGGAGTGGAGGACGCGCTATCAAGCCGCCATCGACGCCAGCGGACAGATTCTCTATGACTGGGACTCAGCAACGGGCGAAGCTGTCTATGGCGGGAGCCTCGAACCAATTCTTGGTTATACACAGGAAGATATGGAGGGGGGACTGAAGCGCTGGAAAGACCTGATTCATCCCGACGACCGGTCAGACTTTGACGCCGTAATGGAGAGGGGATTAAAGACCGGAGGAACGATGCATGGGCTTTACCGCGTTCTGAAAAAAGACGGCGAGTACACCGATATAGAAGATACCGGAAAGTTTTTGCTGGACTCTCAGGGCAATCTGGTCCACAGGCTTGGCTTTCTCAAGAATATCACCGAGCTCAAACAAGCTGAGATAAAACTATCTCAAAGTGAGGAGAAATTCAGGTCTTTAGTAGAAAACATGTCGGATTTTGTTTTCCTAATTGACCCCGATCTAAGAATAATTACACTAAATCACGCGGCCGCTGAATTGATCGGCGACAAGACAGAAAACATTATAGGGAAACAAGTTTCAGAAATATTTCCACCTCATGTCGCCGAAATGTATGAAGAAGGGTTACGAAACGTTTTTGAAACAGCCACACAACTGGGAACAGATTCAATCCTGCAAGTAAGAGATTTAAATCTATTTCTTAATACCAGATTAAATCCAATCCTTGATGACAGAAAAAAAGTCATAGCAGTAATTGGCGTTAGCAGGGACATCACCGACCGCAAGCGGGCGGAGGATGAGATCAAGCGGCGCGAGCAGTACCTGTTGGGATTGAATGACGCCGCGCAGACTCTCCTGATCCCGAGGTCGCTGGTCCCATTTCAGGAGTTCATTGATAAGATCGGTCCGGCGGCCAATGCCAGCCGGGCGTATGTTTTTATTAACCGCCGCGGGTCCGACGGAGAATTGATTGCCAGTCGAAAGGCTGAGTGGTGCGCGGATGGGATAGATCCCACAATTGACAATCCACTTCCGCAAGACCTCTCTTACAAGGAAGATCTGCCGCGCTGGGGAGAGGCGCTCGCGCGGGGCAAGGGAATTAATAGCCTCGCGGCGGACTTTCCCGAGAGAGAACGTGAACTTTTTAAACCGTATGCGATCAGGGCGGCTCTGACTATCCCGATCATGATCGAGAACGAGTTTGTCGGATTCATCGGTTTCGACAACTGTGTCTCGGACCGCGAGTGGGACAAGACGGAAGAGACCTTCCTGCGGGCGGCCGCGAATGACCTGGCCCAGGCGATCAGCCGGGCACGATCGGAGGAGAAAGTACTGGCATCGCTCAAAGAGAAAGAAGTGCTGCTCCGCGAGATTCACCATCGCGTCAAGAACAACATGCAGGTCATTGTCAGCCTGCTGAGGATGCACTCGAGAAGGATCGAGGACACGCGGGTAGAGCAGGTATTCAATGACTGTCGGGACCGGGTATATGCCATGTCATTGATTCACGAAGCGCTCTATCAATCCGATGACCTGGCCCGGATTGACTTTGAGACCTGTCTCAATAAACTCTGCCGCAACTTGGACCAGGTCTACGGCGTCTCAAGTAAAGGGATTACGCTTACGGTGAAGTCGTGCGACGCGGTACTGAACATGGATCAGAGCATTACGGTAGGGATGGTGATCTCTGAACTGATCACTAACTCCATCAAACATGCCTTTACCGCGAATAAAGGCGGGGCGGTCTCAATCAGCCTGACACGATCAGATAAGGATAATGTCGAACTGATCGTTGAAGATAACGGAAAAGGCCTGCCGCTGGAGATCGATATCCTGAACCCGCCCGAACTTGGTTTGCAGTTAGTTGTCTCCGCCGTAACGCGGGAATGGGGCGGAAGTATCGAGGTGGACCGAAACGGTGGGACCCGGTTTGTCATCCGTTTCAAATGCAAGATCGATAAATAGAGCTTACTCGAAAAGCTCGTAAGGAATCAGGAGACCAGGGGATCAGGATATCAGGGGATCAGGATATCAGGATATCAGGAGATCAGGTGGCAATCCGGGGCCCAGCTCCCGCCAATCCCTGCTCCTCCCTTCTACTCCGTGCTTTTCCCTGCTCCTCCCTGCCAAGTCAGGATATCAGGATACCAGGAGGCACTCTGGGCCCAGCTCCTGCCACTCCCTCCTCCTCCCTTCTCTTCCTTCTCCCCGTCAACCGTCAACTGTCAACCGTCAACCTTCTTTACCTCACCACCGGAGTATCGCTCGATCCACCGAAGTAAACCCTGGTATAATGAAAGTAAGCAGCAAACGGTAATCAGAGTAGGGGAAGATCGGAAGAGCACACGTCTGAACTCCAGTCACACTGATATATCTCGTATGCCGTCTTCTGCTTGAAAAAAAAAAACAACCCACAACATATCACACAACAAATCCTAACACCTAACCTCACAA
>CAKZYZ010000166.1 GCA_937885075.1 uncultured bacterium | reverse complement strand
GGTGGGGGGGGTGGGGGGGGGGGGGTTGGTTTTTTTTTTCAAGCAGAAGACGGCATACGAGATATATCAGTGTGACTGGAGTTCAGACGTGTGCTCTTCCGATCTGGGGATACATTACTTTCTCCGCGCCCAGTCCTTCATAAAAATGGACCCGTCCTTCCTGTACCAGGATATTTTTCCCGGCGTAAGTGCCGAAAGCCAGTCGTCCGCTGTGGCCTTTAACGGTGGATACCGGGAAGTTGGGGATATCGGAATAAGGGAGATGGACCGCGTCCTCCAGCAGATCCACTACCGCGCCTAATCCCGAACCAAGAATAATGGCGATCTCGGGCTTGATCTCAATCTTTGATTCAATGTAATCAACTGTTTCCTGGATTTTATTTTTGTCGATAATCATATTTGTTTCTCCTTTTTTTTACGGTGTAAAAAATAATTATGTTGAATGTTCGGTTTTTCCACCAGGGCTAACGCCCTTTGTTATTGACTGTCGCCCCTTCGGGGCTGCGATTTTGAATGTTGGACATTGAGAGTTGAACGTTCGGTTTTCTGCCCTCTGTCCTCTGTTTTTTGTCCTCAGCCCTCTGTCCTCAGTCCTCTGTCATCTGTCTTCTGCCCTCTGTCATCCGTCATCAGCCCTCTGCCCTCAGCCCTCTGTCCTCAGTCCTCAGTTATCTCAGATAAAAAACTGGTCCCGGCAACCAGTTCCGGAATGCCGAGGTACTCGGCGATTGTCTGGGCGATATCGGCAAAGCTCCCCCTTGTTTCAAGATCTACTCCAGGTTTTACCTCCGGTCCGTTGACCAGGAGCGGGATATATTCCCGGGTATGATCGGTATGAGTGGTGTAGGAGGGGTCACAGCCATGATCCGCGGTGATAAAGAGCATATCTTCCGGGCGGAGAGCGTTGAGGATCTCCGGAATCCGTCTATCGAAATCCATCAGGGCTTGGCCATAACCCGGGATATTTCGCCGGTGGCCAAACTTCATGTCAAAATCAACCAGGTTGGTGAATACCAGGCTGAAGCCATCCTGTTTCAAAGCGTCCAGGGTCTTGTCGACACCGTCCTGGTTGTCTTCAATGCTGACCGTCTCGGAGACGCCTTTTCCGGCGAAGATATCGTAGATTTTTCCAACACCATAGGTCTTAAAGCCCCGCCGGGTAAGTACGTCCAGCAGGGTATCGGAGGGAGGGATGAAAGAAAAGTCATGTCGGTGAGCGGTCCGTTCGAACTTCCCCGGTTCCCCTATAAACGGCCGGGCGATAACCCGGGCGACGCCATGCTCTCCATGAAGAAGTTCCCGGGCTTGCCGGCAGATCTTATAGAGTTCTTCCAGGGGGATCACATCTTCATGCGCCGCGATCTGGAAGACGCTGTCGGCGGAAGTGTAGATGATGGGTGAACCGGTCTTCACATGTTCTTCCCCGAGATCCCGGATAATATCGGTCCCCGAAGCGGCATAGTTGCCGAGAGTCTTTCTTCCGATCTTCTTCTCGAATGCCTCTACCAGGTCGGCAGGAAATCCATCCGGATAGACCGGAAACGGGATAGACGATACCAGTCCGGCGATCTCCCAGTGCCCGACAGTGGTATCCTTGCCATGGGACTCTTCGCTTAACTTCCCGTAGCCCCCGGAGGGGGCAGGGGAGGGGGGAACCCCTTTCAGAGGGGCGATATTACCGAGTCCCATCTTCTCCATATTCGGAAGGGAAAACCCTTCAACGGCCGCGGCGATATGACCAAGAGTGTTTGCTCCCGCGTCTCCATACTCCCCGGCATCCGGCATCTCTCCGATCCCGGCGCTGTCCAATACTATTATTATTGCTCGTTTCATTTTTTAACTCCGTTTGTAAGAAGTGCCTAAAGTAGAAAAAGAAGTGCCTAAAGTAAAAGAAGTGCCTAAAGTGCGCTAAAGTGCCTAAAGTTGAAAGTTGTCGACCACCTGGCAGTTCTCGCTAAACCAGCTGCCAGGTGGTCGACAACTTTCAACTTTAGGCACTTCAAACTTTAGGCACTTCTTTTACAACCTTGTCTTAATTTCTTCGATAAAATCTTCTACTTCCTGGGGCAGAGCCCAGTTGTAGAGATATTTAAATTTGCTGGCTATGCCGACCGTCAGGTAGACCCCGGCCGCGTAACTGTGGCCGGAGATTCGGCACGGGTTTCCCTTAATAGATCTTAGTTCCTTGATTGTGTCTACCTTGAACTTTCTGTCTTTCCCTCCCCGGATGCTGAGACGGTCGTTCTTCAGAACCATGATGTAGAAATCCGGGTTATGGTACTCTACTATATCATATCCGATGGAAGCGGGAGGGTTATGCCGGGCGAACTTTCTTTTTAACTGCCCGCCGGCATCGTATTCCTCGCGGAAGACCCGTAGATCTACCACCAGGAACTTCATCCCGGACTGGGTGATCTCTTCCCGGTGCTTGCCTTCAGCAAATTTCTTGTAGATCACCTCTTCCTCCGCCATCCGCTTGATCTTGAATTTATCACTGACCGAGAATGATTTATTACCGGCAATTTTAGTGATCAGATCGACTATATCGCCAAAGGAAGGCGCGCTCTGAGTGGCCAGGATCAGGAGGCGCCAGTTCCTTCCCCACTCCGCCTCTTCCTCCGTGGTCCGGTTATAGATCAATCTCATCAACTGGGCGTAGTAGGGGTCGTCCTCCCCGGTGACCCGCTTGAATACGATATCCGCGGCATTTCTGAATTTCGGGTTGACGATAATGTCGGCGCAGTCCCGTTCCGCCGTATCGATACTCAGATTGCTCCAGGGGTGATGGTCATACCAGTAGATCTTGACCCCGGCTTTCTGGAGATCGATCAGGGCGTCTTCAATGTCAGCCAGGCTCTCGCTGGCAATCCCCACATCAGTAATGAAGAGGCGGTGGGGCTTGTCGGGATTCTTGGCCAGCGCGCGCAGCGCCCACCGGATACCCCGGGCGCTGGTGACCTCAACCTTAGCCAGCGGGGAGAAATGCTTGAGCAGTGCCCCGGAGATAATTCCATCCCAGTCAGTATGGGTAATGATATGATCAAATATTTCGGCCTGTCGAGGGAGGTTGATCCTGGTGATATCTTCGCTTCTTGCCGGGGGCATCTCTTCTTCCCCATACTCCCCCTCTCCCAGGTTACCTACCTCCATCAGAGGATCGGTCTCCTTATCTTCTTCCGCGGCCAGCTCCTGCCAGTCTCCGGACTTCTTTTTTATCAGTCGAGTCAGGTCAAGAGCTACCAGGAGAAAGA
The DNA here is from genome assembly GCA_937885075.1 of uncultured bacterium. Taxonomy (GTDB): domain Bacteria; phylum Auribacterota; class Erginobacteria; order Erginobacterales; family Erginobacteraceae; genus CAKZYZ01. The sequence continues at coordinate 7,194 of CAKZYZ010000166.1, read as the reverse complement.
TAATAAATGCAATGCCGCCGATTATAAAAAAGATATAAGGATCCATTAGTTATTCTCCCTTAATTTAGCCCCGCCGTTGGCGGGGCCAAATTAATTTTGAAAAAAGATTACAGACTGATTTTTTTAAAATAAATTCGTGTAATTCGCGTAATTCGTAGTTCATTTCTTCTTTTAATTCGTGAAGATTCGCGAGATTCGCGGTTTAATCATTTTTATTCCGCGGCGGTAGTAACGTCGTAAGTCTTGCCGTCAGTAGTGATCGTGATAGTACCGTCATGATCGGTACGATATATGTCAACTCCGGTCTCCCGGAGTAATTTTTCAGTTTTCCAGTGAGGATGGTGGAACTTGTTTCTTTTGCCCACCATAAGAATCACCACTTCCGGATCAGCATCAAAATAATAGTCAGAACCGGTAGCGGTCTCAGATCCATGATGTCCGGCTTTCAGCACGGTAACTTTATTCCGGGCACCCGAGTGGGTAACCTCCATCTCTCCTTCGTGTTCACAGTCTCCGGTGAAGAGGAAAGAGACATCATCGTATTCCATCCGTATTACTATTGAATTGTTATTAGGGGAGAGATGCCCTCTTTTTGCCGGAGGAACCTGCGGATAGATAACCTGGGCGGTCACTTTATCGCCCCAGTCAAGGAATTGCCCCTTCTTCGGGATCATAAACTTTATCTTTCTCTCTTTGATCAGCTCTATGTACTTCTCGTATGCTCCGGAGTTGTAAATAAGTCCGGAGTCCAGTACGGCATCTACTTTAATATTGTTGTCAGACAACACCTTCACCATCCCGCCGACATGATCGTCATGGGGATGAGAGACCACCACCATGTCGAGTTTCTTGATCCCTTGAGCTTCCAGGAAGGGGAGGACAACATCTTTTCCTCCGTCGAAAGGACGGTATTTATTTCCCGACTGTCCGGCATCGATCAGGATCACCTTACCATCCGGGGTCCGGATAAGCTCGGAGTCACCCTGGTGGACATTAAGGTAAGTCACAGTGAGAATATTACTTTTTCCCGTCGTTGCGTCGGCGTTGCCGGCGGGAAGTAATAAAATCACAAGTAGTATTGTCAGGAGCCCCGGCAGATATATAGTCTTAGTATCTTTCATTTAAGAAGTTATTTTTATAAGTTGCTGCGTCGGAGTCTCAATAGTTTTATTTTCTAAGAACGTACAAGCATTGAACCAATATTGCAGGATTATTCTAAAGTAAAATTCGTGTAATTCGCGAAATTCGTAGTTCTATTTAGTCACTTAAGCGAAGCGAGGTATAAGTTTTTCTGAGCAAGCAGCGGGGAGGAGGTTATCCTCCCCGCGCCTGCCGACTTGCCGCGGCGTTATTCAGCCGCCGGCGGGACACATTCAGCGTTGTCCCACTTGGCGATAGTCTTAGATCCGATGCCCTTGGTCCGACGGGCAACATCAGCGAGAGATGAAAACGGGCCATTGGCCTCTCTCTCGGCGACAATCTTGGCGGCAGTCTTCGGGCCGACGCGATTGAGCGCCTGAAGCTGTGAAGCACTGGCGGAGTTGAGATCAATCTTTTCCTGTGCCATTAGCGGCATTACAATCGCCAAACTGAAAGCTACGACAAGTCCTAATGCGATGACCTTACGCATATGAGGCCTCCTTCTGGTTATATCCCGTATCGGGATGGTTCTCGGTGCGTCTTTAACACCGGTGTTCTATTAAATCCCGTCACTATGACGGGCAATTTCAGGTATTAAACAATAACTCCAACCGGCCGCCGCCCCACCAGGTGAGGCGACAACTTCCAACTTTAGGCACTTAGAACTTTCAACTTCGTCACATCCCCATCCCCACCTCATCGGTCTGACTGACACTCTCATCCTGAGCTCCGAGTTTTTTCTTCTCTCCCATCATGGTGATTACCCGGTAGTCGGTGCCGTCGGTATAGATGATAATCGCGCCCTGTTTCTTGGTATTGTAGGCTTCAAGCCCGATCTCCTTGCAGTAATCCCAGGCTTCGGTAAACTTCTTGCTCTCGCGCCCGAAGCTTCCGCCCGAATACTGGAATACCACGACTTTCGGCTTGACCAGAGTGATCGGTTGAATCGGGTCAAAGTATTTCCCCCCTTTTCCGAATTGGGGGGCGAGATAGATGGTGCTCTCGATGCCGCCCTTGACATTCTGGGCCATATTGCTGAATCCTTCATTGTCCATCAGACTCGGGAAGAGGAAGGAGACATCTCCATACTGCATTCTCACTGCGACCGAGTTTACCTCATTGACATATTTCCCGGTTACTCTCTCAACCATTGGATTCAGGATTACCGCTTGAAGTAACTTTCCTCCGACTTCCTCCGCGGGAATGATCTCTATCCCCTGTCGGGCCGCGCTGATCGGAATATCGCGCACCTTGACCGAGAAGAGGAGGCGATGATACTGGAGGAACATCTCGTCACCGCGGTATAGTTTCTCCGTTGGATCCTCGGCTTCATAACCGATAGCTTCCTCAAAAAGTTGGTAGAGATCCATCCGGTAAGAGAGGAGTTCATCCATATCACCGACGATTCCACTCTCCTGGAAGACAAACCACTGGACCGCCTGGGGGAGGTTACTGACAAAACCGAAATAATCGTGGGGGGGAAGAAGCGGAAGTTTCCATTTTTCCGCCAGAGATTCCGCCTGCTCGGAGGAGAAGTCAATTCCCGGATGGAGCCATTTCTCGGTTGAGATTATGGATTCGATCAATTCTTCATGAGACTCAGCTTCCTTCTCCTTTAAATCCTGGATCGCCTTCTCGGTTATGGTCCGGGGGTCATACTTCAACCTCGGGTTCTCCGGCAGTGTCTTGAGGAAGTCGAGCATATCCTCATCAGAGATCTTACGGAAGTAGGTCATGAACTCCATGGCCTGTTCCTCATCGAACTGATTGAGCATCAGGAGGCGATAGTAATAAAGAGGATTGTCCCGGTAGGTAATGCCGAGAGCCAGGCTGAACTGGTTGAAGTCCAGATCTTGCGGGCCGAACTTGGATGGCGGCAAGGCTGAGTAGAGCTGTTTGATATAATAATCGTTGGAACCTACGATATAGTTCAGGCCGCCCAGGACCCGGGCGTCGCAGCTGCTGTTGATAACCGCGTCGAAGGAGACGATCTTCTCCGAGAGCAGAACCTCTTCTACGGTTCTCTTCCCCTGGTTGTTATAGCGGTACTGCTTCTTATAGTTACTCCAGCTCTCCGCTCCCCCATCGATCAGAATATGCTCTCCGTTAGGGGCCTCGACCAGCACGGTCATGCCGTCATTAAAGCCCATGGAGAGATAGATGACCTTCAGTTCCGGTATGCTGGACCGAACAAATCCCGTGGATATGGTTACTATCGCGATCAGGAGAGCGGCCAGTGATGCGTAGGCCCGGATCCGGCATCCCCCGTCCGGCATCGAATTCTTTATCCGGACATAGGTCATCTTCAGGGTAAGAACAATCTTCTCCCTGAAGAGAAAGAAGGCGACGACTCCATAGAAGATGAAAAGCGCCAGCGCTCCCGGCTTGGGGACCTGGGGATAGGGAAAGACCCTGGCGAAGAAAGCATCCAGGCCGATGAAGAAGTGCATCCCCAGCCAGTTGGCGGCCGTGATCACCAGAGCCAGGTAGATCCCGATCAGCGGTATGAAGCCGATCAGGGTAGCCAGCATTCCCAGCGGCAGGATTATTCCGATCATGGGGATGGCGATGAAGTTGGCGAACGGTGCTGCCAGCGACATACGATGGAAGATCAGCATGGAGATAGGGACGATACTGCACTGGATCGCTACCTGAGCGGCAATGAAAGTTCTGAGCCATTTCCCCGGGATCTTGCTGAATCGGGGAGTGAAGGGAATTACCTGCTGGATCAGGAAGGCCACCGGGATGGCTATCAGCATCCCCCAGAAGAGCTTGGCTTTCAGAATTCCCAGGGGATTGCCCAGGTTCATAAAGAGCAATCCGATCCAGATCGCGACAGCGGCGGTAGCCACCAGACTCTGGAGATTCTTCAGCTTGAAGTTAAAGAAATCCTCGATCGGGCCGCTCAGCAGTCCCAGGAAGAGGACGGCGGAGAATGACATTAAAAATGAGGCCGAAGGGAGGATCAGGGGGCCGCCGTATCCGGGCGGGAAGAAACAGATGATGACAATTGCCGCGAAGGCGATTGACATGATGAGAGACTTCGCGATGTTTTTGCCGAAGTAGGTGAAAAATATCAGGACAAAGCTGTTCATGGTGGTAGCCCGGAGTGTCGAGGGTCGGGCGCCGGTGATGACGGTAAAGACAATCAGGAAGAGAACCGCCAGGGGGGCCCAGACCGACTTCGGGATCGGGGTCTGGTTAAAGATCAGGAGCAGAAGTCCGGCGATGATCGAGACATGGAGCCCGGAGACAGCGAAGACATGGGCGGTACCGGATGCCTGGGATTCCTTGACAATCTTCTCCGGGACACCTTTCTTCAGACCGATAAAGATGCCGGAGAGGAAACCGGACTCCGGAAACGGCGTGGTCTGGCGGATGACCGCCAGGAGTTTATATTTAATGCCCATACACCAGTTAATGAAGAAGTTCCCGCCCCCGACCTTGATGATCTCCATGGTATCGAGATTCTTGGTCGTCCAGTTCTCCTTTCCCTTGATCTTCATCATGGCGAAGGTATTGATCTGGCCGAGGTATTCCTTGTAGTCAAAGCCCCCGGGGTTGTTGGCTGAAGGGGGAGACCGGAGTGGCGCGATTATCTTTACCGTATCGCCGTAAGCAGTGTAGTGGGAGATAGAGGGGTAGAGATCCTCTTTGTTGAGACCCTTATCGAGGACCGTGATCAGGATCCAGCCTTTCCCGATCCGGCTGATCCAGCCGTCATTCTGGTCCGGTGATCCCAGTTCTTCCAGAGCCATTTCGATAACTTCGATATCCTTCCCGGACGGGGCGTAATTACCCGAAGAGAACTCTTTTATAATAACCGCTTGCCTGGCGGCATCAGGATTTTCATATAAGATATCCCGCACTTTGAGCAGGGTGGAGAGGGCTTCTTCATCGGTATCCCACTCCCGGTTCAAGTCTGTCATTTCATTGATCGCCTGATTGATGATATCCAGTCCCTGATCTTTCTTTCGCAGGTTGGCTACGATAGATGGTTTGACTATCAGGCGGGTATCCCCTTTCTCGGGTCTTACTTCCGGCTCCTTAACGATCTCCCCGTAGACCAGAGTTTGATCGTTATTACTGTCTCCGCTCCAGTGGACCAGATGGGAATCATAAGATTTGTCCAGTTGGACGCAGGTGAGTCCATATCCCAGAACCAGGGCGCTCACTATCCAGAAGGGGAGACCGTTGAGTTTGATGAAACCGAAGACAATCGAGATAATAAAAAGCCCGGCAAAGATCGCCATCAGGTAGTTGTTCAACCCCGGATCGAGCGGGAGAGCCAGCAGGGCTATGCAGAGAGCCGCGCAGAAGAAGATAAAGGCTAATACCCGTGCCCGATAGAGGAAAGAGACGAGTGAAGCGGCGAGGATAAATCCGGTGATGATGAGGTTGGGTGTGGAGAGCTCGAAAGTCTCGGGATGAAATAGCCGTACCGCGATACCGATACAGAGGAAAGAGGCAAATGAAACGATATACGTTTGCATAGATAGTTCCCCGAAGCGTTAATGGTTTATTGTTGGGCTATGCTGGAATAAAAGTTGCGGTTGGAGACCAGATTATAATCGCGGCGATAGTTCTTGTTGAAAATAAGAACCACCGCGCCGATTAAAGCGGCGATCACTAACAGAAAGACAAGTGTTTTGGCACTTCCCATAGCGGACTCCTTATATTTTAAATTTTTCTACGAAAAATTTAAAATACCATGCTTCTCCTCGTTCCCACGCTCCGCGTTGGAACGAGAAGAAGAAGTTAAAGTGTTATAATTATTTAGAGTTCTTCTTATGAAAAATCAAAAATACCATCTTTGTTGACTACTTTATATATAATCGGGTTTGGTTGGCAAGGAGAATCTTGGATTTTAATTCCCGCCAGCGCCCGGTTGACGATCGTGTCAACCCCTTCTTTCTTATTGGTGAAGAGGGTGAGCATTGTCTCTCCTTCTTCAACCTGATCGCCGACCTTCTTCGAGAAGATGATTCCGGCGCTCATATCGAGCACGTCATCGGCCATCTCCCGCCCGGCGCCCAGTGCCACGCAGATCATCCCCATCTCCAGGGTATCGATTCCGTGGATGAAACCGGCCCGCGGGGCTTTGACCGGAACTATAGTCCCGGCTTTCGGGAAGAGATCGGGGTTATCGATGTAGGCGGTGTCTCCACCCTGGGCGGCAACCATCTCTTTAAATTTTGCCAAGCCTTTTCCTTCGTCGAGCGCCGTCTGCGCCAGGGATTTGCCAACCTCTACGGAATCGGCCTTCCCTCCCATCATCAGCATCATTCCGGCGATCTCCATGATCACCGTCATCAGATCCTCGGGTCCTTCCCCCTTAAGGCACTGGATGGTTTCGTAAATCTCCAGGGCGTTCCCGGCATAATATCCCAGAGGCTGGTCCATATCGGTGATCAGGGCCTGGGCCTGCCGTCCGGAGAGGATCGCGATATCTACCAGAGTTCGGGCCATCTCTTCGGCCATCTCCATGGTGCGCATAAAGGCCCCGTTGCCGGTCTTGACATCGAAGACAAAGGCGTTCGGCCCGGCCGCCAGCTTCTTGCTCATGATTGATCCGGCGATCAGGGGGATGCTGTCCACCGTGGCGATAACGTCCCGGAGCGCGTACATCTTCGCGTCGGCCGGAGCGAGAGATCTGGTCTGACCGATGATGGCGACGCCGATCTCTTTTACCTGGTTGATGAACTCTTCCTCGGTCAGCCCGACCCGGTAACCGGGGATGGCTTCAAGTTTGTCGAGCGTCCCACCGCTGTGGCCGAGGCCGCGGCCGCTCATCATCGGGACCGGTACTCCGAGGGAGGCGACCAGGGGAGCCAGGATCAGGCTGACCTTGTCGCCCACGCCGCCGGTCGAGTGTTTGTCCACGGTAATTTTTCCGATCGATGAAAGGTCGATCGAGTCCCCGGAGTCAAGCATTGCCTAGATCGGAAGAGCGTCGTGTAGGGAAAGAGTGTAGATCTCGGTGGTCGCCGTATCATTAAAAAAAAAAAAACAACGCAACGTGTCATCGTACATTGCAGCTACTTCAGCTGCTAC
>CAKZYZ010000165.1 GCA_937885075.1 uncultured bacterium | reverse complement strand
GTGACCTTCGTGGTGAATATTTAGTTTTTTAGCACAGAATGTTAAAAATACCTTTTCGAGTACGGCCTAACTAACCAACGAAGCGAGGCGACAACTTCCAACTTAAGGCACTTTAGGCACTTTCAACTCCCTCAAAAACCCATCACTTCATGTACCTCTTCAAGGGTCGCGGCGGCGGCGGCGCGGGCCCGGGATGCTCCGTCTTCCAGCACTTCCTCAATCCGGTCTCCTTTTAGCCAGTACTCTCTCTTTTCCCGCATCGGTTCCAGATATTTTATCAGGACTTCGGCCAGACATTTTTTACAGTCCGTACACCCTTGCTTCGCGTTCCGGCACCAATCTTCCACCTCCGGGAGCTGGTCATTATTAAAGAGCCGATGGTAAGCGAATACATTACAGTCCTCCGGATGCCCCGGATCGCTGAGGCGGATCCGCCGGGTATCGGTTATCATCCCCCGGACTTTCTCCCGGATCTCCTCCGGGGGGTCGGCCAGGGCTATGAAGTTGCCGTAACTCTTACTCATCTTCCGGTTATCCAGACCCAGCAGCTTAGCCGATTCAGTCAATAATGGCTGCGGTTCCGGAAATACTTTCTTATATAGTTTATTGAAACGCCGGGCAATCTCCCGGGTCAGCTCCAGGTGAGGGACCTGATCCCGCCCCACCGGCACCGCGTCGGCCTGATAAAGCAGGATATCGGCGGCCTGGAGCACCGGATACCCCAGGAACCCGTAGGTAAAAAGGTCACGGCCTTTAATTTCGCGCAACTGCTCTTTGTAGGTAGGACACCGTTCCAGCCAGGGCAATGGCGTGATAGTGGATAATATCATATGCAGTTCGGCGTGTTCTTTTACCTCGGACTGAACGAAGATAGCGCTCTTCTCCGGATCCAATCCCACTGCCAGCCAATCGGCTACGCAGACCCGGGTGTACCCCTTGATCGAACCGGGGTTCTCATACTCGCTGAGAAGAGCATGCCAGTCGGCAACCATATAATAGCATTTATACTCATCCTGGAGTGAGACCCAGTTAAAGAGAGCCCCGAATAAGTGGCCGAGGTGGAGGGGGCCGGTCGGGCGCATGCCGCTTAAAATTTTTCTTTGTAAAATTTTAGTTTTATTTTGGTTCATTGTTATTTCCTGATTTCAAGAACTTAGCGCCTGCGGCGCAACCTCGTAGTGCAGGACTTCAGTCCTGCCTTCGTTGGGCAGGACTGAAGTCCTGCACTACGAGCTTATTGTCCCGGTAATATTAATTAAACAAACCGGGATCCCGATGGATACCGGGAAAATTCTATATCAGCAAACTATGGTTATATCAACATCAATCATGTGTGTCAACCAGGCTGGTCACCAGATTAAGCTCTTCTTCCCGGGACTGTACCCGGCCATCAAGGCGAGCAAAGAGCAACTTATCCAGGATTTTTTTATACTCCGGGCCGGGGGGGATACCCAGTTTCTTCAAATCGCCGCCCTTCACTTCTCCGGTAACAGACCGATACTCTGTTAAGTATCTCCTTATCCGGGAAACCAGATGCTCTGAATCTATCCGCGACATTATTATTAGTAATATCTCGACATCACTCCCGTGCAGGAGAGAATACACCTGACTGGGGGCAACTTCCTCCGGAGAAGATAGTATCCGAACAATTTCTTCGGACCTCCTCTTCACTCCCGTCAACTGACCTGAAAACTTGAGGGAGAGATTGAACTTCTCCCCGGTCTCGGCGATAGCGTCTTCGGGGAGAGAGAAGAGCAGCGCGCCGAAATAAATTCGAAAGCGGGAGATGCTTTCTTCTCCGAACCGACCCCTGAACCAGGCATAGTTCTCCCTGATACGATAAAGCTGAGCTTTTAATTCATCCGTGTATGACACCCGGGGATGAATAAACCGCAGTTCATCATATCGGGCCATGGATTCAATAGCACCCGGCGGATCAGGTTCTTTGAAGATCAATTCCAGTTCATGCCGCAGCCGTTCCGGGGAGACCTTCTCAAAGAGTTTGAGGTTCACCGCGGTCCGCATCAGTTCTTCCGTCCGGGGTTCTATTGTAAATCCCAGCCTCTGCTGGAACCGAACCGCCCGGAATATCCGGGTTGGATCGTCCCTGAAACTATCCCCGTGCAGAACTCTGATAATCCCGGCGTTAAGATCATCCAACCCATAGGTGAGATCGATTAACCGGCCGAACTCTCCCCGGTTGAGGGAGAAAGCCATCGCGTTAATGGTAAAGTCCCGACGGCGGATATCTTCTTCAAAGCTGCCGGGAATTACCTCGGGAAGAGAACCGGGTTCAGGATAGAACTCTCCCCGGGTAGTCGTGATATCAACTTTTATACCGCCCGGCATAATCACCATGGCGGTAGCAAACCTCCGGTATAATTTCAAGGTTCCCTTTTCTTCCCGGGCAAAATGGCGGGCGAACTCCAGACCATGCTCTTCAACCAGTATGTCGAGGTCAAAAGTATCTTTTTTCAGCAGAAGATCCCGGACCGACCCCCCGACACAGTAAATCTTCCACCCCAGCGCGTCGGCGGAGCGTCCGGCGGAATATAATACTTTCCGCAGGCGTGGCTCAAGCCGCTTCTGGATAAGGGGAGTGAGGTCGGTTGGTTTAGTCGTCATGATTAAGTCCCGGATGGTGGATATCGTGAGGGGGAGGAAGGAAGGAAAGAAGTAAGCAGTAAGCAGTCCGCCAGTCCCGAAGCAATGTGTCACCGCTTACCGCTCACTGCTTACCGCTTACTGTTCACTGCTTACCGCTCACCAGTCCCTTCTCAGGACATACTCAACTCACCGCCATCTTTCCGCGGGCGGCCTTTCTTTCTCCGGAGGATACCGAATATTCCCCGGGCCTCAAAAGCCCGATAGTTCTGGTAGAACGCCTCCCGGGTTATTCCGTATTTTTTACAGATAGAACCGACATGTGGTCTGGGATCAGTAGCCGCCTCACGGATCATCTCAAGCTTTATCTGGGCGGAGTCATTCCAGTTAAGAAAATTGCCCAGATTATAAGTCGTATTCCCTTCCTCTTCATCCAGAAACGGAAACGGGATAAATCCGGGAAGATTCTTTGTATATAATCTGGTCTCCTGGTAACGACCTATCAGCTTCTTCAGTTCCCGCTGGCCGATGATACCGAGGAGACCAAACTCTTTGATTCTCTTTAAGAAATTATAGAAATCCTGCCGGGAAAAACTGAAGAAAGAACTGATTGTCTTCACCCCCAGTTCCGGATGAGAATGAGCCAGGCGGAGAAATTCATACCGATTGATTAACTCATCTTCCAGAGGATAATGATATTTTCCATTTACCGAGATAATTTCTTCTCTCTGCTGATTAAGGTAATACCGTACCAGATCACGGATCTTCGTTAATTCAAACGGCTTGGTAATATAATCATCCACACCCATCTTGAGGGCCTTAACCGCGATCTCTTCCGATCCGCGGCCGGTTAATATTATCACCTTGGCAAACGGAAAGAGCTTCTTGACCTGAGGAAATAATTCCAGACCGGTAATCCCCGGCATCATGTAGTCCAGCAATACTATATTAGGAATAAATGACTCCATCCTCTCCAGTGCTTCCTTCCCCGATGAAACCGCCCGAACGGAGAAATCCAGACGATTAAAATAGTGGCTCAACAACTCACGAATCTGCTTTTCATCATCTACAATCAATATCTTTTTTGAGAACATAACTGTTACCTCCTAAGTTAGCGCCTTCGGCTATAACTTAGTCTTGAACCAAGACCAACGTAATTAGCTCCGGTCAGCGCCGACAGTTGTTTTATAAATTTTGGGTTATTTCTATTAATCTATTATTAAAAGCCAAAGCAGGCAATTACATTTCCTGTGATAATTGTCCCCATAATATAAGGGGGCTTTATAATAGTCAAGTATTTTTTTCGATGAAAAAAATAGTTTTGAACAATGACTATAATAATTTTATTTTGACAGCGACTGAAATATTTCAACAGTTCCTATCTCTAACTTACTCGCAAAGCCCATAAGCGGAACTCAGCCATCGGCTTCGCCTCGGGCAACTTTTCCTCTAAGGAAATTTCGAGTAGGCTGAGGACTCCCAAGATCGGAAGAGCACACGTCTGAACTCCAGTCACACTGATATATCTCGTATGCCGTCTTCTGCTTGAAAAAAAAAAACACTACTACACACGAACTCA
>CAKZYZ010000164.1 GCA_937885075.1 uncultured bacterium | reverse complement strand
TTTTCTGTTATTTTTTTTTTTTCAAGCAGAAGACGGCATACGAGATATATCAGTGTGACTGGAGTTCAGACGTGTGCTCTTCCGATCTAGCAGCAGCTGGGGCAAGACAGTCATTCCGGACCCGAGTTCTGATAGTGGTCTCCCTTCGTCCTTGATCGTCAGGAGCAACTGGAGGGCGGAGATAATCCCGTCGCCGGTAGTATGTTGATCGAGAAAGATCAGATGCCCCGAATCCTCTCCTCCCAGAACCGACCCGGTCGCTTTCATCCGTTCCATCACATAGCGATCGCCGACATCGGTAATCTCTCTCTTTATCCCGGAGATTGATAGAGCGTGATGAAGACCAAGATTGCTCATCACGGTACATACTACCATATCATGGGGGAGACGATTATCTCTCTTCATCTTACTCCCACAGATAAAGATTATCCGGTCACCGGTTATGAGTTCCCCCTTTTCGTCAACGGCAATCATCCGATCCCCATCGCCATCGAAGGCCAGCCCGATATCAGCCCGGATCTTAATAACTTCCCGGGCCAGGACCTCGGGATGCTGAGAACCGCAACCGGAATTGATATTCCTACCATCCGGGGAGGCGAAGAGAGTAGTCACCCGGGCGCCAAGACGGGAAAAGATCTCCGGTCCGACAAGAGAAGTAGCGCCATTGGAGCAATCTAAGACAATCGACAATCCTTCCAGAGTGAAATTCTCCGGGACGGTCCCCCGCAAAAACTCCAGGTAGCTCTCGCTGCCATCCTCCAGCCGGCTGGATTTGCCTCGTCTTTCCAACCCCGTAAGATCGCCGGGAAATGACGGGGAATGAACCAGAGCCTCTATCCCGGCTTCTACCTCCTCCTCAAGTTTAGATCCTCCCGAGGAGAAGATTTTGATGCCATTATCCTGGAATGGGTTATGGGAGGCGGAGATGACAATCCCGGCCCCCATCTTCATGGACCGGGTGAGGAAAGCGATCGCCGGGGTAGGGATCAACCCTGTTAAAATGGCATCCACTCCCATCGAACAGATCCCCTCTACCAGGGCGTCCTCAATCATCGATGCCGAAAGTCTCCCATCATGCCCGATGATAATCCTCCCTCCATCATCTGCTTTAACCGTAGCAGCAACCGCCTGGCCGATCTTGACCACCATCTCCGGAATAATCGGATATTTCCCCGCTTCGCCTCTGATCCCGTCGGTACCGAATAGTTTTGTGGGGAGTCCCGCCGTTGGCGGGATCTCCGCTTCGCTCCGATGGGCAGTGGGCGGTAGTTCAGCATCGTTTGTCATTTTTTCGTTATCCCCATTCATTTTTCAAAAAACCAATCGGACGGATCGGTCCGATCAGAAGGATCCATCTGATTTCTAAGACCGAAACGCGGGTATAATCTCCAGAGCCTCCTCGGTAACCTCATCCACTATCTCCTGTAGCCAGCGGCTTCCCTCCTCCGCGCAGTCCGGGGGGAGATTTTGGATAACCTCGATATATCTTCCCCCACTCCGATTCCGATCGACTGCCGAGAGAAAGTTATCCCGTGGTTCTTTTCCGTATTCCTTCTGACGGGATTCCAGCAATAGATCGCCAACCCGGTGGCGGGACTCGAATAGCTGTTCTTTGCGTAGGAGCACTTCGGGAGCACTCTCCCCTTTCATGGATTTTCGGTAGATATCCGCCGAGAGCGGCAGTTTCTCAGCGAAGGCCGTCAACCGCTTGACTCGCTCCTCGACCGCCCGGTCAAGTATCTCTATCCCGGATTTAATAAGTTCTTCACGGAGACCATCCCCGGAAGAGAAGATCGGACGGAGATAACGATACCAGTTCCTCAGCGCGATCAGATGGGCGATATAATTTATGTTATGGAGCGCCGTCCGCTTAACATTTCGATAGAGACCCGGATAGAGCGGAAGTTCCTTCCGGCGGATCACTCCTCCCAGGAGAATCTTTCCCCCCTCCAGGCTATCACGGCGGAATATGGTACCGGCGGCTAACACCGACCCGAAAGCGATCCGGGACGGCCCAATCAACCCTCCCTGTCCGCCCAGGAAGATCGGAGGTTGATTAAGCATCACCCCCCGGGGAACGTCGCCGATCAATGATGGGGTTGCTTTATCCTGGTTGGGGGTAAAATTAAAGTGGATATAGGAACTTCCTACCTCACTGTGATTCTTCCGACCGGTTCCGCCGGAGATCAGGCAGTCACAGAAGTTGATCAGGCTTCCCAGGGTAACAAAGGGAAAGATAATGGTCTGTTTGATACCAACATTATGAGCACAGCTCGACTCTTCCTCCAGAATGCAGCACTCCCGGATCTGGGCTCCCGAACCGACTATAGCCCGGTCAAGAAATACCGATCGCTTAAAGAATCCTCCCCGCAATTCAACCCCCGGCCCAAGCTGACAGTTGACAATAGTAGCCGGTCCCTCAAATCCCAGGGTCGCGCCGGCCATTATCAGGGTATCATTCCCATAGATCCGGCATCCGGGATAGATAGTAACCCGATCTCCGGAGATACGGTCAAGGTTAACATCTTCCCCAATATTAACCGAACCCGGATTTAATATTCTCACCCCCTTCCCGATCAGGAATTGGATTTTATCTTGATTCTCTGCTGCCATAATAAATTATCTCCGCGATTATTCGTAACACTCACTCCCTTCCACTCGTTCCCACGCTCCGCGTGGGAACGCGCCGGACCAGTTTCGTCACGATGCGGAGCATCGTGGCGAGGGGCAATGTGGATTTTCAACGGGCTAAAGTGTTACGATTATTCTATTATTTCGATCGGGATGATAGGACTATTTTTGGTGTTGCAGCAATCTAATTAATTCAGTCATTGTTCAAAGCTAAATTATCGCCCCCGATTTTATCGGGGTAGACTATGGCGATAATTTATACCATTTCTCACTTAATCTGCTCAGATCGGAGACGAAATGAAGATGGACGGAAAACCCGGCTAGAAGCAATGTCAGTATCAGACGTCCCGGGTCGAACCAAGAGTATATCAGTCCGAGTAGAGCCGGTGCCGCCAGGATACCGCTATACCGCGCCAGGAAGCGGAAGATGGCCGGGCTTCCAGCCAGAAGAAGAACGAAGGGGATCAATAACCCCCAGAGCGGGTCCCGGGTAAAGATATATCCGATTCCACCGACCGCCGGAGCGGCAGCCCCCAGAATCCTGATTAGAGGGCTTTTTATCCTCTCGACAAATAATCGGCGCGTCTCAGTCAAATCCTCCGGCACTGATGTGGAACTGAGTACCCCGCTGCAGAGCAGCGCTAACGCCCGTTCCAACCGCTTACCGTCCAACCCTTCCCGGACCAGAGTATCGATCTCCGCGAATATATATTCTCCATCCGTCAGTTCCTCTTCCTCCGGGTCGATCGGCGCCAGATTCGGGATCTCAACCAGGCCTCCGAGTTCATCCTCAATCTGGGAATGCTCTTTAGCGTTATGGTAAGTATCAATCGTTTCGTGAACCATCCCGTCGGCGATATAGTGGGATACAATCCCCAGGTAGCGGGCGGTTCGCTTCAGGTCTCCATTGAGAAAGGCCTTCCGGGCCCGGTACATGGCTGTCCTGGTCGTCCGTTTCGCCTTCGGCCAGATATGAACCAGTGTCCGCTTCTCATCCGGTTCAACCGAGCCCTTTATCAGATCATCCTTGAATTGCCGGAGATCAAAGACATCGGCCATTCGGGCCGCTATTCTCTTGTGATCGCGCCAGATCATTATTTTTTCCTCCGGAAAAAATATTATGTTATTGTTTTAATGATGTATTATAGTTATTCACGCTAAATTATATACCAAAAAAGGGGATCCTGATGAAAAAGATTATACTTTCTCTATTTGGGCTTGTATTACTGACAACTAAAATACCGGCCGGAGAGATTAGTACTGAGATTTCCCGGGTGGTCGTCTATGAAGATAGGGCCATGGTTACCCGGTCCGGAGAGGCAAACATTTTAGCCGGCGCGGGGGAAGTAATACTCGCCGGGCTCCCTCCGATGATTATGGATGACTCGGTCCGGGTCATGGGATTATCGGCCGGGAAGGTTACCATCACCGGAACCGAGGTGAGAAGAAGCTACCTGGTCAACCCCCGCCGGAAGGATGTCGATAAGCTGGAACAGCAGATCAAAGTACTTAAAGAAGAAAGATCCGCGATCGATGACGGCTTAAGATCACTGGCAATGGAGAAAGGTTTTATCGTCTCCATTCAGGCTGCCGTCCCGGAAAAGATTTCGAAGGAGATGCTCCTGGTCTCGCCGGAACCCGGCCAGTGGAAGAATGTTCTCGATTTTATCGGCCAATCAAGTACCGAGGTCTTCGCGAAGGAGCGGAAGCTCAGGGCAGAGAAGAAGGAATTGAATAAGAAGATCAAGGCCCGGGAGAAGGAGTTGGGAGAGATCCAATCATTTGTCTCCCGGGAAGCCAAAGAGATCGCGATCTCGGTCGAAGCCGGACAGGATACTTCATTAAAGATAGAAGTCTCTTACGTCATCCGGGGAGCGACCTGGCGGCCGGTCTATGACGCCCGGGCCGACCATGATGGAGGAACGGTCGAACTTACCTACCGGGCCGAGGTCCGCCAGAAGACCGGGGAGGATTGGGATGACGTAAAACTGGCTCTCTCCACCGCCCGGCCCTCGATTGGAGGACGGCCCGCGGAATTATTTCCCTGGTATATCAGTATCTATACCCCCCCTCCGCCTCAGCGCCGGATGAATTATTCTTTAGGCAAAGCCGCCGCCCCCGTGCCGATGGTGATGGCCGAAGATAGTTACGGGGGAGATATGGAAGAAGTGCAGCCAATCACTTTTGATAACGCGGAAATAGCCCGGGCCGGGGCGGCGATCACCTTTGAGATCCCCCGGGCGCAGGTTATCCCCTCCGACGGGACATTTCACGGGATGTCGGTCGACCAAACAGAGATCAAGGGGGAATACTCCTATATCACCACTCCGAAGCTGACTGAACTCGCCTATCTCCTGGCCCGCTGCGAGAACATCGCCGCCTACCCTCTCCTGGCCGGAAAGATTAACCTCTTCCTCGGCCCGGATTTTGTGGGGACCTCGCGGCTCGACACCGTCGCCCCGGGTGAGAAGTACGACCTCTACCTGGGAATCGATGAAGATATAAAAGTCAAACGGGAACTGATCAGCGAGAAGACCGAGAAGGGAGGACTCTTCAGCAGCAATACCGGATACAAGAATTACCACTACCGGATCACCCTGGAGAATTTTCACAAGACCCGTCAGTTGATAACCGTCCTTGATCAGATCCCGGTCTCACAGAGCACGGATATCACAGTAGAGCGCGGCAAGATATCTCCCGCAACCGTCAAGATTAAAGACCGGGAAGAGCCTGGTATCCTGAGCTGGAAACTGGAGTTGCCGCCCAAGGGAAAAAAGACGGTCAATTTTGAATTTACGGTGGAATATCCCAAGGATAAAGAACTGTCCGGCTTATAAATTAGCTCGCTCTGCTCGTTACTTTATAGTTTTAAAAAATAACTATTCTGATTAAATTGGTGCAACACCAAAAATTGTCCTATCATCCTGATCGAAAATATCTGGGAACAATCAATGTTGTACAGAAGGGGAGAGCTTTCAGTGAACCCCGTTGGCTTATGCTCCCTCCTGATTTATCGGGTTGCCGTCGAGCGCTGTAGCCGCGGTCGTTGACCGCGGCCCCCGTCAACCGCGGTCAACGACCGCGGCTACAACTTATCGGGTTTGCCAAATGTTTACGTCACAACAAGGGGTAAAGGGTGAGCTAAATACTTTTAAAGAACTAAATAATTTCTAAACCAGGAGTATACTATGCGTTTAAGATACCTCATTATAATTACTTTAATGACCGGATTGATTTCTATGGCCGGCAATTGTCTTTCCGGGCAATGGTCGGCCGCCCGGCGGCCTAAGAGCTCGACCGGCGGCTCCGCCGGAACCGCGTCCACTTCTATCTCTAAAACCGGCGCCGACTTCGCCAGTCCGACCCGTTCCTCCCGCCGCCAACCGCTCTCACTGCTCAGGCGGCCCCGCGGCCGAAGCAAGGCGAAAATACCTGCTGCCGCGCCGACCGAGACAACCAGGGTTACACCGGTCAAACCGGCGATAATCCAGCCAGCTGTAAAAAAAGAACCGCCCTCCCCCGCTCCACCTGAACCCCCGGCAAAAGCTGTATCCAAACCGGTCCCTGATAAACCCAAAGTATCTGACAGTGGCGATATTCCCGCGGCGCCCGCTCCCCCACCCCAAAAAGCCGCCGCATCATACGGGAAAGTCCCTCCTTACTTTATCCGGAATGACGGCCAACTCGATCAGGCGGTCAGATATTATGTCAAGGGTCAGATCGGAAGAGCGCACGTCTGAACTCCAGTCACACTGATATATCTCGTATGCCGTCTTCTGCTTGAAAAAAAAAAAAAGAAAACATAAAAAAAAAAAAAAAATATTAATAATATTAAC
>CAKZYZ010000163.1 GCA_937885075.1 uncultured bacterium | reverse complement strand
TTTTAATGATACGGCGACCACCGAGATCTACACTCTTTCCCTACACGACGCTCTTCCGATCTATGTAGTATTGGGGTCGGACCTGCGCAAGTCCTTGTAAATAGGCAAGTAATAATTATTATATGCCTCTCACAGCTCTTAGAGGTCCAGTTTTACCCATTAAACTGGACTTTTAAGGAAATGGTTCATATGCCAAGAGCACATAGACATCATATTCCCGGTTTTGTGTGGCATATTACGCATCGATGCCACAACAAAGAGCTACTCCTTAAATTCCCTCGGGATCGACGGAGATGGATCCATTGGCTCTATGAAGCAAAAAAACGCTATGGTCTGTGCATCCTCAATTTTATGGTGACCTTTAACCATATTCACCTTCTGGTGGTTGATGGTGATGATGAATGGACAATCCCTCGATCATTGCAGTTGGAGGAAGGTAGGGTAGCTCAGGAATATAATTATCGCAAAAAACGCACGGGAGCTTTCTGGGAAGGTCGATACCACGCGACAGCGGTTCAGTCCGGGAAACACCTTACCCGGTGTATGAGTTATATAGACTTGAATATGGTTAGGGCGGGGGTTATCCAACATCCTTCTGAATGGGAGTTTTGTGGTTATAAGTCTATCCAGAATCCTCCAAAACGGTATCAGATAATTGATAGGAAGGTGACGGCGGAACTATTGAAACTCAATAACACGAAGGAACTGGCGATAGACCAGAGAACCCGGGTAAAAAATGCTATGGAAGGGGATGGAAGAGTTTATGATTCAAGATGGAGTCAGAGTATTGCAGTGGGAGATCATGTTTTTGTGGAAGATGTTATGGATAGGTTGGGGATTAAGGATCTGAATCGAGAGATAGTCGAAGAAAATGGGATTGTTGTATTGAGAGAGCCGAAAAGTCCTTACAGTGCCAGTTTTGCCCCCAAAACTGAGCCTCTAAGCCCTAAAAACACCTATTTTTGGGAGATAACCAATTGATAATAAACAGGTTATGCAGGTCCGACCCGAAAAAAACCCGAAAAAACCCGAAAAAAAACCTTAAACATTGAAAATAACAGGATTGTGGCAGTATGAAAAAAGATACAGGAGATACCATTATAATAGGCGCCGGTATGACCGGGCTGGCAGCGGGCTATCAGAGCGGATATCCGGTCTATGAAGCCGGGGAATACCCCGGCGGGATCTGCTCCTCTTACTATATCCGTCCCGGTGAGACCCGGCGGCTGGACCGTGAACCCGGAGACGGGGAAGCTTATCGGTTTGATATCGGCGGCGGGCATTGGATCTTTGGCGCCGAGCCGGAGATTCTTAATTTTATCGACTCCCTGACCCCGGTCCGTACTTACGGGAGAAAAGCCGCGGTCTTCTTCAGCCGGGAGAATAAGTTTGTTCCTTACCCGATTCAGAACCATCTCAGCTACCTGGGGCCGGATCAGGCCCGGGAAATCATCCGGGAGATAAAATCCGCCGGGGAAGAGATTCCCCGGACCATGAACGACTGGCTCCGGAAAAATTTTGGCCCCACCCTGGGAGATCTGTTTTTCGGCCCCTTCCACGAGAAATATACCGCCGGTCTCTATCAGAAGATCGCCCCTCAGGACGCCTATAAAAGTCCGGTTGATATTGAAACTGTCATCCGGGGGGCAAAAGGTGAGACCGGGCCGGTGGGATATAACGCCCAATTCGCTTATCCGGTCTCCGGCCTCGACAGTCTGGCCCGGAAACTGGCGGGCGGCGCCGAGGTTCACTATCAAAAACGAGCCGTTCATCTGGATGCAGAAAACCAGGCTGTTTCTTTTGCCGATGAAACCTCCGTGCGCTATCGTAAACTGATCTCCACCCTGCCTCTGAACCGGGCGATGGAGATGGCCGGGCTGGAGGCTATCGGGCGGCCTGAACCTTATTCATCAGTTCTGGAACTTAATATCGGGGCCCGGAAGGGGCCGAACTGTCCTGAAGAGCACTGGCTCTATATCCCGGAGAGCCGATCCGGTTTCTTTCGGGTGGGGTTCTACAGCAATGTTGATTCCTCTTTTCTGCCCCGCTCCGCCCGGGCGGAAGAAGATAGGGTGGGGATCTATGTGGAACGGGCCTATCCGGGGGGCAAGAAGCCGGGGGAGGAAGAACTGGCTGAATACAAGAAAGTGGTGGAAGAGGAACTTCAGGAACTCGGCTTTATCGGGGAAGTGGAGGTGAATGACAGCACCTGGATCGATGTGGCTTACACCTGGTCCTGGCCCGAGAACCCCTGGAAGGAAGCGGCTCTGAAGGTTCTGGCCGAACACAATATTCTTCAGGCCGGCCGCTATGCCCGCTGGGGCTTCCAGGGGATTGCTGTCTCCCTCAAGGAAGGTCTCTCCCTGGTCGGGGCATTATAAAAAACATCAGTCATATTATTTAGAGCCTGAACGAATAATACCGCGCCGCTTTCCCTTCGACAAGCTCATGGCAAGCTACCCCGTTGGGGTTTTGATTGCTCTTATAACCGGACAGCAGGGGTAATGTTTTAATATATATTAAAACATGGGTTGCTTCAGTTTCTCTCTCCTTGCCTTCCTTTCATCTGTATAATATTTTTATCTATTATGAATTTCGCGTAATTACTTGCCAATATATTTATTCCTTTTGGAGTATAGTGAACGAAATCAATAAAATATTCTTTGTTCTCTCCCAGCTTAGATTTATTATCTATGAATAGAACACCCGTTTCTTCCGCTACTTGTCGGATTGCTTCATTAAATATTTCATGATGATGTACAAACTCATTATGAAGAGGATATGTAACTATTGAATTATAAGATATATAGCCCATATGACGGACGAAGTATTCTTCGCTTGGTTGAAGCGGTTGGTTCCCCAATAACACTTTTATTCCATTTTCTTTTTCGATAGCTATAAATGACCGTAAGTTTCTTTTGAATATATTAATTGCTAATTGTGGGGGATTCATTCCGTACGACATTCGCTTTAATGCTACGCCTTTCTTACTAATCATACCGTTAATTCTCTGACGAATGAACCAGTAAAATTGTGAATGTTGAAATAATAAGTTACTAAATGTAAAGACAGATTTATAGTCCGGCATAAAGAATTTATTGCTATATTTATTTGAGTAGTCAAAAGTTAAATTTGGCCAGTATGCCGCCTGAAGGTCATTGATGTTATGACTTACTATAATCATGTCCGGCTTCCATGAAAGCACATCCAGTTCAAATAATATTAAGGAATGGGGAGTCGCGAAAGCCCCATTACCAACATTTATGACCTCAATTGCTTGTGTGCCAAAAGATTCTCTTAATTTTGATTGGAGGATGACAGGATAATGGATTCCCTCCTCTCTGTATGAGTAACCATTTTCTGTAGTCGAACCACCAAACACGACTATGCGGAATGTGCCGGCTGGCTTCCTAATGGGATACAATTCGCCATAACGAGAGGATATGTATTTTACCCCATCCTCATTCTTATAAAGTTCAAATCCAAAAATCCTAAAAGGACTCACGGGTTGGATGTTTTTCGATAGTGAATTCCGCCAGATCGGAAGAGCGTCGTGTAGGGAAAGAGTGTAGATCTCGGTGGTCGCCGTATCATTAAAAAAAAAAGAAAGCAAAAAAAAAAAACAAAAATATCTCATGAGTCTACAAATTCTCTTCACACAGTCAGTA
>CAKZYZ010000162.1 GCA_937885075.1 uncultured bacterium | reverse complement strand
TTATCCTTTATTCCGTGTTTGTCCAGATCTTGATCTATTGCTTCAAGAATCTCAGGGGAAAATTGAATAAATTCATCGATTTGTAGCAGGTAATCGTGGAATTCCGTATCAGGAACCGGTAAAAATATGTTGCCGACCAGGGTGTAAGGTGGTAGATTATGATGTGCCGCACATGCTTTCATTAGTAGCCTCCTGATTGATGTTAGTTGGCTTACTATAGCATGTTGCGGCACTTTAGCAAGTATTTTTTAAACTTTTTCTCCTCTTTTTTCCCAATACCGTGATATTGTTAACTTTTACTTTTTACCTTTTCGAGTAAGGTCCAGCTACAAGTATATAGTGGTCTATGGGATGGGCGATCTGGAAGTGGGGGACGTGGTAACGTTCTTCGATCCGGAAGGGACGCTATGCGGGAAATGGGTGGTGCGGGACAAGGGCGGTTATGGCCTGATGGCCGTCTATGGTGACGATCCGACTACTGAAGACGTTGATGAAGGGGCAAAAGCGGGGGAAGTATTGACGATCAAAGTCAACGGTCGTGAAGTCATTGCTTCCGGAACCCTCCCGGTCTTTGAACGTGAGGGAGAGACGAGGAGAGTTGACTTATAAGGGAAAAGGAAAAAAGAAGAAAAGGAAAAAAGAAGAAGTTTAACTATAAAAAAGTGACAACTTTAAATCAGGACTGGACACAAAGATAACCTCGACATTTTTAACCCGAGATGATCCAAGATCATTTTTCGGGTCGGAGTTCGGTGTTCGATATTCGCTTTTATAACGGGGCCGAGGTAGAAGTAACATAAAATAATCTCTGTGTTCTCCGTGTCTCTGTGGTTAAAAAAGGGGCCGAGGTAGGGGGATTACTTTTACCTTTTTACTTTTAACTTCATGACTATGACATAATCATATGATATTCAGTTTTAAACAGGAGGCGGTAAATGCGGAATATAATTATATCAGGAATTGTTGGATGTTTAATGATGGGAATGGCTGTTTCTCTTCTGGCCCAGGGGATGGTTGACCTCAATTCGGCCGGTTCTTCAGAGTTGGAGAAGCTCTATCGGGTTGGACCGAAGATTGCGGCCAAAATCATAATAGAGCGGGAGAAGAACGGTCCTTTTGTTTCTCTTGATGATGTGGGCGCCCGGATAAAAGAGATCGGCCCGAAGACGATTGCGAAGTGGGAAGGGATGGTGGTCGTCATTCCGTCGGCGGCGGAATGACAAGTTAAAAGGCAAAAGGCAAAAATAAAGGACGACCCCAAAAATGGCTTCGCCATCTCGGGTTAAAAATTTCCAATGTCCAACTTCCAATGACCAAATGCCATGTCTGGGGGAATTTGGAAATCAGCCTTCGCTAAAGCTATGGTGGACAGGTTGGAAGTTGGCCATTGGAAATTCATTATGTTCAAGTATCGAATATTATTTTGCCTTATTTTGATTACTCCTTCCGCGGTATGGTCCCAGACCCCAACCCCGGCTCCCACCCCCGGCTATTTCGAGAGTCACTACAACGCGGTCCCTAACACGGGCGGCCCCAGCCAACTCAAGATGCTGGGGACCTGGGGGTATTTTACCGATACGGGGATCTATTCGAATGACTATAATCCGGCTGAAGGGGATGAGTCGGGAGCTTTCTGGGACAATGGGACGGATGATATCCTGGTGGGGGTGATGACGATAACCTCCGGTATGGCTACCGGCCATGCTTATGCGCGGCTTGATATTTTCGGAAGGGATCCGGATACGCCGGGGGGGCTTTCCTATGGGGTGGTCAACGGTTCCGAGATTTTCTTTAAGATCTACGTTTTGTCTGAAGATGCCGAACACGCATCTGATCCGACGCTGAGTTTTAACAATGGAGATATGTGGACGGAGCAGCCCCTGGCGGTGGATCTTCCGCCGACTCCAACACCTTCTCCCACCGCCTCTCCGACGATTACACCCACACCACAACCAACCACCACCGGTACCCCATTCCCAACTGCGACGCCCTCCTCAACGCGGACCCCGGTTCCATCGCCGTCGGTTACCCCTCCGCTCGCTCCAAGCAGTACGCCGTCACCGCCTCCTTCGCCGATCTCTACGAGGACTTCCTCTCCTTCGGCTACGCCTACGTCGGTTCCGACTGCGACGCCGTCACCTTCAGCCACCCCGGTCCCGGCCGCATCGGCCACTCCGTCGCCCACACCGGTTCCCAGCGCCACCCCATCGCCATCGACCACGCCGTCACCGATACCTTCTGCCACTCCCACACCTCTCGTCTCCGCTCCCACCGGACTTGGTGTTTACAACGGAATGGATTATCTGGAGCTTAACTGGAACCCGAATCCCGAGCCGGATATTTCAGGTTACAACGTCTATCGTTCTTTAATGGCGGAGGGTGAATTCGCTTTGCTCAACCAGGAATTAGTGGAAGAGACCGGCTACACGGATTTCGGTCTCGGGCACGGAGAGGTCTATTATTACAAGGTAAGCGCTCTTAATAATGATTTAATCGAAAGCGTGAAGAGTGATTGGGCAAGGGGAGTGGTGGGAGCGATTACCGCCTGGATGCCGGACTACCGGGGCGATGCCGGAGATGAGGTCACCCTTTTAATCAATGCTGCCAACGCCGTCGGGGTCTCCAATTACGGTCTCGACGTTCAGTTCAGCTATGATACCGAACTGTTGACTCCGGTCAGTCAGGTCGATCCGGAAAGGGAGACGGTGGAGAGGACGGCTTTGACCGAAGGTTTTATGGTCGTGGACAACAGCGAGTTTGCCGACGGCCAACTCAATATCAGCGGGATCGGTCCGCAGGGGATGACCATAGTCGGGGAAGGGCATTTATTCCATATTAAATTCAAGGTTTCAGATGGAGCTTCGCCTTTTGAAGCCTGCGAGCATGTTTTCGTGGTGGTGAAGTTCAAGGATGAGAACGGGGATAACCTCCTGGTTGATTATTCCGATAGATCGATCTTCACGGTCGCCCCGGACTATATTCTCGGGGATATCAACGGAGATGGGGAAGTGGACAGCGGGGACGCCCTCCTGGCGCTGAAGATAGCCGTCGGAGAATTGATTCCGACCGAACTGCAAAAACTTTCCGGAGATTTAAATGGGGACCGGAAGATTGATTCGGCCGACGCGGTGATGATCTTAAGGAAAGCGGTGGGATTGCCGATCAATCCTCCGCAAACTGGAGGGGGGCACTTAGCCTTAAGCGGTGATGAATATACGGTGGCGATTTCCGATGGCTGGGGGCTTCCCGGGCAAGCTGTCCGGCTTCCGGTCTCGATTGATCAAGCCAGTGATCTGGCCGGACTTGATCTGAGTTTAAGCTATGATCCAACCGTTCTGGCAGTTCTAAGTGTGGAAAAGACCGAACTCACCGGGAGTTTCACACTGGATTATTATTCTCAGGCAGGAGAGTTAAATCTGGCGATCTCGTCCGATCAGGCGCTCTCCGGCGAGGGCGGGGCCCTTCTAAAAGTGGAATTCCAGGTAATGACGGAGGCGCCAATCGGGAGCGGGTGCGATCTTAATCTGGAAGGGATAAAGTTGAGCGGCCAATACGGCGAGGATCTGGACTGGTATTCGGATGTGCTGACTGAAGACGGAAAGTTTACCGTGGGAGCGACGCCTCCACCGCCTTCACCCACACCCAAACCCACAGCGACCGCCACTCCCACACCGTCCATCACGCCGACCTCTACGCCGCTGGCGACAGCCACCCCGACCCCGTCGGTGTCTCCCTCCCCTTCGGCTACGCCTACGTCGAGGCCTTCGGCGACTCCATCTCCGTCGAGGACTTCGTCTTCGTCTCCGACACCCCGATACACGCCTACTCCCACACCGTCCATCACCCCCACACCCACCATCATCCAATGCTTCCAGGTGGCCGGTAGGGTAATTGACAAGAATACACGGGCTCCTATGGCCGGGGCGGCGGTCAGGATCGTCTGCCCGGATGGAAGGAGCGGAGTCGGAAACGCGAACGTGTCCGGCGAGTTCGCCCTGGAGATCTGCACCCACTTCCCGGACGGCTCGGTCCGGGCGGAGGTCCGCCGGACAGGCTATCTCCCCGGCTACGCCGATGCCGCTTATACTGATTGGGCGGAGATCGCCGGGGTGGAGATCGAACTCCAGCCCGACAGTATGAATCCCGCTATCGTCTCCGGCGACTACGACGGGGACGGATTATCAGATATCGCGATCTTCAGCCCGTTTTCAGGTCTCTGGGCGATCCGGGGGATCAGCCGGCTTTACTTCGGAGGGGAGGGAGATGAACTGATTCCGGCCGACTATGATGGCGACGGCAGTGCCGATCCGGGCATATTCCGGGGCGGATCCGGCCTCTGGGCGATCAAGGGTGTGACCCGGACTTACTTCGGAACGTTTGCCGATATCCCTATCCCCGGGGATTACGATGGGGACGGGACCGCGGATATCGGGATCTACCGAAATGTATCCAGTCTCTGGGCAATCCGTTCTCTCACCCGGGCTTACTTCGGCGGCCGGTACGATCAGCCCGTCCCCGGTGATTATGACGGCGACGGCCTCTGGGAGCCGTCCATCTTCCGTCCGTCCTCCGGATTATGGGCATTGAGAGCGATAAGCCGCCTTTACTTTGGAGCGAGTAGTGATCGTTTAATCCCCGGAGATTACGACGGCGCCGGCTTCCGGTCAATCGCCATCTTCCGGGAGTCTATCGGTCTCTGGGCGATCAAGGGAGTGACCCGTTGTTACTATGGATCCGCGGGAGATCTCCCGGTCCCGGCCGATTACGACGGTACCGGGATGGACATGATCGGCATCTTCCGGAGAAGTTCCGGCCTCTGGGCCATCCGTGGAGTAACGAGGGCGTATTTTGGAGGCATTAACGACCTTCCGATAACGAGATAGTCAAGTTCTTTTACCGATTACTGATCACTCCTTACTGATTATTGTCTTTTATCTGGGCGATTAAAGGAATTACCAGGGTTTACTATGGTTCAGGTAGTGATGTTCCGGTAACGAGATAAAAACAATGGAAAATTGGAAGTTGGCCATCCTCCTCCGTTACGCTTCGGCGGACAGGTTGGATATTCACTTTTGCCTTTTTACTTTTAACTTGTTTTCTTTTAACCGTGGTTAAAAGAAAACAGATCGTTTTTTCAAGCCAACACTTTTAAATAGACATCTTCACCAAGATGCAAAACCAATAAGTTCTAAATGCTAAAAATATAACAAGACACAAATAATAGTACAAAATTGTCACTGTTGGCACATTAATTGCATAATAAAGGTAGGCTCATCAGATGAAAAATATTCTTAAAGTCGTAAAACAAGTGCTTGTGCTTGCATCACGATTCATCGGGGCATCCCGATTTATCGGGGGTCTGACCTCAACTGTGGTGATACCAACTGTGGGAGGGGTTTCTCGTAGATCAGGCAGAATGACTGACAACCCCGATAACGTAGCCCACGGCTTAAGCCGTGGTACTGCCTGTCCCATTGGATGGCGAAACCTATCCAATGGGGTCAACCGTCTTTTCGGAGGAAATACCATGGGAAAGTGGTTGTTCTCAGCCCGCCCCGTGAAGTGCAAAGCTACTTCACTAGGGGTGTTCTCAGTGGTTTCAATTTTAACTTTTGCAATTTGCATTTTGCCTTTCAGCGACGCCGCCGCGGAAGTTCCCGGCTTGATCAACTTTCAGGGGAAACTGACCAATTCCGATGGGACGCTGGTGAATAATGGACAATATCAGCTAAATTTCAAGCTCTGTGACTCCGTAACCGACGGAACCACCTGGTGGAGTGAGACCCATCCCGCGGTGGATGTCACCAACGGTCTCTTCAATGTCCTTTTAGGGAGCACGGATTTCGCCCGGCAGACAGCTTTGATCGATACTTTTCAGAAGAAAGAGTCACTTTATCTGGATATCTCGGTGGAAAATGAGACTTTATCTCCCCGTCAGGAGATGGCCGCGGTAGGCTACGCGATGAGGACGGCGGGGATCACGGTAATTGACGGCATGGTGGGGATCGGGACCGACAATCCCACCCAAGCTCTGGATGTGGCGGGTGTGATCAAATCTTCAGAAGGTCTTGATATCAGCGCGGGGACTGTGACTTTGCCGGATGAATCCATCACTTCCGCCTATATTGAGAACGGAACACTCACCAATGATGATTTTGCTTCCGGTTCTTTCAACAATATCACCGGCATCGGCACACTGGGCACTCTCACCGTCAGCGGCAATACCTACCTGGCGACAACCTCCGGCAACGTCGGCATTGGGACTACGAGTATAGAAAGTAATACTATTTTACAAGTGGAGGGTAGTCTAAATCAACCTGGATACTTTAAAAGTACAACTGACAAAGCACGAATCAAAATATCTGATGATGATACTAATGTTTTTGTTGTTGCTCAGAATGGCTTTGCTTCAATAGGTAAAGGTAGTGGATTGCACGTTGGTAATTTAAATATCGAATTAGATACAGGCAACGTCGGCATCGGGACAACGGGGCCATCTTATCCTCTTCATATAGTCCATTCTGGGGCAAATGAAAATGTGAGAATTGAGAATAGTGGAACTCCTGCCACCAACAAACGTATGGTGGATATCAGATATACTGGCGCAGGCAGAACTAATCCAGAGACATCAATGGTCTTTATTAATTCTAATGTCGATGCAGATACCAAACCTTTATTAGAAGTTTCATACGGAGGAACCGGTACTCCACCAGTGGCAATATTTAATGGCGGCAACGTCGGCATCGGGACGACGAATCCTCAAAGACAAATTCACGCCTATTACGCCACAGATGATGTGGGATTAATCCTTCAAGTTGGAAATACTACAAGTAATGCCATCATTGATATGGGAGATAGTGGTGCATTTGCTCAAGGTGGTCTTAGATATTATAACACAACCGATTCTATGGGGATAAGAACTAACAACGCAACCCAAATGACCATCGACTCCAGCGGCAACGTCGGCATCGGGACGACGAATCCTAATTCAGCTGCGGGTGTTAACAGATTTTTAGAAATATCTGGAACAAGTGCTGGCATACAACTAACTGATACTGATGCAGGTAGTGACAGTTATGAAATATATGCTAATTCAGATAAACTACAAATTCACGATGGTTCCTCTGTCAAGTTTGTGATAGAGAACGGCAACGTCGGCATCGGGACGACGGAGCCAACTTCAAAGTTCCAGATAGTAGAAACTGCGGCAGATACATTTGGCGCACAATTTGGAAATGCTTCTGTGAGTAAAGCTGATTATCAGAGGGGGCAAGGATATGGTACCTCCTTTTTTATTACCGGTGCTACAACTGCTGATAACGATGGACAGGCGGGTATTCTAGTTTTAGGAGGTTCGCTGCCTGAGGCATCCGGAAAAGATTTAGGTATCATTGATTTTATGCAGCGCGCGACGGGCAAAATTGACGGAAATGCCAGTACTAAAGCAATAATTGTGGGCAAAAGTTCAGGAAGTGGCGGTTCCACTGGCGGATTTGGTGGTGAACTGTATTTTGGTACAAGGCCAGATAACAGCAGCGACGCTCCATGGACGAACTGGGCAATGAAGATCAATTCAGCAGGCAACGTCGGGATTGGGACGACGAGTCCTGCGGGTAAATTGGACGTTAATGGAACGATATACCAAAGAGGAGGTCAAATTCACGCTGATTATGTATTTGAGCCGGATTACGGATTGGAAAGTATTGGGGAACATGGCGAATTTATGTGGAGAGAGAAGCACCTGAAAGCTATTCCGAAAATGATAACTGATGAAAATGGCAATGAGGTGCGGGAAATAGGAGCAGACAGGAGAGGGATTGTAGAAGAGCTGGAGAAGGCGCATATTTATATCGAGCAACTTCATGAACGTCTGAGCAGGATGGAGGCAAGGCTCAACGCCGGGCAATAAATTTCAATCTCGGCATTGGGACGACGAGTCCTTCAGCGCTTTTAGACGTTAATTCCGACATTATTCGTCTTCGCACCGCCAAGACTCCTGCGTCAGCAGGTGCGTCGGGTAACGCGGGGGATATATGTTGGGATTCAAGCTATGTTTATGTCTGTGTTGCCGCAAACACCTGGAAGAGAGCGGCTTTGGCTGCCTGGTAAGGGGTCGGCCTGGCAAAGCCAGGGCAACTCCTGCACCGGGATACTAAATCAAGCTCGCTATGAAAGCTTTTCCTGACATAATGGCGTTACTCAAAGAGGTTTCGCGTCTTTTCCATATCACGCAAACACCGCATACCCCTGTTTTCTCCGAAAGTCGTGATATAAATGCCTCACTTTTGCGTGATATGAAAGGCCCCTCTCCTGAACGTTCCAAGCCTCCCGAAGAGAAAGATAACATCCCTGAACAATTCGCCGGCCCCCGGATCGAAAGTTGGTTAAATGGGATCAAATCTTTAGCTCTTGACAGTTGAAGATATGGGGCAAGAGGTGAAGCTATAAACCGTATGGAGCATGGAGGAAGAATATGACGACAATTACACGAAATCTAATAGTCCTGATAATTGCCACAACGCTTATCTGGGGTTGCGCCTCAGTCCCTGAAAAAGAGGCGGCGGAAGGCAATCCCGCCGTAATGGCATCGGCCGTGGCGGTGGCAGTGGCTGTGGTCAATGGGAAGCCGATTACGCTGGAGGAGCTTGAAGTCCGGCTGAGAAGTCTCCCGCAGAATAGCTCGATCGATCCGAGCAGCCGCCTGGGGCGGCGGGCGGTGCTGGACGGCATGATCAATCAGGAGTTGCTCTTGCAGGAGGCGGAGAAAGCCGCTATTCCGGAGAGAGAAGATATCAAAGAGGTGATCAAAGCCCAGGCTGAGCAGCTTATTCTGAATCAACTGATCTTCGAGAAATTCGGGCAGAGGCTGGATGTAACGGATAATGAGGTGGAGGCGTATTACGAAGCAGACAAGGAAAGTTTTGTGGTTCCGGAGAGGAGACACGTGAGGCATATTCTGGCTGATAGTGAGGAGATTGCCGAGAAGGCAAAGAAGGAGCTGAAGGAAGGAGCTGATTTTATTGAGATAGTGGAGGAGTACGCGAGAGAGACGGGGAAAGAAAACGGTGGGGATCTCGGCTATATTGAGAGAAGGAACATCATCCCCGAGTTCGCCGAAGCGGCCTTCAGCCTCAAATTAAACGAGATAAGCGAGCCGGTGAAGACACAACTCGGTTATCACATAATCGAAGTTCTGGACGTAACCGAATCCCAACCGTTTGAATATGACAGTGTGAAGGATGCCATAAAAAGATTGTTGATGGTCCGGAAGCGAGACGCGTTGGTAGGAAACTGGCTGGATGAACTGCGGGCCGGGGCGGATATAAGCGTGAGAGGAAGAGAGCTCTCCCGCTCCGCTAAATATACGTTGGAGACATTAAGTGAAAAGTAAACCGGAAAAAATAAAAGAATAAATTTCCAACTTGTCCGCCGCAGTCTTTCCGCGGCCGCAGCTACGTTGCTATGGCGGAGGCGGCTGGCGAAGGAGGATATCCAATAACCAACTGCCAATTTTCAAGTTTTGGCCTGTGGCCTCGCAATGATTGCCCTACTCCGGTGTCATTACGAGGAATGAAATGACGAAGCAATCTAACCGGGCAAGAGAGGAGATTGCTTCGGGAAAGTGGGGTGGGAAAGTGGGGTCGGACCATAGCAACTCGTTGGAATTCAGGGAGTTAGCTAAGAAATAGGGTTCATATAGGGGCGTAGAAGCGCATTTTGGGGGGTAAAATTGGGGCTCTAAGAGAAAATCAAAGTTAAAAGGAAAAAGTTTAAAAGCGAACCGCCCTGTTAAAGAGCTTCCCCGTGAAGTAGCTTCGCACTTCACGGAACAGGTCGCATTTAACGGGACAGGCAGAATATCGAATATCCAACCCGTCTGAGACGGGCAAGTATCGAACTTGTCCACCGTAGGTGGATGTCGAAGTAAAAAAAGCCGAGGCAAAGGGAACTTCGACATTCGATATTCGGAGTTCCCCCGATAAAATCGGGATGCGAGCAGACATTCGATATTCGTTTTTAATTGGGGCCGAGGTAGGGGCAATAATCCGCATAATCCTAGGTTTAAAAGGAGGAAGAATGATGAAAAAAGCAGCGATAGTGTCTTTGACGATTTTAACTTTTGCAATTTGCATTTTGCCTTTCAGCGAAGCCGCCGCGGAAGTTCCCGGCTTGATCAACTTTCAGGGGAAACTGACCAATTCCGATGGGACGCTGGTGAATAATGGACAATATCAGCTAAATTTCAAGCTCTGTGACTCCGTAACCGACGGAACCA